>DFLI01000009.1 GCA_002373715.1 Bacteroidales bacterium UBA3623
GCCTTGCGGAAAAGGGAATCCCGGGGCACGTCCGGATAGAGGCGCTGGAGGGAATCCAGCAGGTGGGATATACGCTCGGAGGAAGGCTGGCGAGTCTGGTGCCGGAGGGCCGATACGTCAAAATTCACGTCCCGGAGGTAGTATACATCGGCCCCCATCCTTACGCGGAGGCGGCCGCTGTTGGAGGCCAGGTTGAGGCGGGGCACGGAACGCTCCCCGGAGGCGGGCTCCAGGCGGAAACGCTCGGTATTCTCTTTCACACCCACAGACATGCCGTCCCCGTCCCGCATGCGCAGGTTGTTCACCTTCAGCAGGCCCATGATGGACGTGCGGTCCGTGCGGCCCTGCAGCACATCGGCCGAATTCTGCATGAGGATATTCAGCTTTCCACCCTTTACGAACGTGTTGCCGTAGGTTACGTCCAGGGTATCAATGAGGGCTTTGAGGCCCAGTACCCGGTCTCCTTGGGGCAGGTTGCGGTCTATGGTATTGCCCCGGGTGGCCAGGTTCACTTCAAGAGAAGGAAGCAGGGCGGTGAGGCTGTCGGAAGGATAATCCAGCGAGAGGTTGTGGCCCGTGAGGTCGCAGTTGATATCGGCTTTCCCTATATGCGCTGCGTCCAGCTGGGAGAGCCGGGCCTTGGCGCGAAGCTTAAGGTCCAGATTACCGGTTCCGGAGAGGCCCATGGAGGATGTGAATACTTTGGTAAGGGAATCCAGCCGGGCCTTGGCGCTGCCGCTGAGCTGTACCAGAGGGTCTTCTCCCAGCAGGTCCTTGGCCGTTCCCGTGAAATCCATGCGGGCCCCGGCTATATCCAGCAGCAGGCGGTTCACCTGGGCATCTACCTCCTGCAAATCGTCCGTTGTAATCTGTGTATCCACTGCCAGCCGGCCTTTGCGGCCCAGGCCTTCGTAGTCGATGGTAGCGGGCGGCACCCGCAGGTGTGCGTTGAGGGCCGGCGTGAGGCCTTCTCCATAAAAGCCTTTCGCAGAAGCTTCCAGGCTGACCTTGGCATCTGTATCTACCTTTTTCAGGAACTCCAGGTTGTTCTTGTACTCCTGAATCAGTTTACCCAGCGGACAGTCCTGAATGGCGGCCTGCAGGTCCATTTCCCATTTGCCGGGATACTTGACCAGCTGCCCTTTGCCTTCCAACTCCAGGGCAGAAAGCCTGATTTTCAAGGCGTTCAGAATAACTTCCAGGGCATCATCGGCCCTTTTGGGAAAATCTGCATTTACTTCCAGGCCGATGGGGACCGTCAGGCGCCCGAAGCTGCTGGTGTGAAGGCGGGTGGAAGCGTCTGCGCTGGCCTCCACATGCCTTTTGGCCGCCAAAAGGCGCAGGGATTCCAGCCGTACCGCCAGGGTGTCTTGCGGCAATTGCCCGGAGATGAGCATGGAATCTATGGCGAAGCGGGCTTCGGCCTTTTCCAGATTATTCACCTCCAGCCGGCCATCCAGGCTGAGCCGACGCATGCTGAACATGGCGTGCAGGGTATCTACCGGATTGGTAAATACCACGATGGGCCTGTCTGAAAGGCCTATTTTGTCTATCCGGATGGAAGGAAGAGGCTTGCTGGTGGTGTCCTCGGGATTGGAGCTCAGCGGGAGGATATCCCAGTTGGCTGCTGTAGAATCGTAATAATGAGCAAAGATGCGGGGGCGCATCAGCTCTGCCTTGTGAATATGATAGGCGCCTTTGGCCAGCGCCACATAATTGAGCGAAATGCTCAGCTCTTTGGCCGATGCCAGGGTGTCCACTCCGTCCTTCCCGTAACCCATATGCAGGAGGTTGCGGCGTCGGCCCACCTGGGTGTACACGCTGTCATAGCGGGCATACCGCTCATGAGGATAGGTAAGGGAGAACTCCTTGGCGTCTATGTTCAGGTAAGGGAAGCTCTTGATAACGTGGGCGCGTACCTCCCGGAAGGCTACATCTCCTTCCACCAGGCCCGCCACCACGTCGTTAACAATGCCGGTGAGCACGGAAGGCCGCAGCAGAATCTGGAGAGCCACCAGAAGCACCAGCACCAGGCCCACAAGCCCGAGCAGCACGTTCCGTATGACTTTCCAAACCTTCATGCCGGCTTAGAAGGCGTAATCCTTGACGTCCTGGGCCGATATAGGGCTGCCGCCCAGGATGAGCAGGCGCTCTACCACGTTGCGGAGCTCGCGGATGTTACCGGGCCAGGAGCGTTCCTGCAGCAGGGAAAGGGCCTCGGGGGCGAACTCGCGCACGGGCTTTCCGCTCTCGGAGCAGATGCTGCCGGAGAAGTAATTGATAAGGAGCGGAATGTCTTCCTTTCTTTCGTCCAAGGCGGGAACCTTGAGCACGATGACGCTCAGGCGGTGATAAAGGTCTTCACGGAAGTTGCCCTTAACAATCTCTTCCTGGAGGTTCTTGTTGGTGGCGGCAATCACGCGCACGTCCACCGTTATTTCCTTGTCTCCTCCCACCGGGGTAAGTTTTCTTTCCTGCAGTACGCGCAGCACCTTGGCCTGGGCCGCCAGGGACATGTCTCCAATCTCGTCCAGGAAGATGGTGCCGCCATCGGCCTGCTCAAATTTACCCTTATGATCCCGGATGGCCGATGTGAAGGAGCCCTTCTTATGGCCGAAGAGTTCACTGTCTATGAGCTCGGAGGGAATGGCGGCGCAGTTTACCTCTACAAAAGGCATCTGCGAACGCTGGGACAGCTGATAGATGCTCTGGGCCACCAACTCCTTACCGGAACCGTTGGGGCCGGTGATGAGCACGCTGGCCTGCGTGGGAGCCACCTTCTGGATCATATCCTTCAGATGGGCGATGGGGCCGGAAGCGCCCACCATCTCGCGGCCGTAAATCTTCTTTTTGAGGATTTTGGTTTCTTTAACCAGGGTGGCTTTGTCTGTGGCGTTCTTCAGGGTGATGAGGATGCGGTTCAAGTCCAGCGGCTTCTCGATGAAATCGAAAGCTCCCTTTTTGATGCAATCCACGGCGGTGGTAATATCGGCATGACCGGAAACCATTACCACGGGCGTCTCTATGCCCTCTTCTATTACTTTGGCCAGCATCTCGGTGCCGTCCATTTCGGGCATCTTGATGTCGCAGAATATGGCGTCGTATTTTTCCTTTTCGGCTTTCTGGAGGC
>DFLI01000069.1 GCA_002373715.1 Bacteroidales bacterium UBA3623
CACGCTGCTACCGCTACCCAGAAGACCGTTGACGGTCCTTCCAAGAAGGATTGGCGCGGTGGCCGCGGTATCCTGGAGAACATCATCCCTTCCTCCACTGGCGCTGCCAAGGCTGTAGGTAAGGTTCTTCCCGAACTGAACGGCAAGCTCACCGGTATGTCCCTGCGTGTTCCCACCAGCGATGTGTCCTTCGTAGACCTCACCTGCGAACTCGCTAAGGAAGCTACCTACGAGGAAATCTGCGCTGCCATGAAGGCCGCCTCCGAGGGTGAACTCAAGGGTGTTCTTGGTTACACCAACGAAGCTGTCGTTTCCACCGACTTCCGCAACGACGCCCGCACTTCCATCTTCGATGAGAAGGCCGGTATCCAGCTGGACAAGACCTTCGTAAAGGTTTGCGCCTGGTACGACAACGAGTGGGGCTACAGCAACAAGGTTTGCGAAATGGCCAAGGTGATTACCAAGTAAGCTATTCCCGCTATTGAATGAAAAACCGACTCCGTTTGGAGCCGGTTTTTTTTGTGTTTCTTAGGGCCGATGGTGGAGTTCATTGCTGCCGGTGTTTTTCCTGTTGCAGGCCTGTTCGTCTCCTGTCCCAGGTGGAAGCTGAGTCCGTCGCAGGTGGTGACAAGAATCGTCGCAGGTCCCGAAAAATCGGCCGGCCTGCGACGCTATTTCGCACTGATGGCACTTTTCCGTCGCAGGTTAGCAAAAAAATGAGGACCTGCGACGCAACGCAAGGCCACCTGCGACAGCAAACATAGGTACCTGCGACGGAACCAAGCCCCACCTGCGACAATTACGCCCTCAGATCTTCAATCATGGCGCGGGCGGCGGCCTGGGAGGCGCCGGAGCCGCCCAGGAGCCTGCGGATCTGGGCGTAATCGGCCTGCATGGTTTCCCGGCTGGCGGGTTCCTGCAGGCGCCGGAGCTGGGCCATCAGTTTGGGTACGGTGAAGTTCTCCTGCAGCAGCTCGGCTACGGCCGGGCGGTCCAGGATGAGGTTGGTAAGGGACACGTACTTCACCTTGATGATGCGGCGCATGATGAAGGCACTGGCAGCGGCCACGCGGTAGGTAACCACCTGGGGCGTGCCGATGAGCGCCGCCTCCAGCGAGGCGGTGCCGGAGTTAATCACGGCCGTCTGCGCGTGGCGGATGGCACCGTAGGTTTCGTTGAACACCACGTGCACGTAATCCCTGCCGCCCAGGTACTTCTCGTAATCCTTCATGGTGCGGGACGGGGCTGCGGCCACCACAAAATGCATAGCGGGGTCCTGGGCGTGCCAGGCATCGGCCATCTGCATGTACACGGGCATCATCTGGCCAATCTCCATACTGCGGGAACCGGCCAGGAGGGCCATCCAGGGCACATCCGGCAGGCCGGTGCGGGCCAGGAAGGCTTCCCGGCTCTCCTTCAGAGCAGGACTGTCGTCTATGGAATCTACCAGCGGGTTGCCCACATAAGTGAAGGGCACTCCCTTGGATTCGAAGTACGGTATCTCGAAGGGGAAAATGATGTACAAGCGGTCTACAAAGGCCTGGAGCTTGCGGATGCGGCCTTCGCGGCTGGCCCACACTTTGGGCGCAATGTAGTAGAATACTTTGAAACCGGCGCCATGGACAAACTCGGCAATCTTGAAATTGAAGCCCGGATAGTCAATGAGAATAACCACATCCGGCTTCCAGGAGAGGATGTCTTCCTCACAGCGGCGCACGCGGCGAAGGATTTCCCGTCCCTTGAGCAGCACTTCCAGGTAGCCCATCACGGCGGTTTGGCGGTAATCGGCCACTAAACCTTCCCCGCTTTCATGCTGCTTGTACACGCCGTCCATGAGAGGCCCGCCCCAGAAGCGCACGGTAGCAGAAGGGTCCTGCGCATACAGGCCCTTCATCAGGTTGCTTCCGTGGAGGTCTCCGGAGGCTTCGCCGGCAATGATGTAATACCTCATAGGGTATTTTGCAGCCGCTCCATTTCTGCCAAATCTGTCATTTGGGCGTTGAAGGGCACGATGGTCACGTAGCCTTGCTCCAGCAGCAGATGGTCTGCCATGTCGGCATCGGGGTCGTCGTTTACGAAGGTGCCGCGCATAAACACGGCCTTTTCGCCGTCTTCCAGATTCACGCGGTAGTGCTGCCAGAGGAAGGCATCGTTCAGCACGCCCAGGCTGTTTTCGTCCCAGGGTTCGAACTCCTTAATCCAGTGACCGGCACCCTGGCGGGCCACTTTGATGCCCTTGATTTCCTTCAGGGGCATGGCCGGGAAATTAATATTATAGTACAGACCCGGACGGTTTCCCGGCCAGTTGTCTATGAGCTTCTTCATGATATCCGGCAGCAGGGCCTCCACGGCGGAGAAATCTGCATCGGAGCGGAAATCGCAAAGGGATACGCCGATGGCCTTGCGGCCATTGACGGCAGCCTCTTCTGCAGCGCCCAGCGTGCCGCTGTAATTGGCGGCGGTGGAAGCATTGGTGCCGTGGTTGATGCCGCATACCACCAGGTCCGGGTCACGGTTTTCGTACTTGAACTCCAGGCCAAACTTCACGCAGGAGGCGGGGGTGGCGTCCAGGTAGGTCCACTTGCCGGGACCTTCTTCCGGGAGGTCCTTGTAGGCCAGCTGCTTCACGCCCAGCGATACGGACATGGAAGTGGCGCTCTGGTGGAATTTGGGAGCCACCACGGTTACATCTCCGAATTTGGACATGACGCGTGCAAGCACGTGAATACCGGAAGCCTTGTAGCCGTCGTCGTTGCAAACCAATATCTTAAGGTTCGGTCTTTTCGAAAAAGGTAATTTCATCAGGGTTAGTATTATTCTGCAAAGATACCAAAAATTGCTTATATTTGTACGAATATTAACTGCTTATGAAACTATACTATTTTCCCTTGATCATTGGCCTGATGGCCTTCTCCTGCGGGTCATCGGCTCAGCCCGAACCGGACCCTCAGCCCCAACAGCAAAAGGACCCCGCACCCCTCACCGAGGTAACTATCCAGGCCCCGGCCGGAAGCGCCCTGGCTAATAAGGAAAGTCTTACGGCCGATGAGGTCCAAACCTACATGGGCCAGCTGCAGGACGCTTACAAGGCTGCCGTGAAAGCCGCTTATGCAGAGGCCTTTAATGCCGGCAAGCTCATCATCGGCGGCAAAAAAATGCCCGTCTGGTGGACCACTTACGGAACCATTCCCGCCGGCGGCCGTTCCCTGTTCATTTCCCTGCATGGTGGCGGCGGTGCCCCGTCCAGAGTGAACGACCAGCAGTGGGAAAACCAGAAGAGACTTTATCAGCCCGCAGATGCCGTGTACCTGTGCCCCCGCGCCATCCAGGACACCTGGGACCTCCATTTTGTGAATGAGGCCGATGCTTTCTACGATGCTATCATCCGCTATGCCGTATCGGCCCTGGATGTCAATCCTAATAAGGTATATATTATGGGTTACTCTGCCGGTGGAGACGGCGTCTGGCGCCTGGGCCCCCGCATGGCAGACCACTGGGCCGCCGCTTCCATGATGGCCGGCCACCCCGGAGACGTGCGGCTGGAAAGCCTCCGCAACACGCCTTT
>DFLI01000127.1:0-3789 GCA_002373715.1 Bacteroidales bacterium UBA3623
TTGAAATCCCAAAAAGTTGGTATTGTCGTGTACTTAAACAAAGGTATAAATAATCCGCGAGTTGTTGATAAAACTGTTGAAAATTTTTTGAAAATCAGGAATTTAATCGTATCTTTGCGGTCCGCAATTGTGCCCAAGAGGCCTCCAATATGCGTTAAAACATTAAGTAACAATTAATTAACAAACACCAATGCCTGGTTTAATTGGAAAGAAAGTCGGAATGATTTCCGTCTTCGGTGCCGACGGGAAGAATATCCCGTGCACTGTCGTTGAGGCTGGTCCGTGTGTTGTCACGCAGGTTCGCACTGTAGAAACCGATGGTTATGCCGCCGTGCAGCTTGCCTATGACGAAAAGAAAGAGAAGCGCACCAGCAAGGCTCTTAAGGGCCATTTCGAAAAGGCTGGAACTACTCCCAAGAAGAAACTCGTAGAATTCGAGGCCAACTTCGCCGGAGAGCTCAAGCTCGGAGACACCATCACCGTGGCCGATGTCTTCACTGAGGATGTCAAATTCGTTGATGTTGTCGGTACTTCTAAAGGTAAAGGTTTCCAGGGCGTCGTGAAGCG
The DNA here is from genome assembly GCA_002373715.1 of Bacteroidales bacterium UBA3623. GTDB lineage: Bacteria > Bacteroidota > Bacteroidia > Bacteroidales > UBA932 > Cryptobacteroides. The sequence goes on from DFLI01000127.1 coordinate 568, forward strand.
TCACGGATTCGCCGGTGTAGGTGGCCAGACCCACGGTCAGCACAACCGCCTTCGTCACCCCGGTTCCATGGGCGCTAGCTCCTGGCCGTCCCGCGTATTCCCCGGCATGCGTATGGCAGGCCACATGGGCAACGAGCGCGTGAAGGTATTCAACCTGGAAGTTCTCAAGGTTATCCCCGAGAACAATCTGCTGGTTATCAAGGGTTCCATTCCTGGAGCCAAGGGTTCTTACATTATTCTGGAGGCTTAAGCTATGGAACTTTCTGTATATAAGATTGACGGAACTGAATCCGGAAAGAAGGTAGTCCTTGACGAGAAGGTGTTCGGCGTGCAGCCCAACGACCACGTCATCTATCTGGACGTCCTCAACTATCTCGCCGCTCAGCGTCAGGGCACTGCCAAGACCAAGGATCGCAGCGAGGTTGCCTATTCCACCAAGAAACTCGGTCGCCAGAAGGGCGGCGGCGGTGCTCGTCACGGCTCCCTGAAGGCTGGTATCTTCGTGGGTGGTGGTAATGTGTTCGGCCCCAAGCCGCGCAACTACAGCTTCAAACTGAACAAGAAGGTGAAGCAGCTGGCCCGCGTGAGCGCCCTCTCTTACAAGGCCGCCGAAGGCAAGATCGTGCTCGTAGAGCCCTTCGCCATGGACGCCCCCAAGACCAAGGAGTTCAAGAACATTCTCTCCAACATCAAGGCCGGAGACCGCAAGGTTCTCTTCGTCCTCCCGGAGAACTCCAACAATATTTTCCTGTCATCCCGTAACCTGCCCGACGTGCAGGTCATCACCGTTGACGAGATCAACACCTACGCTATCATGAATGCCCATTCTCTGGTGCTTGTGGACGGCGTGCAGGATATCCTCGCAGCAAGAGTAAAGTAAAGGAGAAAGAACAATGGGTATTTTAATTAAGCCAATCGTAACCGAGAAAATGACGGCTGAGGGCGAGAAGCTCAACCGTTACGGTTTCATCGTGGACCGCAAGGCCAATAAGCTCCAGATCAAGGCTGCCGTTGAGCAGATGTACGGCGTTACCGTCGCAGACGTGAACACCCTCAACTATCACGGCAAGCGCAAGCAGCGCTACACCAAGGCCGGCCTTCTGCGCGGTCGTATGAATCACTTCAAGAAGGCTTATGTCACGCTTGCAGGTGAAGATAAGATTGATTTCTACGCTAACGTCTAAGAAGGAGAATAAGTTATGGCAATTAAGAAGTACAAGCCGGTTACTCCCGGTCAGCGCAACAAAGCTATCAGCTCCTTCGAGGAAATTACTGCGAAGAAGCCCTACAAACCGCTCCTCGCCCCGCTCAAGAGCACGGGTGGTCGTAACAACACCGGTCAGATGACCGTGCGTTACCGTGGTGGCGGTCACAAGAGAATGTATCGTATTGTGGACTTCGTCCGCAACCGCGACGAGTTCAAGGCAACCGTTCTCACCATCGAGTACGACCCTAACCGCAGCGCCCGCATTGCCCTCATCGAATACGAAGATGGCAAGAAGAGCTACATCATCGCCCCCAACGGCCTTCAGGTCGGTCAGGTGGTAGAGAGTGGCCCCAACGCTTCCCCGGATATGGGTAACTGCCTCCCTCTCGCCAACATCCCTGTTGGTACCCTCGTACACGCTATCGAGCTCCGTCCCGGTCAGGGCGCCGCTATGGCCCGCTCCGCCGGCACTTACGCCCAGCTCGCCGCCCGCGAAGGCAACTACGCCATCCTCCGTCTCCCTTCCGGTGAGACCCGCATGGTTCCCGTAGCCTGCCGCGCTACTGTAGGTACCGTTTCCAACCCGGACCATAATCTGGAATCCGACGGTAAGGCCGGACGTACCCGTCATCAGGGTAAGCGTCCTCACAACCGTGGTGTTGTGATGAACCCCCACGATCACCCGATGGGTGGTGGTGAAGGCCGCGCCTCCGGTGGACACCCGCGTTCCCGTAAGGGTCTGCCTGCAAAGGGCTACAAGACCCGCAACCCGAAGGCCGTGTCCAACAAGTTCATCATTGAAAGACGTAAGAAATAACGGAATAAACTAACAGATTATGAGTCGTTCACTTAAAAAAGGACCGTACATTCAGGAAGCTCTCGAGAATCGCATTCTCGCTATGAATGACGGCAGCAAGAAGAAAGAGGTTGTCAAGACTTGGTCCCGTGCCAGCATGATCTCCCCTGACTTTGTGGGCCACACCATCGCCGTTCACAACGGTAACAAGTTCATTCCGGTATATGTTACGGAGAACATGGTCGGTCACAAGCTCGGTGAGTTCGCTCCCACCCGCACTTTCCGCGGCCACGCAGGCAACAATAAGAAATAATGTTTAAAGGATTGACATTATGGGAAAGAGAAAAAGACTGATGGCCGAGCGCCTGAAAGAGACCAAGAAGCAGACCGCTATCGCAAAACTTAACGATGTTCCTACCTCCCCGCAGAAGATGCGTCTGGTGGCAGATACCGTCCGTGGAGTGGAAGTAAACCACGCCCTGGATCTCCTGCACTATTCCAAGCGCGACGCTTCCGCATACCTGGAGAAACTTCTCAAGAGCGCTATCGCCAACTGGGAAGCCAAGAACCCGGAGCAGACCAAGGAACTGGAATCCGGCAACGTGATCGTCAAGACCATCATGGTAGACGAAGGCCGCACGCTCAAGCGTATCCGTCCCTGCCCTCAGGGCCGCGCCGGTCGCATCCGCAAGCGTTCCAACCACGTTACCATTATCCTGGACACCAAAAAAGCAGTGGAGGAATAAACTATGGGACAGAAAACTAATCCTATCAGCAACCGTATCGGTATCACCCGTGGTTGGGACTCCAACTGGGTAGGCGGTAACTACGCCGAGAAGATCGCCGAAGATTACGAGATCCGTAAATACCTGGGCAGCCGTCTGGCCAAGGCCAGCCTGTCCCGCATCATCATCGAGCGCACCCTGAAGCTCATCACCGTCACCATCCACGCAGCCCGTCCGGGCGTGATCATCGGCAAAGGTGGTCAGGAAGTGGACAAACTGAAGGAAGAGCTCAAGAAGGTTACCAAGAAGGATGTTCAGATCAACATCTTCGAGGTAAAGCGCCCTGAGGTGGATGCCACCATCGTGGCAGACTCCATCGCCCGCCAGATCGAAGGCCGCGTGAGCTATCGCCGCGCCATCAAGATGGCCATCGCCACCGCCATGCGCGTAGGTGCCGAGGGCATCAAGGTCCAGATCAGCGGTCGTGTAGGCGG
>DFLI01000127.1:3866-4003 GCA_002373715.1 Bacteroidales bacterium UBA3623
GCCGAAATCGCCCGCTCCGAGATGTTCAAGGAAGGCCGCACCCCGCTGCACACCTTCCGTGCCGATATCGACTACGCTCTTGCAGTAGCCAACACCCAGATGGGTACCATGGGTATCAAGGTGTGGATCTGCAACGG
>DFLI01000092.1 GCA_002373715.1 Bacteroidales bacterium UBA3623
GCCAGCAGTATGGTAGCAGCAAAAAAGATTAACAGACGTTTCATAATCAGAGAGTTTTGTGCTGCCACAAATATACAAAAAAACCGCCGCTTACAAAGCGCCGGAAGAATATCTTGAGGTTGTAAGGGCTTCATATAGGCCACTTACATATGATTACGGAGCGTAGCGACCCAGGGGGTTTGGGGGATTAGGCCCCCAATGAGTCAAAGACTCTTTTCAGCTACAAAACTCTCCGTTTTTTGTAGCGGGAGTGGGTCACGATCCCACGACCTCCGGATTATGAATCCGACGCTCTAACCAGCTGAGCTACCCCGCCATCCTTGTTTTCAAAATAAAAATCAGCTCGATGGGGAGGCTGATTCTTATGTTGGTTGAGATAGAAGGACTCGAACCCTCACTGACAGAGCCAGAATCTGTAGTGCTACCATTACACCATATCTCAATATGTCCCGCGAACGGGACTGCAAATGTACGACATTTTTCTGAAACCGCAAGAGCAAAAGTAAAAAAATTGAGGTTTTTACAAGTTTTTGGAGAGGGGCTTTTGTGTTTGGCCCGATATTTGGCTTAGGGGGGACTGACGTGTATTTAAAACCTGTAACCATGAAGAAGTTAGTTCTATTACTGGCTCCGGTTATTGCCTTTTCGCTTACCGGATGCAACAAAGAAATCCTTTTCCCGGATGGGGACGAGGATATCTACGGCCAGGGAGGCAGTTCCTCCGGCGTAACCAAACCCACAACCATCACGGTTGAACAAGACGAAGAAGACCTCATTGCGGGCACTTCTTTCACGCGTACCATATCTATTACTTTCTCCGACAATGGCGGCGCCACAGTAAGCGGTGACGAGAACGGCATTGTGAAAGTGAGCGGCAACCAGGTAACCGTGGACAACACCGCCACCAAGGAAAAAGTGAAATATGAACTCTCCGGAAGCACCACCAACGGTTTCCTTAAGATTTACTCCAACAACAAGCAGGCGCTGGTGCTGAACGGCGTTTCCATCACCAACCCTGCCGGAGCCGCCATCAACAACCAGGGTAAAAAGCGCTGCTTTGTAGTGGTGAACGGGCAGAATTATCTGGCCGATGGCACCTCCTATTCCGCCACTCCGGCCGATGAAGATGAGAAGGCAGCCTTCTTCTCCGAAGGTCAGCTCATCTTCAGCGGCGAAGGCTGGCTGGAAGTGAAGGCGGTGGGTAAATCGGGCATCACCTCCGACGATTACCTGAACTTCCTGGCAGGTCCCACCCTAAAGGTTTCCTCCTCCGCCGGCCACGGCTTGAGGGGGAAGGACGCCGTTTATGTGAACGGAGGCCAGCTGGACGTGACGGCATCGGCCCATATGAAAAAGGGCATTACCTCCGACAGCCTGGTGGTGTTTAACGGCGGCGTTACCACCATTGCCGTTACCGGAGGCACCGCTTACGACGACGAAGAGCAGGAGTACAAGGCTTCCGCCGGCGTAAAGGCCGATCAGATTTTCGTGATGAACGACGGCACCCTTACTATCACCAACGAGGGCCAGGGTGGCAAAGGCATCAGCGGAGACGGCGTGGCCTATTTCCAGGGCGGCACGGTGGATGTAACCGTAACCGGCAGCAACTACGGCAAATCCTCGCAGAGCTTCGGTCCCGGCGGTCCCGGCGGATGGGGCGGCAGCTCCTCTTCCAGCGACAATTCCAAGAGCGCCAAGGGCACCAAGTTTGACGGCAATATCTTCATTTCCGGCGGCACCATAAGCTCCAAGGCTGCCAACCACGAAGGCATAGAATCCAAGGGCCGTATTGAAATTACCGGTGGCAATGTGTTCGCTCAGTCCAAGGACGACGCCATTAACAGCGCCGGCATGCTGGCCATCACCGGCGGCAACGTGTGTGCCTATTCCACGGGCAACGACGGCATTGATGCCAACGGCAACTGCTACATCGAAGGCGGCGTTATCTATGCCGTGGGAAGCGGATCCCCCGAGGTGGCTATTGATGCCAACGCGGAGGCTAGTTGCAAGTTGTATGTGAACGGTGGAACCCTCTTTGCCATCGGCGGCCTGGAAGGCGGTGCCGTCCTTAGCCAGAAGTGCTACCAGGCCTCTTCCTGGAGCAAAAACACCTGGTATTCCATGGCCGTGGGTAATAACTCCTATGCCTTCAAGACTCCGTCCAGTGGCGGCAGCGGCCTGGTGGTGTCCGGAGCTTCTCAGCCGTCCTTAAAGTCCGGTGTGAGCGTGACGGGCGGAACAGACTATTTCAACGGAATGGCCAAGCAGGAAGCCAGCATCAGCGGTGGTTCCGACGTAAGCCTGAGCACCTATTCCAGTAGCAACAGCGGCCCTGGTGGCTGGGGCCCCGGCTGGTAGTTCTTGTGTTCCCACGGAAAATCACTACCTTTGTAAATATATGCCGGAGATAGAACATATCTCTTTGGGCCAGGAACTTGACAACATGCTCCCCATCACGCTGGAGGAAATGAATTCCGTCAAACTGATGAACCGCATAGATGCCAAGTTCCTCACCAACGAGGCCACGCTGCGCAGCGTCCTGGCCGATGCCGCCGCAGCCGGCTATCGGGTATTGGTAACGGAAGGAGAACGCCAGAGCCCCTACGAAACGGTATATTTCGATACCCCCGGGCTTCGGATGTTCTACGACCACCACAACCGGCGGCTGGTGCGTCAGAAGGTGCGAACCCGCTGCTACGTGCGCTCGGGAGAAGCCTATCTGGAGATTAAGCGGAAAAACAACCACGGCCGAACCAGCAAAAAACGCATCGGCCTGCCGCTGGAACAGATGACCGACTTCTCTGCCAACCCGGAGGCCTGCGCATACCTTGCCAAGCACTCCTGGTTTACGCAGGCAGACGTGAGCCCGTCCCTGGAGACGGCCTTCACCCGCATCACGCTTGTGAATCCGGACCTTACGGAGCGCCTCACGGTGGACACGCAGCTGCGCTTTCGCAATCTTCGCACGGGGCTGGGAACCACGCTGCAGGATGCGGTGATTATTGAATTGAAGCAGGACGGCCGATGCCAAAGCAAGATGAGAAGCATCTTCCTGGAACACCGGATTAAGCCTGTCCGCATTAGCAAATACTGCATTGCTATTACCCTTACGGACCCATCGGCCAAAAGCGGCCGCTTTAAAGTAAAGGTAAGAGCCATTGAAAAAACCATAGATAAAAAGCTTGTCATACAATGATATTTGACCCTTTATTCCGCTTCGTTCAAGAAGACCTGGCCTCTTTCGGAGACCTGGATGCCTCTGACGACATGCTGCTGGACGTGACAACCATAACGGACGCCATGATGACGGTGTCCCAAAAGGTGTGTGAGCTGGGCATCCGCTTCGGCTTGAACCTTCTGGTGTGCTGGATTCTGGTGCACTTCTTCTATTACAAGAAGAGCCAGCGCCGGGACTATTACTTCACCTTCATGGTGTTCTCATCGGCCATGCTCACACTGCTCTATATTATGGGCAACGTGGAGGTGGGAGTGGGTCTTACCCTGGGCCTTTTCGCCATCTTCGGCGTTATCCGTTACCGCACGGAAACAGTGCCCATCCGGGAAATGACTTACCTCTTTGTCATCATTGCCCTGGCCGCCGTGAATGGCCTGGCTCCCGTATACCAGGTGGTGGACCTTCAGACCGACGCCCCGCACTATGCCCTAAGCTGGGGCAACGTGGGAGTAATGGCCTTAGTGAACGCCCTTATCGTGGGCCTGGTGGCCATTCTGGAAAGCGAGCGGCTGGTTAAGCACACCACCACCAAGTTGGTGCTGTACGACAAGATAGACCTCATTGTTCCCGAGAAGAGGGAAGAACTCCTGGCCGATTTGGAAAAGCGCCTGGGCGTGAAGGTGGAGAACATAGAAATAGGCCATGTGGATTTCTTGAAGGATGCCGCCTTTATCAAGGTGTTTTACCACCTGCCCAAGGGGGAAACCAACACCGTGAACACCATTACCCGAGCTAAAGACTACGTAGAATAATGAAAAAGATTGCATTAACCCTTGCCTTGCTACTGCCGCTGGCCGCCGCCGCCCAAACCGAAACGGGAGGAGGTGCCCGCATGGCCGTAGGTGCCGAGTATAAGATTACCAAAGGCCTCCATGTGAGCCTGCAGGAAGAGCTTCGTATGAGCGGTGCATTCCAGTCGCTGGACCGCCTCTATACCACGGTAGGGCTGGATTACAAGCCCGCCAAGTATGTGAAGTTGGGCGTGGGTTATGTGCTCATTAACCCTTACGATGCCATTGAGCGCAGCTTCAAGCCGGCGCGCCACCGCTTTTATTTTGACGCCGGCGCTCACTTTACGGCAAACTACTTCAGCTTCTCTGTGCGGGAGCGTCTGCAACTCACCCACCGGACAGGTAGTGTGAACGTGTACCAGACCAATCCCAATGCCTTGGTCTTAAAGACTCGTTTTGGGGTGGAGTACAAGGGCTGGACTTACTTTGAGCCCGGCGTTTTCTTCGAGATGCGCACCGCTCTCAACGAGCCTATGGGAGAGATTTCTGGCGAAATGAAGACCAAGGCCGACGGAACAACGTACTATGATTATACGCCCGGCGGTTACACCCACGTGTATAACAACCGCTACCGCTTTATCTTCAGAACGGATATCAAGCTAAGCAAGCACCACGTCCTGAGGCCGTACGCATTCTTCGATATCTGCAAACCTTATGTGATTGACACCAACGCCGAAGGCACCCGCCTTTTCAGCGCTGCGTACCAGAAGCGCTTCGACGTAATCATCGGCATCAATTACATCTTTAAGTTCTAGCTATGGATATCAGAATAGGTAACGGTTACGACGTGCACGCCCTGGCCGATGGCCTGCCCATGTGGCTGGGCGGCGTGCAAATCCCTTCTTCCACCGGCTTTGTGGCACATTCCGACGGTGATGTGGCCATCCACGCCCTCTGCGACGCCCTGCTGGGCTGCCTGGCGCTGGGGGATATCGGCCACCTGTTCCCCGACACTTCCGATGAGTGGAAGGGGGTAGATTCCAAGCTTCTTTTGGCCAAAGTTGTGGCCCTGGTGCATGAAAGTGGCTATGAAGTGGGCAACGTAGACATTACCATTGCCCTGCAGAAGCCCAAGCTGGCACCCCACATTGCCACCATGCGCGCCACGCTGGCTCCCATCCTGGGTGTTTCCGAAGACCGCGTTTCGGTAAAGGCCACCACCACCGAAAAGCTGGGTTTTGTGGGCCGATGTGAAGGCTGCGAGGTTTGGGCCAGCGCCCTGATAAAAAAATAAGCTGCAGAATCCTGCAGCTTATTTTTTGTTATGTGATAGGGATTATTTTCCCAAACCTTTCTTTACAGAAGCGGCCAGCTCGTCGTAGAGGGCGTCGGTCTTCTCCAACAGTTCCTTGCGGATGGCGTTGAAGTTCACCTTGGGCTTCTCTGCTCCGGCGCTCTTCACTACTTTGTCGCGGAGGTCGTTATACAGGTCCACGGCCTTGTCGATGAGATTGGCAATCTCGTCGGCGTTCTTGCCGGGGTTCATGTTCAGGAACAGGGTGCAATCGTCGATAAAAGCACCAATCACATACTGGATGTCTTTCTTAATCTCTCTTAAGTTCATGGTAAAACTGTTTTTACGGCTGCAAAGTTAAGAAATTTATTTGAATAATGAATTATTCCCCGTGCGTGGCGCGGTATTCGGCCAGGGTGGCCTGCATGATGTCGTAGTCGTGAGGGTCTCTCCAGATGGAGGCGGGAGACTCGATGGGGACGGCCGCGTAGGAATTCTCAATCATGCCGGGCTTGGTGCACCACAGCAAATCCAGCTGGGGCGGCAGCATCTGAGGCTCTTCGCCAAAACGCAGCAAATAGCGCAGGGTGACGGCGCCTTCCAGGCGGGCGATGAAATCGTTTTGGTTGGAAAGGGCATTGCCCAGAGAGTAGTACACGGGTACGCCGTCTATCCACTCCATATCCTGCACCACATGCGGGTGTGAGCCGATGATGGCGTTGGCTCCATGCTCTACCAGCCAGCGGGCCATGCTCTCCTGCGAGGGGCTATGGAGGGGTTCGTACTCGTTTCCCCAGTGGGGGAAAACCAGGATGATATCGGCCTTGGCACGGGCGCGGGCCATCACGGGCGCCAGTTCCGCCCTATTCATGCGTTGCACCTTGGGCCAGCGAACGGCCGATCCCGAATTGGTGCCGTAGGTAAAATTCACAAAAGCTATGCGAAGGCCCTTCACCTGCAGGATGAGGGGGTTCAGGAGGGTATCGGTCCGGGCCGATGCCGCCGTGCCGGTGTAGATGATATTCCTTTGCTCCAACTGGTCTATGGTGCGGGAAAGGCCCTCAAAGCCTTTGTCCAGCACGTGGTTGTTGGCGGTGAGGAAGACGTCGTAGCCCACCTCGGATAGATATTCGGCAAAAGATTCAGGGCCCGAGAAGACGGGGTAGCCGGTGTAGGGCTTGCCGGCCAGGGGAAATTCCATGTTGCAGACAGCCACATCGGCCCTGCGGATATGGTTTTCCACGTGCTTGAAGAAATCCGTATAACCGTAGATGGAGGAACTTTCCACCACGCGGCCGTGGGCCAGGACGTCTCCCACCACATAGAAGGTGAGGGTGTCCTGCCGGGGGGTGAACTTGAGGTACTCTACCGGAAAATGAACCCACTGCGAGAAGCCCTGCAGCGGGATAAGAAGCAAGATGAGAAGCAGAAAACGCCTCATAGGAGGTCTCCCAGCTGGGTGTCTGCCAGAGGGCCGAACCACTCTTCCACCTTCTCCCGGGCGCGGGTTTTAATATCCGGAGTGATGGCGGTGGCTACATATGCTACGGCAGCTACCAGGGCAGCCCAGTCGTCGGCCAGGCCGGCGAAGGGGAGAAAGTCCGGTACAATGTCCAAAGGGAGAATCATGTACCCCAGGGCACCGGCAATGATCGCTTTGTACTTAGTGGGTGTTTTGGGATCTGTAAGGGTATAGTAAAGTACTAGAGCATAGTAAGTTAACTTAGCTCCAGCCTTCTTGGCAAGCGTGCGGATCTTAATCCAGAAATCACTCTCTGAATAGTGCTTCTGATACTTGGTTAATTCTTCCGGTGTTAAATTCGTGTTCTCCATAGCGACAAAGTTAATGAAAATCCCCAGTTATGGCATTATTTATGCGGAAAAAGCGTTACTTTTGTTAATATGAAACGTCTCGCAAGTTTACTTTTGGGCTTTGCCCTCACATCCATAACAGCCCTGCAGGCACAGACCGCAGCCCAGCAATACGTAGACCAACAAGCCACCCAGGAACCTCTGAAGGGCTCTTCCTGGGGCATTTACGCCAAGGATGCCTCCGGAAAGGTGCTGGCCCGTCATAACGAAGGCATGCGTCTGATGCCCGCCTCCAACCGCAAGCTCATCACCACCGGCGTAGCCCTCCATGCCCTGGGACCGGATTTCCGCTTCCGCACGGGCCTTGCCTACACGGGAACCCTTTGGGCCGACGGCACCCTGGAAGGAGACGTCTACATCCTGGGCGGGGGAGACCCTACCATCGGCACGCAGGATACCACCATTGCCCTCAAGGCCGATGCCCTCTTCTGGAAATGGAAGACTATGCTCCGCGAAAAGGGCATCCAGCGCATCCATGGCCGCATTATAGGTGACGGATCTTCCATGGAAGGCAATCTGGAGCACCCCAGCTGGGAATATGACGATATGGGAACGTACTATGGAACCGGCGGCAATGCGCTGTGCTTCTATGAGAATACCATAGACATGGCCGTGTCGGCCACCCAGGAAGGGCAGCTCATCCAGCTCACACGGGTATATCCGGAAACTCCCTGGCTCCATGTGACCAATTTCGGCGTCACCGGGCCCAAGGGCAGCGGCAACAGCCTTTACCTGTACACTACGGACCTGGCCCCTTACGCCGAGATGCGCGGCGTGTTCGGAGTGGACCGTCGGCCCAAAATTGAAAGCACATCCAACAAGTACGGCGCCCTCACCTGCGCCTACTATTTCTGGAAAAATCTTCGGGATACAGGCTGGGAAGTCACCGGTGGCTATGCCCATGTAAACCGCGCCGGCTACATCCAAGGGCCTGATTTTGTGGAGGTTGGAAAGCCCGGAACGCCCATTGAAATAGGTTATACCGAGAGCCCCCGCCTGGCCGATATTGCCCGCATCACCAATGAAAGAAGCGATAATTTCTATGCCGAGAGCATGCTCCGCTACATGGGAGAAAAGGCCACCGGCATAGCGGAATACGACAGCTGCCTGGTAGCAGAAAGCGTAGTTCTGAGAGACCTGGGCCTTGATATGGACCAGATCAATTTGGCCGATGGCAGTGGTCTGTCTGTCAAAAACTGGGTTACCCCGGAATGGATGGTTAGCTACCTGGAAGCCATCCAGAAGAGCCCGTCCTTCGGTGCTTTCCTGGCTTCTCTGCCCAAACCTGGGGAAGGAACGCTTTCCAGCATCAATTTCCCCGGTAGCGAGCGCGTGAGAATGAAGAGCGGTTCACTGTCCGGAACGCTTTGCTACTCCGGCTACATCCTGGACGGGGAAGGAAAGCCCGCCGTTACATTCTCTATCCTCACCAACAGCTCCCTTGCCTCTACCTCTCAGGTACGCGCTGTGCTCATGCGCATGGTGCGCAGGCTTATGGAATAGAGAAAAATTCGTATCTTTGTAAGATGATTAAAAGCAAGCACGTCCTATATGTCCTGGCCCTTCTGGCCGCCTTTTCCTGCAAAACAGTAACGCATTTGCAGGAAGGTGCCGTAGAGCTGTTTCGGGGAGAGGTTGTGGCCAAGGTGGGAGACCACCGCCTGCACCGCTCAGAGCTGGAAAGCTACATCCCCGCCGGCGTATCGGCCGAGGACAGTGCCGCCCTGGCCCGTCAGTACATCCTCACCTGGGCGGAGGATCTCCTTCTCATGGACATGGCCGAATCCCAGCTGTCGTCCCAGGAGAAAAACGTGAACGCAGAACTGGAAGAATATCGAAAGAGCCTCATCAAATACCGTTACGAGCAGCTTTACATCCAGCAGCGGCTGGACACCCTGGTAACGGATGAGGAAATTGCCGGCTATTACCAGGCCAACCAGGACCGTTTCCGCCTGGAACGCCCCATCCTCAAGTCGCGCTACTTGATTATTCCGGCCGACGCCCGCAGCCTCAAGCTCCTGAAGGCCAAAATGTCTTCGGACGATGAAATGGAGGTAATGGAAACCGACAGCCTGGCCGCTTCCGTGGCCATCAAATACGTAGACGCATCGGACGTTTGGATGGACGCCCTGGTGGTGGCCCGTGAAGCCGGTGTAGATTACCGGGCTCTGCAGGCCGGTTTCAAGGCGCCGGGCTTTAACAAAGAGCCTTTCGTGGAAGTACCGGACGAATCCGGCAACCTCCATGTGATTTACGTGGTGGAACAGGTGGCCGATGGCAAAATAGCCCCCCAGGAATACTGTGAGGAGCGTATCCGGGACCTTATCCTGAGCGCCCGCAAACATTCACTGGAGACGGGTCTCACGGAGAGTCTCCTGGAAGACGCCCGCAAGAACAACAAGTTTGTAATCTATGAAAATGAAAAATAAGATAATTGCCGTGGCAGTGCTTCTGGCAGCCTGCCTTCCTCTGAGCGCCCAGAAGTACAAGGGCGTGGTGGACAAAACCGTAGCCGTGGTAGGTGGAGAAACCATCCTCCTTTCGGATGTTGAGGCCGAGGTGCAGCAGATGCGCGCCTCCGGCAGCTCCAGCGACAGGGATATGCGCTGTGAAGTCCTGGAGGCCATGATGGAGAGCAAGCTGTTCCTCATGCAGGCCCGCATAGACTCCCTCTCCGTGAGCCTGGACGTCGTGGAGAGCAATCTTTCCCAGCGTATAGACTACATGCGCACCTCCCTGGGTGGAGATGAGGAAGTGGAGAAGTATTTTGGCAAGCCCCTGTACAAACTGCGTCAGGAGTGGAGAAAGGCCCTGGAAGAGCAGAGCCTCACCGAGCAGGAGCGTTATGCCGTTGCTTCCAAGATTCCCGAAATTACGCCTTACGATGTTCAGCAGTATCTGGCCGCCACAGACCCGGAAGACCTTCCGGTAGTTCCTGTGAAGTACCAGTTAAGCCAGATTTGCGTATATCCGGACCGCGAAGCCGCTGCCGTGGCTGTGCGTGAGAAGCTCCTGAGCCTGCGGGAGCGCATTATGAACGGAGAGAAATTCTCCACCCTGGCCCGCATCTATTCCGAAGACCCGGGAAGTGCCCGTCGCGGCGGAGAGCTGGGTATGGCCTCCAAGTCCATCTTCTGGCCCGCCTTCTCCGATGCCGCCATGGCCCTGCGTCCCGGCACCATCTCCCAGATTGTAGAAACCCCCGACGGTTTCCACATCATTGAGGTGATTGAGAAGAAGGGAGACATGTTCAATGCCCGCCACATCCTGCTCAAGCCCCAGTACACAGTGGAAGACCAGGAGAAGGCCTTTGCCCATCTGGACAGCCTTCGCACCCAGATTCTGGCCGAAGAAATCACCTTCCCGCTGGCCGCCCGCTTCTATTCTGAAGACCTGCCCACTCGCACCAACGGAGGTCAGATGGCAGACCCTTCCACCGGTTCTTCCTACTTCGAGATAGACCAGCTGAAACCGGCCGACTATGCCGCCATCAAGGACCTCAAGCCTGGAGAGATTTCCGAGCCCGTGGCCTCCCAGGACAACGAGGGCTATCTGCAGGGCCGTCAGGGCAACCTCATCTACAAGATTATCCGGGTAGACAAGATTATCCCGGCCCATACTGCCACCTTCGAGAACGACTACAACCAGATTCTGGATCAGGTAGAACTGCAGAAGCAGCAGGCGGCCGTGAACGCCTTCCTGGACGGAAAGATTAAGAGCACCTATATTGTCATAGACCCGCTGTTCGCCGAGTGCGAATTCTCGCGCGAAGCGTGGAACACCCGTAAATAGTGAACCCTCCGAGGTCTCATAAATGGCTGATGCCTTTGCTGCTGCTGCCTTTCGCAGTGGCGGCTTTGGCTTATGGAAGGCCCCAGCAACAGACCCCGGAAGAGGAAAAGGTTCACCTGATCAGCGCCAAGAGCGCCCAGATTATTGAGAAGGACGGTCAGAGCTACCGAAAGGTGGTGGGTCCCGCTCGCTTCCTGCACAACAACACTTATCTTCTGTGTGACACGGCCCTGTGGAACGTGAATACCAACATCATAGATGCCGTGGGCCACGTGAAGATAATCCAGGACCGCACCCAGCTCTCCAGCGAAACCCTCCAGTATGTGGTGGACGACAACATGGCCAAGTTCCGCGGCTCCCTGGTGCAGCTGGAAGACAAAGACAACAACGTTCTCCGTACCCGTTACCTGGATTATAACACCAAGGACTCCGTGGCTATTTTCCAGAACGGCGCCGCCATGCGGGACAAGGACGGCCAGGTGATAGAGAGTATTTACGGCACCTACGACTCCAAGGCCCACCTCTTCGTGTTCAACGACCAGGTGAACATGTATCTGGATACAACTTTTGTGAAAACCTCCCGCCTTGAGTACAGAAGCGACCTTTCCACCGCCTACTTTGGCTTCGGAACGGATATGTGGCAGAAAGACCAGATGCTCAGCGCCAACGACGGCTGGTACGACCGTAACCAGGAACTGTTCTTCTTCCGCCGCAAAGTGCACCTACTCACCCAGGATCAGGAAATTTGGAGCGATTCACTCTTTTATCACCGGGCGGTGAACGATGTGGAAATGATGGGTCACGTGGAAGTGATGGACACCACCCGCAATGTTTTCGGCCTGGCCGGACGTTTCGAATACGTGGATTCCCTCTCCCAGATTCGCATGACCCGCGAACCGGCCATCATCTCCATCTCAGATGATGAAAAAGGCCGTCGGGACACGGTGTACGTGGGGGCCGATTTACTCTTGTCAAGAGCCTATCGCCGCTGCGACATCCCGGACGCCTGGGTGAAGGACGCCCAGACTCACCTGAAGGATATCTCCGGAGATCCGGTGATGGAATACCGCAAGAAAGCGGCCGAGGAAGCTGCCAGAAAAGCCGCAGAGGCTGAAAAGGAGAAAGAGAAGAACAGGCCGGGCGGCGCTCCACCCAAGCCGCAGCAGGCCGGGGGGCAAAAGCCCCAGATACCCGCTCAGTCCGAACAGGCTCCAGCGGCTCCAAAAGCCCCGGCCGATACCCTGAAGGCTCCGAAAGATACCGTTCCCCCGGCCCCGGACACCAGCAAGGTGAATTTCCTATGGGGCTCCAAGCGGGTGCGCCTGTTCCGCCGGGATATGCAGATGGCGGGAGATTCCCTCATCTATACGGACCTGGATTCCCTGGTGCGCCTGTATCAAGATCCTATCTTCTACAACGAGGGCAACCGTCAGTACGCCTCCGACAGCATCTACATGGTTATCAAAAACCGCCAGATGCAGCGGGCCCACCTGCTGTCCAACGCCTTCATCACCATTGAGGAGGCTCCCAAGACCTATGACCAGATCCGGGGTACCGAGGTGGTGGCCTACTTCGACTCTACATCGGCCCTTACCCGTTTTGATGCCCTGGGCGGCGCGGCCACGCTCTTCTATCTGGAAGAGAACGGCGTGCTGGCCACGGTGAACAAGGTGGAGACCAAGATGATTTATGCCACCTTTGAGGATGGGAACATAGAGCGCATCCATTACTACGACAACCCCAAAAACGACGGCTATCCTACCGTGCAACTGCCCGAAGAGGACAAAACCCTCAAAGGCTTCCGCTGGGAACCGGAAAGAAGGCCCAAGTCTCCGCTGGATGTAACCTCCCTGAGGCCCCGTCCCAGCGAAAGGACATCCTACTTGGCCCGTCCCCACGCGGCTTTCGTTCAGACGGAAGACTATTTCCCGGGCTACATTAATAAGGTGTACAGGGACATTGCCATCCGGGATTCCCTGGCGGTGGTTCGCCAGCGGGAACGGGAGGCGCAGGAGGCCCTGGAAAAGGAAAGGGCTTTGGTGGCCGATACATTGAAAGTCCCGGTAATGCCGGCCGATACCCTCCAGGCCCCGGTGCCGGAAGTGCCGGAGGTGCCGGAGGTGCCCGCAGACAGCCTGGAAACGGCTTCGGAGGAGGTCCTGCCGCCGGTGGACAGTCTGGCATCGGCCCCTCTGGATACGCTGAAAAAGGAAGTACATGTTCCTACAGCCGAAGAGCTGAAGCAGGCCGAAAAGGCCCGCATCAAGGCGGAGAAGGAAAAAGCCAAGGCTGCTAAAGAAAAGGCGAAGGCCGAAAAAGCGGCCCAGCAGGCGGCCATAAGGGCCCAGAAAGATGCCGAGCGCCAGGCCCGCTGGGAGGAACTGGACCGAAAGGACGCAGAGAAGAAGGCCCTCAAGGAGCAGAAGCGCCTGGATAAGGAGCGCGCCCGTAAGCTGAAGGCTCTCCGAAAACTGGAGAGAAAGGCCGAAAAAGAAAGGGCCGCCTTTGAGAAATACCTGGAGCGGGAGCGGCAGAAAGAGCTCAGGCGCCAGGAAAGAGCACTGAAACGACAAAACAAAACCAAAGACTGATATGAGCAAAAAGACTGTACTAGTATCCGGTGGCGCCGGTTTCATTGGCAGCCACGTAACCGTAGAGCTCATCGCCGCCGGCTATGATGTGGTGGTGGCCGACAACTTCTCCAATTGCGACCACACCTGTTTCGAAGGGGTGAAAAAGATCACCGGCCGCGAGGATCTTCCGCTGGAGGTGGTGGATTTCTGCGATGCCGCCGCTACCGATGCCCTCTTTGCCAAGTATCCCATCGACGCCGTTATCCACTTTGCCGCTTTCAAGGCGGTGGGTGAGTCGGTGGCAGAGCCGGTGAAATACTATAAGAACAATCTCACCAGCTTCCTCAATGTGTTGGAGACCGCTCAGAAGCGTGGGGGCTGCAACGTGCTGTTCTCCTCATCGGCCACTGTGTATGGAGAACCCGAAAAGGTGCCCGTGACCGAGCAGACGCCCCGCCAGCCCGCCACCTCTCCTTATGGCAACACCAAAACCATGTGCGAAGACATTCTTCGGGACACGGTGAAGGCCAACGGAGGCAAGATCAAGGGTATCCTCCTGCGCTATTTCAATCCCATCGGCGCGCATCCCAGCGCCCTCATCGGCGAACTGCCCCGCGGCGTTCCCAACAACCTGGTTCCCTATATCACGCAAACGGCTATTGGCAAGCGTGAATGCCTGAATATCTTCGGTAACGACTATCCCACCCCCGACGGCACCTGCCAGCGAGACTTTATCGATATTGTAGACCTGGCCAAGGCCCATGTATATGCCGTCACCCGTATGGTGGAGGGCAAGATGAAGCAGGACTGCGAGGTGTTCAACGTGGGCACCGGCCGTCCGCTGAGCGTGATGGAGCTGGTGAATGCCTTCGAGAAAGTGAACGGAGTGAAACTGAACTACAAGTTTGCTCCCCGCCGCGCCGGAGACATCACCGCCATCTGGGCCGACCCTACCCTGGCCGAAACGGAAATGGGCTGGAAGGCCACCCGCACCATTGAAGAAACCCTCAAGGCCGCCTGGGCCTGGGAGTGCCACCTGGCCGGAAAATAAAACAACTTAACACCCTATGGAAGAAAAAAAGCAAATCCAGCTGCCGGAGAACGCACACCGGGAGCTGAA
>DFLI01000043.1 GCA_002373715.1 Bacteroidales bacterium UBA3623
CCCTGTGCTGGGACGGTATCCACTATCTGGATCCCAATTGGAACGCCATGCCTTCCGAGAGCCTGACCAACCTGGACAATCCCCAGATTATTCACTTCAACCTGGCTTCCAAGCCCTGGCTCAACGAGAGTACGCCCTATGAGGAAGTCTTCTGGAAATATGCCTCCAGGAGTGGTTTTGAGGCCGATATCCGCGCGCGCCGCCGCCGCTTCCTGCAGGACTCCAAGGCCGTGAAGGGCTACCAGGAAGCCATCAAAAAGCTCATCGCCATGGCCGCCCGTCTCACCTCCAGCCAGCTGTCTTTCCGCTCCCTTGTAGCCAACCGAATGGAACTCCGCCTATGCTCTTAGTGACACCCGGCCGGGAAACGGCCATTGAAAACATCCGGAAAGCAGCGTCGGAGGGCCGGTTTAACGATAAAACCGAGCCCTTCGACCCGCAAATAGCCCCCGAGGCCCTCAAGGCCGATATCCTCCAGTATGTTTACAAACTGAACACCATCGGCTTTAAAATCAAAAACCGCGTGGCGCGGGCCATTGTGAAAAGCTGGATGAGACGTTTCAGTGACGGCATCAACGAAATTGTGGGGATGGACAAGCTGGTTAAGATGCAGGGCCCGGCCTTCCTTACCAGCAACCACTTCAACCCCTTTGACAACGGCATCCACCGCACCCTGAGCCAGATCACCGACAGGGGACACCTGGTGGCCATCAGCCAGGGAACCAACTTTGTGATGCCCGGCCTCAATGGCTTCGTGCTCAGGAATATCGATGTGATTCCGCTCATCCAGGAGCCTTCCTACATGAACGGAGCCTTCCGCACCCTCATGCAGAAGAACCTGGATGCAGGCAAGTTCATCCTCATCTACCCCGAGCAGGAAATGTGGTTCAATTACCGCAAGCCCCGTCCCGGGAAGAGGGGAGCCTTCCTCTTTGCGGCCGAATACAACGTTCCCGTAGTGCCCACCTTTGTGGAATTGCAGGAGCAGGAAGCGGAAGTGGCGCCCGGTTTTCGCGACGTAAAAGCCGTCCTGCACATCCTGGATCCCATTTTTCCGGACCCCTCCAAAACGCCCCGCGAGAACAGTTTCGCCATGTGTGAGGCCGATTATAGGGCCAAGGTTAGCTGCTTCGAGGCTTGCTACCATCGGCCCCTGTCCTATGACTTCACTCCCTGGGACATAGCGGGTTGGCATCCCGAACCTTAACTTTTTTCGTGTTTCTGCCGAAAAATGCTTATATTTGCATGTTTATAAAGAAATAATCTTAAATAATCTTAATAAATTATGGCAGAAAAGAAGAAAAGAGTCTATCGCTTTGGCGGAAAGCACGCTGAAGGCGATGGCAAGATGAGGGAACTTCTGGGTGGCAAAGGTGCCAACCTGGCCGAGATGAACCTCCTCGGTATGCCGGTTCCCGCTGGCTTCACCATTACCACCGAGTGCTGCACCGAGTACTATCGTCTGGGTGGTGGCTATACCCCCGAGCTCAAGGCAGAAGTGGCCGCTGCTCTGGAAGCAACTGAGAAAATCATGGGTAAGAAGTTTGGAGACCCGAGCGACCCGCTCCTGGTGAGCTGCCGTTCCGGTGCCCGTTCCTCCATGCCCGGTATGATGGATACCATCCTCAATATCGGTCTTTGCTCCGCTACCATCCCTGGTATGATCAAGAAGACCGGCAACCCCCGTTTCGTATATGACGCATACCGTCGTCTCATCATGATGTACTCCGACGTGGTGATGGAGAAGGCCGAGGGCATCGAGCCCGCAGATGGCCAGGGCATCCGCCAGCAGCTGGACCGCATGATGGAAGAGGTGAAGAAAGCCAACGGTTACAAGAGCGACACCGAGCTCACCGCAGACCAGCTCAAAGACCTGGCCGAAGCTTTCAAGGTACGCATCAAAGAAGTGCTGGGCGTAGAATTCCCGGACGATGCCATGGCCCAGCTTTGGGGTTCCATCGGCGGCGTATTCAAGAGCTGGAACGGTAAGCGCGCCATCCGCTATCGTCAGATTGAGCACATTCCGGACGACTGGGGCACTGCTGTGAACGTACAGTCCATGGTGTTCGGTAACATGGGAGACACCTCCGCTACCGGTGTGGCTTTCTCCCGTAACCCCGCCAACGGTGACAACAAGTTCTATGGTGAGTGGCTCATCAACGCCCAGGGTGAAGATGTGGTGGCCGGTATCCGTACCCCCAATCCCCTGAACGAAGCTACCAAGAGCGAAAAGAATAAGAACCTCGCTTCCCTTGAAAAGGCCATGCCCGAGGTTTATAAGGAACTGGACGACATCCGCAAGCGTCTGGAGGAACACTTCCAGGATATGCAGGATATCGAATTCACCATCCAGGAAGGCAAGCTTTGGATGCTGCAGTGCCGTATTGGCAAGCGCACCGGTTTGGCCGCCCTGCAGATGGCTGTAGATATGGTAGAGGAAGGCCTCATCGACGAGAAGACGGCCGTGATGCGTGTGGCTCCCGCCCAGCTGGACGAGGTCCTGCACCCCATCCTGGATCCCGCTTCCGAGAAGAAGGCTCCCGTGCTGGCACAGGGTCTGCCCGCTTCCCCGGGCGGTGCCGTGGGTCAGATTGTGTTCACCTCCGAAGATGCCATCAAGTATGCCGCAGCCGGCAAGAAGTGCATCCTGGTTCGTGAAGAAACCTCTCCCGAAGACATCGACGGTATGCACGCCTCCGTGGGTATCCTCACCGAGCGCGGCGGCATGACGTCCCACGCTGCCCTGGTGGCCCGTGGTTGGGGTAAGTGCTGCATCGTAGGTTGCGACGCCCTCAAGATTAACTTCAAGGACAAGACCGTTACTTTCGCAGGCATCGACAAGAAGTTCAAGGAAGGCGAGTGG
>DFLI01000135.1 GCA_002373715.1 Bacteroidales bacterium UBA3623
AACGGAGAAATCAAGTGCTACGCCATCAGTGAGCACATCGAGTTTGCCGGTGTGCACTCCGGAGATGCCACGGTGGTGTTCCCCGCCCAGAAACTGTACTACGAAACCTTGCGCCGCATTCGCAAGACGGCCGCCAAGATTGCCGCTTCCCTGCAGATTTCCGGCCCCTTCAATATCCAGTTCCTGGCCAAGGACAACGACCTGCGCGTCATTGAGTGCAACCTCCGCGCCTCCCGCAGCTTCCCCTTCGTGTCCAAGATTACCAAGTTCAACTTCATTGGTATGGCTACGGAGATTATGCTGGGAAAGGACGTCTCCCCTTACGGAAAAACTTTTGCCGATATAGACTATGTGGGCGTAAAATGCTCGCAGTTCTCCTTCTCCCGCCTTCTGAACGCAGACCCCGTGCACGGCGTGGACATGGCTTCTACCGGAGAGGTGGCCTGCATAGGAGACAACTACTACGAGGCCCTGCTGATGAGCATGCTCTCCGTGGGCTACACCATTCCTTCCAAGGAAAAGGGCATCCTCATTTCTTCCGGTGCCTCCCACTCCAAGGCAGAGCTGCTGGAGGCCGCCAGAATGCTGAAAGAAGCGGGTTACAAGCTGTACGCCACGGGCGGAACGTCAGAATTCTACGCTCAGAACGGCATCCAAGCCGAAACGGTTCACTGGCCGGACAGCGTAAAGAAGCCCAACGTACTGGAACTCATAGAGAACCATACCTTCGACCTGGTGATTAACATTCCCAAGAACTTCACGGAACGGGAACTGCGCAACGGATACCTCATCCGGCGCAAGGCGGTGGATCACAACATCCCCCTCATCACCAATGCACGCCTGGCCAGCGCGTTCATCTATGCCATCTGCAAGATAGACGTGTCCAACCTGGCGGTTAAAGCCTGGCAGGAATACTAGAAATAGGCAACCGTAGTGCCGGAGACGGCGCTCAGGAGCTTGTTGGCCAAAGAGGAAACTCCAAAGCGGAACAGGCTCTTGTTAAGCCATTCTTCTCCCAGGATATTGCGCACAATAACCCAGTAGCAAACAGCGTCCAGGGCCGATGCAATGCCGCCGGCAGCCTTGAAGCCCACCTTCTTGCCGGTGGCCTCATAGTACTTCTTGATGCTCTCGCACATCACATAGGCGGCCAGAGGGGTGGCGTTCACCTTCACCTTGCCGGTAGAAGTCTTGATGAAATCGGCCCCATTTTCCATGGCCAGGAAGGAGGCGTCGGCAATCTTCTCCGGGGTTAGCAGCAAGCCGGTTTCCAGGATTACCTTGAGGGTAACCTTGCGGCCCAGTTCGGCAGCTACGCGGTCAATGCAATCGCGGGAGGCCTTGATTTCTTCACCGGCAGTGTCGTAGTCTCCGGCGAGGAAGCTGTTCAGCGCCAGCACAATGTCTATTTCATCGGCCCCGCCGCGAACGGCCAGCTCAATCTCGTGGAGTTTCACCTCCAGGAAGCTCTGGGACGTGGGGAAGCAGCCGGCCACGGTGGTTACGTTCACAGGGACCCTGCGCGTAGAAGCCACCACCGATGCGAAGTTGGGATACACGCAGATGGAGGCAGGCAGCGGCCAGGTGGGATAATCCTTGGCGAAGGAGTTCACCTTCTCCACCAGGGCTTTCACCCGCTGGGGCGTGTCTTCATTGGCCAGGGTGGTCTGGTCCATGATGCCGAAACAAGCCTTGTAAAGCTCTTCGCAGGCCACTTCTTCCAAACCTCCTGCAATCATTTCCAGGCTGCGGGCAATGGCATCCTGGTTGGGCGTATAGCCGTACTTACTGGAAATAGACATAAATTATCCTTTGATTTGAATAGTAAAACCTTCTTGCAGGAGCGGCTGCACCAGGGCGCGCATCTCCTCTACCGTATATTTGCCCAGCCCCTTCATGGGCGTTTCGCGGTCTATGGTGTATACCATAATCTCGCGGGGCCTGAGTTGCCGCACAATCTCCATCCAGCCCTCTACCCACTGGGCACTTTCCCAAGCCGGACCGCGCAGGAACATGGTCTGCAGCACAAAATTGCCCTGGAAACGGGCCAGCTGCTTCACCACATCGGCCACGTGGTACTCCCCTGCCGGCTTGTTCACCAGCTCCACTTGGGCGTCGGTGGGAGCATCCAGCTTGAGGATGGGGTTGTCCACCTTTTGCAGGGCCTCGAAAACTCCGGGCTGGCCGATACGCGTAGCATTGGACAGCACGGAAACCTTGGCGGCCGGATAGTAGCAATCACGAAGCTTCAGCGTCAAGTCTATGATGGCGGGGAATTCGGGATTCAGCGTAGGTTCTCCGTCTCCGGAGAAAGTGATGGAATCTATGGGAATGCCGGCGGCACTGCACTCTTCCAGCTTGGCCTGGAGGGCCTTTCGCACATCTTCGGCCGATGGAAGCACGCGGTCTCCCAGGCCGTCTTTGTTCCAGCCGCACTCGCAGTATACGCAGTCAAAATTGCACACCTTCCCTTCCTGCGGCAGCAGATTGATGCCCAGGGATCTTCCCAGCCGGCGGCTGAAAATGGGGCCGAATACTGTGGCTTCGCGCATCATAGCAGGACAGATTGAGAGGCCGATGTAAGTTGACCGTCGGCCAAATGGGTAATGTGCACAATGCCGGGCTTTTTGCCGGGTTCTATCGTTCCCAGCTGCTTTTCCTTGCCCAGGAAGCGGGCGCCGTTCAGGCAAGCCCAGGTGAGCAGCTCTCCCAGCGGGGTGGCAAAGGCTTCCTGGAGGCAGAAGAGTTCTGCCAGCACGTTCAAATGGTCGTTGGAGGACAGGGAATCTGTTCCCACGCAAATGGGAATGCCGGACTCCTTCATCAGGCCGATAGGAGGCAACGTATTATGGATAAAGCGGTTGGACAAGGGGCACACGGCAAAGAAGGGGTGTTGCAGGGCGGCGCTGGCCGCTTTTGCGCCCTCTGCCGTGAGCGAGCACTCATGGACCAGCAGCACATGGCCGGCCACAGGCAGGGCTAAACCGGCCGCCAGACGGTCCAGGAAGTACTGCAGGGAAGAAGTTCCCGTAACGGGAGGCGTGGGGATGCCGTTGGCTATGCGGTTGTCCCACATGGGACCGCGGCCGTACATCATCATCTCCTCTTCTTCGTCGGATTCTTCGCTGTGGAAGCTTAGGAAACCGCTCTTTAAGCCCTCCACGGACGAAGCCGTCACCAGCGCAGGGCTCATGGTGTAGCAGGAGTGCGGCGTAGGGGCGGCATCCAGGCCCAGGGACTCTGCCTTGGCCTGCAGGGCCTTCACGTCTTTAATCACCGCTTCCCAGCCATTCGGGTCTGCCCCGAAGACTTCCAGGAAGGTGCGGGTGTACATGGGATGACGGCTCTTTACCTCGAAGGAATCGTCACAGTTGGAAATATCGGCCATGGCCACTACGCCCTGGGCGTACATTTGGTCCATGGCGGCTTTGAGGGCGGCTATCTTATCCTCCAGGGAAGAGGTGTCCCGCAGCTCGTTAATCTGGTCTATAAAGCCCGCCATGCCCGTTCCCTTGCGGAACATTCCCTTCATATAGGAGAGCTCCACATGGCAGTGGGCGTTCACCATGCCGGGGCACAGGGCGCCTTCCATGACCGCCTCTCCTTCTTCACAGAGGCCGGTGCGTAGCACTACGCCATCATCGTCCACTTCCACAAAGGCATTCTCCAGCGGGAAGGGAGAAGTAAGCGTATACAGATATTGGGCGGCGTAGCGTTTCATTACTTCTTGGAATGGGGGTGATATACCAGCGAATCCTTGTTAAACTGCGTGTAAAGCGTATCCACGGCCGAGGGCTTAGGTTGGGGCAGCCTGCCCCTGTTGAACGGCAGGTTGTAGATGCGAAGGAAGCTCTTGCGCCAGTTTTCCTCCTGGACCTCAATCTCTGCCTCCTTGGCCTTTTCCATGAGTTTGGCCTCCACCTTCTCCATCATCTTTTCCATGCGGGAAGGGTCTGACAAATAATAGAACAGACTGGCCCGGAAATCGTCCGTATCGTAGCCGTGCTTCTCGAAGATGCCTTCGTATACCAGGGTGGTATCGGCCGTCCTTCTCAG
>DFLI01000054.1:0-6330 GCA_002373715.1 Bacteroidales bacterium UBA3623
TGGGTGTGAACAACCAGTTCGCCAGCTTCTTCGGCGGCACCTCGCTGCTGATCCTTGTGGGCGTAATCCTGGACACCCTGCAGCAGATTGAGAGCTACCTGCTCATGCGTCACTACGACGGTCTCATGAAGACGGGTCGCCTCACTGGCCGCTCTGGAATGTAATTTTTGAATGTACTATCGATAATCGATATGGTAAGGCCTAAGACCGAAGAAGAGATCGAGCTGCTCCGCATCAACGGAGATCTGGTGTCCCGTACACTGGCAGAGGTCGGTAAACTGGTCGCCCCTGGTGTGACAACTGCGAAGTTGAACGAGGTGGCCGAGACCTTTATCCGTGACCACGGTGCAGTCCCTTCCTTCAAAGGTTTCGATGGCTTTCCCGCAGCTCTCTGCATGAGCGTTAACGATGTGGTTGTGCACGGTTTTCCGTCCGACCGCCCCTTGGAAGAGGGAGACATCGTTTCCGTAGATTGCGGAACCTTGTACAAAGGCTATAACGGTGATTCGGCTTACACCTTCCCTGTTGGGGAGGTGGATGCCGAAACCCGGAAACTTCTGGATGTTACCAAGGCATCCCTGTACAAGGGCATTGAAGCTGCTGTGGCAGGCAATCGCACGGGCGATATCGGATACGCGGTGCAGTCGTACGCAGAGTCATTCGGTTTCTCCGTTGTCCGCGAATTGGAAGGACACGGCGTTGGCAAAGAGATGCACGAGGACCCCGGCGTTCCCAACTACGGGAGAAGGGGCCACGGCGCTCGCCTTACAGAAGGAATGACCATTTGTATTGAGCCGATGATTTGTGCTGGTGGCAGAGGTGTGTACCTTGCAAGAAATGGTTGGGCAGTACACACGGCCGATCACAAGAATGCCGCTCACTACGAGCTTACGGTTGTTGTCCGGAAAGGCCGGGCCGAACAGTTATCGACCTTCGATTACATTGAGAAAGATGGTTCCATTAAATTTTAAAGTGATTTTTTAACTATGTCCAAACAAGTAGCTATCGAGCAGGATGGTACTGTGATTGAAACCCTTCCCAACGCCATGTTCCGCGTTGAGCTGGAGAACGGTCACGTCCTCCTCTGCAACATTTCTGGTAAGATGAGGATGAACTTTATCCATATCCTTCTCGGTGACAGGGTCAAAGTTGAGATCTCGCCTTACGATTTAACCAAAGGAAGAATTTCTTTCAGATACAAATAAAAACTAGATAACGATGAAAGTCAAGACCTCCATCAAGAAACGCAGTGAAGACTGCAAGATTGTCCGGCGTAAAGGCCGCCTGTACGTTATCTGCAAGAAGAACCCCAAGTTCAAGATGCGCCAGGGTTAATAAGTGTAACTAATAAAAGTACAGATAGAATATGGCAAGAATAGCCGGTGTTGATTTACCGAACAACAAACACGGAGTTATAGGTCTCACCTATATCTACGGAATCGGCCGTAGCAGCGCCCAGACCATTCTGGACAAGTGCGGCATCGACCCTACTATCAAAGTCGGAGACTGGAACGACGAGCAGATTGCCGCCATCCGTGCCCTCATCAACAACGAGTACAAGATTGAGGGTGAACTCCGTTCTTCTGTCCAGATGGACATCAAGCGCCTCATGGATATCGGCTGCTACCGTGGTATCCGCCACCGTGCAGGCCTCCCTGTCCGTGGTCAGAGCACCAAGAACAACGCCCGTACCCGCAAGGGTAAGAAGAAGACCGTTGCCAACAAGAAGAAAGCAACCAAGTAAAGTCTGATCAGTTATGGCAAAGAAAACTACAACTACCAAGAAAAGAGTTGTCAAGGTAGAGGCTTATGGCCAGGCCCATATCTCCTCCACTTTCAACAATGTGATCGTTTCCCTCACCAATGCGCAGGGTCAGGTGATCAGCTGGTCTTCCGCTGGTAAGTGCGGTTTCCGCGGTTCCAAGAAGAACACCCCGTACGCCGCCCAGATGGCCGCAGAAGATGCGTCCAAGACCGCCTTTGACGCCGGTCTCCGTAAGGTGAAGTGCTATGTGAAGGGCCCGGGTGCCGGTCGTGAGAGCGCCATCCGTACCATCAACAATGCTGGCATCGTGGTCACCGAGATTATCGACGTTACCCCTATGCCGCACAATGGTTGCCGTCCTAAGGGCCGCCGTAAAGTTTAATTTTTAAAGAAGAAGAACTATGGCAAGATATACTGGTCCTACCACTAGAATCGCCCGTAAGTTTGGCGAGCCTATCTATGGCCCTGACAAGACCTTCGAAAAGAGAAATACCCCTCCCGGACAGCATGGCCTCGCTGCCAAGCGCAAGAAGACCAAGGAGTATGGTGCCCAGCTCAAGGAGAAGCAGAAAGTGAAGTACATGTACGGTGTGCTGGAGCGTCAGTTCCGTAACATCTACGGCCGCGCTGCCCGTATGAAGGGTCAGACCGGTGAAAACCTCATCCTCCTCCTGGAAGCCCGTCTGGACAACCTGGTGTACCGTCTGGGCTTTGCCCCTACCCGCGCTGCCGCCCGTCAGCTGGTTCTGCACCGCCACATTACCCTGGATGGTGTTGTTTGCAACATCCCTTCCTGCCAGGTGAAGCCCGGTCAGGTGATCGCCGTTCGCGAGCGCTCCAAGAGCCTCGAGGTTATCGCCAACAGCGTTGCCGCAGCCACCAAGTATTCCTGGTTGGAGTTCGACGCTGCCAACCTGAGCGGTAAGTTCCTGAATGTCCCCGCCCGCGAGGAGATTCCTGAGAACATCAACGAGCAGCTCATCGTAGACCTCTACTCCAAGTAATAGCATTTAACACCCCAATCATATGGCAATCTTAGCATTTCAGAAACCGGACAAGGTGATCATGCTCGAAGGCACCGAGACCGTGGGAAGATTCGAGTTCAGACCCCTTGAGCCTGGCTACGGACAAACCATCGGCAACGCCCTCCGTCGCATCCTCCTCGCCTCCCTGGAAGGTTTCGCCATCTCTCAGATCCAGATCTCTGGTGTTCAGCAGGAATTCCAGACCATCCCTGGCGTCATCGAGGGAATGCAGGATATCATCCTGAACCTCAAGCAGGTCCGTTTCCGCCGCATGGTGGACACCGTAGACTCCGAGGTAGCGAACCTCACAATCAGCGGCAAGAGCGAATTTACCGCTGAGGACATCTCCAAAGGATTGTCTTCTTTCAAGGTGTTGAATCCCGAGCTGCACATCTGCTCGCTGGAGCCTTCCGTAAAGATTAACATCACCCTGACCATCACCAAGGGTCGCGGCTTTGTTCCCGCCGAGGAAGAGCGCGACGCTTCGACGCCCATCGGCACCATTCCCGTGGACGCCATCTATACGCCTATCAAGAAGGTGAACTGGAGCGTGGAGAATTACCGCGTGGAACAGAAGACTGACTATGAGAAGCTGAACCTGGAGATTGTCACCGATGGTTCCATCTCCCCGGAGGCCGCCCTGCAGGACGCAGCCAACATCCTCATCTATCACTTCAAGCTCTTCACCGACGATAAGAAGATCTCCATTGAGTCTTCCGTAGAAACCGACAGCAAGGAGCTTGACGAGGAATCCCTGAGAATGCGTCACCTTCTCCTGACCAAGCTTTCCGACATGGGCCTTTCCGTACGTGCCTTCAACTGCCTGAAAGCTGCCGACATCGACACCTTCGCAGACCTCGTGTCCTATAGCCGCAGCGAACTGATGAAGTTCCGCAACTTCGGCCGTAAGTCTCTGAGCGAAATCGACCTGCTGGTAGAGAAGATGAAGCTTTCCTTCGGAATGGATGTCACCAAGTACAATATTGAACCTAAGAAAAAGATCGTTTAACAATGAGACACAATAGAGCAGTCAATCATCTTGGTCGTAAGAGCGGTCACCGCAAGGCGATGCTCGCCAACATGGCATCCTCCCTCATCCTGAAGAAGAGGATCACCACTACCGAGGCCAAGGCCAAGGCCCTGAAGCCTTACGTAGAGCCCCTTATCACCAAGTCCAAAGAAGATACTACCCACTCTCGCCGCGTAGTCTTCAGCTATCTGAAAGACAAAGAGGCAACAGCCGAACTCTTCCGCACCATTGCTCCCAAGGTGGCTGAGCGTCCCGGTGGATACCTCCGTATCCTCCACACTGGCTTCCGCCAGGGTGATGCCGCCGAAATGGTTCTGGTAGAGCTGGTAGATTTCAACGAGGCCGCCCTTGCCGCCGGCAAGAAGGAAGCCAAGAAGACTACCCGTCGCAGCCGCGCCAAGAAGGCCGAGGCTCCCGCAGAGGAAGCCGCTCCCGCCGCCGAGGCCGCACCTGCTGCTGAAGCTCCCGCTGCAGAGTAATCTGAAACCTAAACTTCTTTACGCCCGACCAGGAGACTGGCCGGGCGTTTTTTTTCAAAAGGAAGGGGGAATTATGGAAATAATTGCGTATATTTGGGAACTGTAACCACGAAATAGAATTAACTAACAAATAAAACACAAAACAATGTCAAAAAAAGGTAATAGCAACATTATTGCTATCATTGCGATGATCTTCCTCTTCGGTATGATCTCCTTCGTGACCAATTTGGCCGCCCCTATCGGCAATATCTGGAAAATGCAACCCGGTATTGAGGGCTCCAATTTCTGGGGCATGATGGGTAACATGATGAACTTCCTGGCCTATGCCATCATGGGTATCCCGGCCGGTAACATGCTCACCAAGTTTGGCTACAAGAAGACGGCCCTCATCGCCATCGCAGTTGGCTTCCTGGGTGTATTCATCCAGTTCCTGTCCGGTATCGTGGGCGTAGGTTCCTCCCTGGCCGGCCTCCCTGCCAACTTCTTTGTGTACCTGTTCGGCGCTTTCGTGGCCGGTTTCTCCATGTGTATGCTTAACACCGTGGTGAACCCCATGCTCAAACTGATGGGTGGCGCCCGCTCCAACCAGTACATCCAGATCGGTGGTTCCTTCAACTCCCTGATGGGTACCCTCACTCCTATGCTGGTTGGTGCTCTCATCGGCACCCTCACCAAAGACTCCCTCATCTCCGACGTGAACCCCGTGCTGTTCCTGGCCATGGGCGTGTTCGCCTTCGCTTTCATCGTGCTCCTGTTCGTGAACATTCAGGACCCGGAGGCTGTGAAGGATTCCGCCAACGCCGTTAGCCCTATGAAGTTCAAGCACTTTGTGCTGGGCGTTATTGCCATCTTCGTGTATGTGGGTGTTGAGGTTGGTATCCCCGGAACCCTCAACTTCTACCTGTCTGACGCCGAGAAGGGCGCCGGCATGGATCCTTCCACCGCCGTTGCCATCGCCGGTTTCGTGGCCGGTACCTACTGGTTCCTCATGCTCATCGGCCGTCTCACCTCTTCCGTTATCTCCGGTAAGGTAAGCGCCCGCGCCCAGCTCACCACCGTGAGCGCCGTGGCCCTGGTACTCATTGTTCTGGCCATCATCCTGGGTAACTCCTCCACCGTTTCCATGCCCGTGTTCAAGGGTGTTCAGGACGGCTTCGGCATGGTTCAGGTTCCCATCGCAGCCCTGCTGCTGGTTCTCTGCGGCCTCTGCACCTCCGTTATGTGGGGCACCATCTTCGACCTCGCTTGCGAAGGTCTGGGCGCTTCCACCAACCAGGCTTCCGGTATCTTCATGGCCATGGTAGTGGGTGGCGGTATTGTTCCGCTCATCCAGAACGCCATTGCAGACGCCGTGGGTTACATGCCCAGCTACTGGCTGCTGGCCGTTTGTGTAGCCTTCATCCTGTACTTCGCCGCTTTCGGCTCCAAAGTGAAAAAAGCATAATTCAATATCATGGCACAAGACTTAGTAATAGGCATTGACATCGGTGGACAGACCACCAAATGCGGCATCGTAGATGCCCGTGGCTCCGTTCTCTCCCAGACCGTTATCCGCTCGGACAACTTTACCGACGTAGCTCCCTACATCGCCGAACTGGCAGAGGCTCTCAACCACATCATCGCTGAGGCAGGGGCCGAAGGCCGCATCCGCGGAATCGGCGTAGGTGCCCCTAACGGCAACTACTACACCGGCACTATCGAGAGCGCCGTGAACCTGGTCTGGGGTGGCACCAAGATCATTCCCTTCGCCAAGCTCCTGAGCGAGCAGATGAACGGAATTCCCGTGTCCCTCACCAACGACGCCAACGCCGCCGCCATGGGTGAAATGACCTACGGCGCAGCCCGCGGTATGAAGAACTTCATCATGATCACCCTGGGTACCGGCGTAGGTTCCGGTATCGTGATCAACGGTGAAGTGGTGTACGGCCACGACGGTTTCGCCGGCGAGCTGGGTCACACCTGCGCCGTGCGCCACAACGGCCGCCAGTGCGGCTGCGGTAAGCATGGCTGCCTGGAGACCTACTGCAGCGC
>DFLI01000054.1:6428-6936 GCA_002373715.1 Bacteroidales bacterium UBA3623
AATGGCTGGAAATGAGCGATGAACCCTCCGAGCTCCGCTCCCTGGACAAGATCACTTCCAAGGATGTGTACGACGCTGCCAAGGACGGTGACAAGCTGGCCCTCAAGATCTTCGACTTTACCGGTCGTATCCTCGGAGAGAAACTGGCCGACTTCATCGAGTTCTCCGCTCCGGAGGCCATCGTGCTTTTCGGCGGCCTGGCCCGCTCCAAGGAATTCCTCACCGAGCCCATCCTCAAGGCAATGAACGAGAACGTTCTGCCTCTGTGGAGAGACAAAGTGAAGCTGGTGTACTCGCAGCTCAAAGAATCTGACGCTGCCATTCTGGGTGCATCGGCCCTCGCCTGGGAACTTTAATTGAATGCAATGAGAATAGGATTTACCGCCCTTCTGGCTATTGCCACCTGCCTGCTTGTCGGATGCTCTTCCGGCAAAGATGCAGCCATAGAGAAGCAGCTTCAGCAAATGACGCTGCAGGAGAAAGTCGGACAGATGTTCATCATCCGTCC
>DFLI01000143.1:0-12050 GCA_002373715.1 Bacteroidales bacterium UBA3623
TGGCGTAGCACTTGATTTCTCCGTTGCGGGCTACGGCGTCAATCTCCACTTCCTTGGCGCGCTGCAGGAATTCGGAAGCCACCACCGGATGCTCCTGGCTCACCACCACGGCATCTTTCAGGGAACTTTCCAGTTCTTCCCGGCTGAAGACTACCTTCATGGCGGCGCCGGAAAGCACGTAGGAAGGACGGATCATGATGGGCAGACCCACCTCATCGGCAAAAGCGTAAATATCTTCTACGCTGGAGAGTTCCTTCCAGCGGGGCTGGTCAATGCCCAGGGAATCGCACATGCGGGAGAATTTCTCGCGGTCTTCGGCCCGGTCTATGGACTGGGCGCTGGTTCCCAGGATGCGCACACCGGCCTGGTCCAGCTTCAGGGCCAGATTGTTGGGAATCTGGCCGCCGGTGGATACAATCACGCCCAGGGGCTGCTCCAGTTCACAAATATCCAGTACTCTCTCCAGAGAAAGCTCGTCAAAGAACAGGCGGTCGCACACGTCGTAGTCGGTGCTCACGGTCTCTGGGTTGTAGTTAATCATAATGGCCCGGTAGCCCATTTCCTGGATTTTCTTCACGGCCGTTACGCCGCACCAGTCAAATTCCACGCTGCTGCCAATGCGGTAGGCACCGCTTCCCAGCACAATCACGGATTTGAGGTCTTTTTCGCACTCGATGTCGTTTTCCTGTCCGTTGTAGGTAAGGTACAGGTAATTGGTGCTGGCGGGGTATTCACCGGCCATGGTGTCTATCTGCTTCACGCAGGGCCGGATGCCCAGGGACTGACGCAGGCGGCGCACTTCCATTCCGCGGGGATGGCTGTCCAGGCCCATGGAGCCGGATACCAGGCAACCAATCTGCCAGTCCGAGAAGCCCAGTTTCTTGGCGCCCAGGAGCGTTTCTGCATCCAGTTGCTCCACAGAAGGAACGTCCTGCAGGCGGGAGCTGTAGCGGTAGATATTCTCCAAGCGGAAGAGGAACCACTTGTCAATCTTGGTAATCTCATGGATGCGGTCAATGGAATAGCCCAGTTCGAAGGCCTTCACAATGGCCAGGATACGTTTGTCCGTAGGGTGGGTGAGTTCGGCATCCACATCTTCAATCTCCACCTTGTTGCAGAGGAGACCGTGCAGACCCTGCCCAATCATGCGCAGGCCCTTCTGGATACTTTCTTCAAAAGAGCGGCCGATGGCCATCACTTCGCCCACGGATTTCATGGAAGAGCCCAGCTGGCGGGACACGCCTTCGAACTTGCCCAGATCCCAGCGGGGGATTTTGCACACAATATAGTCCAGCGCCGGCTCAAAGCAGGCCGATGTAACCTTGGTCACGGAATTGGGAACCTCGTCCAAGCCCAGGCCCAGGCCCAGTTTGGCGGCCACGAAGGCCAGGGGATAGCCGGTAGCTTTGGAAGCCAGGGCCGATGAACGGCTCAGTCGGGCGTTCACCTCAATTACGCGGTAATCTTCGGAATCGGGATCCAGGGCATATTGCACATTGCATTCTCCCACAATCCCCACGTGGCGGATTATCTTAATAGCAATCTCTCTCAGCCTGTGATATTCGCGGTCGCTCAGCGTCTGGGACGGAGCCACCACAATGCTTTCTCCCGTATGGATGCCCAGCGGGTCGAAGTTCTCCATATTACATACGGTGATGCAGTTGTCGTAGCGGTCCCGCACCACCTCGTATTCAATCTCCTTCCATCCTTTCAGGGACTCCTCAATAAGAATCTGAGGAGAATAGGTAAAGGCCGATGAGGCCAGCTCCTTCAACTCTTCGTCATTGGAGCAGAAGCCGGAGCCCAGGCCGCCCAGCGTGTAGGCTGCGCGCACAATCACGGGGTAGCCAATCTCCCGCACCACCTTCAGGGCCTCCTCAATGCTGTTCACCGCTTCGCTGCGGGCCGTCTTTACGCCAATGGAGCGCATCATATCGGCAAAGAGCTCTCTGTCTTCCGTATTGATGATGGCCTGCACCGGAGTACCCAGCACTTTTACGCCGTATTTTTCCAGGATGCCCTTTCGGTACAGCTCAATGCCGCAGTTCAGCGCCGTCTGACCGCCGAAGGACAGCATGATGGAATCCGGGCGCTCCTTCTCAATCACTTTCTCGGTGAATTCCGCCGTTACCGGGAGGAAATAGGTGGCATCGGCAATGCCTTCCGAGGTTTGCACCGTGGCAATGTTGGGGTTGATGAGGACGGTTTTCATGCCCTCTTCCTTCAGGGCTTTGAGGGCCTGGGAGCCGGAATAGTCAAACTCTCCGGACTGGCCAATCTTAAGGGCGCCGGAGCCCAGAATAAGGACTTTATGGATGGATTCGGTCATTACTTTCTGCAGTTTTTCATGTTCTGGACAAAGGTGGCGAAGAGGGACTCGGTGTCCACCGGGCCGCTGGAGGCTTCCGGATGGAACTGGGCCGAGAAGAAGGGCTTGCTCACATGCGTGATGCCTTCGTTGGTGCCGTCGTTGAGGTTCACGAACAGAGGCTTCCAATCGGCCGGAAGCGTTTTGTCATCAATGGCAAAGCCGTGATTCTGGGAGGTAATGTAGCAGGTATGGGTTCCGGGCACTTTCACGGGCTGGTTGTGGCCGCGGTGTCCGTACTTCATCTTGTAGGTTTTGGCGCCGGCGGCCAGGGCCAGCAGCTGGTTGCCCAGGCAAATGCCCATGATGGGCTTGTCCTGGGTGAGCGCCACCTTAATATGTTCTACGGTCTCCGTGCACATGGCCGGGTCTCCGGGGCCGTTGGACAGGAACAGACCGTCGTATTCTTCCTGGGTGAAGTCGTAGTTCCAGGGAACTCGCTTAATGGTAACGTCGTGCTTGAGGAGGCAGCGGAGGATGTTGTTCTTGAGGCCGCAGTCTACCATGAGCACGCGGTACTTGCCGTTTCCGTAGTAGCGTACTTCCTGCGTGGAAACCTGGGCTACCAGATTCTCCTTGTTAGGGTCGTGGAACGGGACGTCCTGGTTGTCGAACACAATCTTTCCCAGCATGGCGCCTCTCTCGCGAAGCTTCTTGGTGAGCTCCCGGGTGTCAATTCCGTACAGGCCCGGCACATCGTACTGCTTGAGCCAGGTTCCCAGGCTGCGGTCCGAGTTCCAGTGGCTGAATTTCTCGGAATAATCCGAGATTACCAGCGCCGTGCAGTGAATCTTCTCCGATTCGAAGTTGCGGGAAATCCCAAACTCCTGCTCGTCGTCCGGAACGCCATAGTTTCCAATCATGGGGAAGGTGGGAACCAGAATCTGGCCTTTGTAGGAAGGGTCTGTGAGGCTCTCGGGGTAACCAATCATGGCCGTGTAAAAGACCAGCTCTCCCGAAACCGATTTCTCGCTTCCAAAAGAATAGGCCTCGTACTCGCTGCCGTCTTCCAGAATTAACTTTGCCTTGCTCATTACACTACTACTATTAAAAAAGAAGGCTAATTCGCTCAACGCGAACTAGCCTTCCTGCATTTCCTTATCTATTTTGTTTTTTCCGAAGCATCGTCAAAATATCTTCGGGGGACAAAGTTACTAATTATTTTTAATATAATCACAAGGAAAGTGAAAACACCGTGTTTTGCGCAAATTTGGTGTATGAAAACAGCCAAATTCCTATTGCTCCTTCCTGCTGGTGCCCATTGTGAAATTTCATAGAAAAGTGTATTTTTACATACAGAATCTTAAATGTTTGTCTTGTGAGAAGGATATTTAGCCTTGCCTTGATGTGTTTGTTCACACTCGCAATCTGTTCATGCCGTCAGAATGATCCCTCCATCGAAGAAGAAGGAGATGATTTTATTACCCTTCACAATGTGAAATGGGCCCGCCAGCCGGTCACCTGCTATCTGGGCGGTGCCGGGGGAAGCGCTCCGAAAGGTTTTTCTGCCCCAAGTTCAGACCAGCTGAACAAACTCATGAATGTCTATACCAAATACTATGGTAGCTACAACGGTGTCAAAGGGGTACTATTCAGTGCAGTAGGTATCGATGGCTTCATTGAAGCTAATCTCGCAAGCGACGGAAAAGTCAGTGGTGCCGATTATAACAAGTACACTTTTACCGATGAGCATCTTGCACATGCCGTTTTCCTCCCGGTGAATGACGGCTGGGACGGGTATTACTGGGGCGATTACGAAGGCGGCTATTACTATTTCTTTCATTTCAGCATGATAGAAATGAAAGTAAAGCGGTGCACTTTTGCCAGCGGAGACCGTGCCTTCACCATCCTGGGAGGCATGCTGCCAGTCAAGGACTGAGACTTCCAAGCGTCAACTTTTATCAGACACTTAGCTTGAGCCCAACGTCCCACCTAATGGACCGTTAGGCTCGTTTAGGGCCGATTTTCGACCCCAACGTCCCATCTGTTGGACCGTTAGGCTCGTTTAGGGCCGATTTTCGACCCCAACGTCCCATCTGTTGGACCGTTAGACCGGATTCCGGAGCGAAGCGACAGGGCCTGCAGGCCCGCAAGGCGGCTTCTGCCGCCAGCCCCTCTCCCGAGGAGAGGGGTTTGGGGTGAGGGTAACGTGAGCAGGGGGCGATGTGCCAGCATCGCATTCCCCTCCGGGCGTTAAACGAAACAAAGTCGGCAA
Source organism: Bacteroidales bacterium UBA3623 (assembly GCA_002373715.1). GTDB lineage: Bacteria > Bacteroidota > Bacteroidia > Bacteroidales > UBA932 > Cryptobacteroides. The sequence continues at coordinate 4,584 of DFLI01000143.1, forward strand.
AATGCCGACTTTGCTTCGTAGCGGCAGAAGTGCTGTTATCGAACAAATTCTTGGAGGATTTGGATAGAATCTGGGCTTTAAAGCCTTGGATTCCGGACCCCAATGACCCATCCACCTGGAAATAATCTGAGTGAAAGTGCCGGGCTTGCAATGGGAAAAATGAATGAAATTCACGCCCCTACACCCGAGGTATCCGGATGATAATCAGAAACGTAAACTCCTTTATTTTTTCCCGGAAATAGTAACCGTTGTAGGCGTATCGTCTGTTGTTTTTTCTAGATTTATTTCTCCTCCAAAACGCCCATGGTCTACTACTCTTTCTTTACTTTTTTATGTTTCCACACTATTTATATATGAGCAGGTATTAGCGCCTGAGATTATAATATGAACAATCAACCTTACAAACGACAGTATCGTCAATTGGACGATGAAACAAAACAAAAAATAAGCGCGAGCAGCCGAAACAAACCGAAGAGTTTCATAACAAAAGAACGGATTCGTCAATCAATGTTGAAGTACTGGGAAACCGTGCCTAACAAAGAGGACACCCAATGGTATAATGTGGATAATGACCATAACGATGAAGACCAAGACTAACCTTAGCATAGACTACCTCAAATTATGTTTCCGCCAGCCGGAGGGACTATTTCAAGAGATTGCCTCAACACTAGAAAGCATAGTTCCACGCTTAGATTATGACCTGCTCATTATTGACAGGGATGAACAACGGATAATAATGAAGGTCCTCATACCAGATACAAGTGGACAATGGTCCTTGGGGACCTTGACCCTGAATAATGGCAACACCTTCAATGGAAAAGCATTCTTTGAATACAATAACCGCGCCCTGTATGAGGTGTTCTCATGGTTGCCGGGGCAAGGACCCTCCAACTACATAACCTTGATGGATTGCATTGCCGATGATTTGGGCCTGGAATACAATAACTGCACCCGTATTGACATTGCCCTAGACACAACAGCGAACGCGTTGGCGCGTTTGAGGAAGCGGATACGTGACGTTGAGAACTTAGACATGTTTCTTTGCCGTCACAAGGTCACTGACCCAGACCTTAAACTAGACGGCTATGGGGAATATTACGCCTCAACTAGAAGACGGCTTTTGAAGCGTCCGGAAATCATCATCGAACAGGCAAAAAATGAGGGTACACGGCTGAAGGTCTACGACAAGTCGAGAGAGTTGCAGGAGAGCCGACCAGATAAGATGGCAAGATATTTCAACTGGCTGGGAGAAGGCTGGAACCAAGACAAGGACCACATCTTCCGTGTTGAGGTCACCATAAGGAATGAGGACCTTAAGGAGATGTGGAAACAGTTAAGTAGACGGCTCAGTCCCGAGGAATTAGACATGCCGTTTTTGACCCAGATTCAAACGGAAAATTTTCTGGCTTGGTACTTCTATGAAGGACTGGACTCACTTATCTATTTCCGGGACAGGGAAACTGGTGAGAAGGTGGAGCCGTTCTAAACAAGGGGTTATAACAAGCACCCCTAGTTTTGGTACCTTATACTATATAAGGCGTTTATATCAAATTGAATACGTAGTACTACAACAATAAAAAAGGTGATGCATCACAGTGGGATGTATCACCTTTAAATCTTATTGTGTACAATCACTAAAAATTAGCAGATAGTACGAAGACTACTGAACTTTGAACCTCCAAATCTGGTAGTTGTTGGGTTTGTTGCCTCTATCTGAAGTGAAATAAATAAAGCCATCATTAGACCAGTAAGGTTCACCATCCCAAGATTTATTGGTTGTGATTTGTGTTAGGTTTTCTCCATCAACATCGATGATATAAATGTCGTAATCCTTTTTATCATTCTTGTAAGATTGGAACACTAACTGCTTTCCATCAGGACTCCACGCAGGATTATGTGCTATTCCCCTCTTTGCATCTGTTAGTTGCATTGGATTACTACCATCTACATCCATAATCCAAATGCTACAACTTTTTGCGTCTGTAGAGTACTTGGAAAATGCAATTTTTTTACCGTCTGGCGAAAATGCAGGCTCAGCACCCGTGCCTAACAACGTATTCTCACCCGTTACCAGATTTTTCGTCCAAATCTCACTGTGCTGGACAATTATCAAGTCCGGAGAAGAAAAATTCGAGAACGTAGTCTTCACCTTTTTATAGTAAGAATAAGATACCCTATCGTAAGTTAGCATAGTACCATCTGCATTAAAACTCGGGCTGCTTTCGTAAGCATCTGAAGTCTCTGTAATAGGGGATAGCGCTCGTCCTTGATTGGCATTCATCATATAAATATCGGAAGTAGCCATACCTTCATTCTTACAACTGAAAGCAATCTTCTTGGTCGCATCACAGTAAGCAGGTGATGTGTTTACATTCTTACCACTAGTTTTTTCTCCAACTGCTGAGGAAAAAGCATTTTCTTTATAGTAGATGTTGTAGTATTGACCGCCACTTCTTCCGGCATAAAAAAGGTTCTTACCATTGTCACCTCCAAAGGGATATCCGCAAGGTTCTTCTGAGTCAGTAACCTTCGTTAAAGTATCTAAGACTTCTCCGCCTGCTATAACCGCAAGTGTTCCACAACTGCTTACTAACAGTGCAATGGGAAATAAAAATAGTAATGCTTTTTTCATAATTATTAGTTTTAATGAGTTATGAGTCAAACCACAACAAAAGTGTGAAGCCTCTTTCGCTTATCTGATGGAGGCTCTGGAAAAACCTTGATAGGATAAACTACTTGACACCTCACACTCGGCATTATATGAGGTGTCTTCCCAGAACGGGAAAGAGCACGGCATAACCAATGCACGAGCGGAGTGTAAACGTAGTCCTCTATCAATTGAAATTTTCCAGATTTCCATCAAGGACTGCGAAAACACTTTCGCTAATATGTGTGTCCTCCCGAAGGATGACACACAAATATAGGTAATTTTTTTTGTTCTGATGTTATTATGTTCTGAAATAATCAAAAACGACCGGTAGTTCACCGGCCGTTTTTGTTATGGAAGAACTTAAAAGGTTATTCTGTACAGTCCATCGTCAAACATGACTAGCAAACCTGCATAAAGACGGGCTATCCTTTCCGAAGTTGATTCAATAGCGCTTCAAGGTCTGGAATATCCTTCACGATACGAGTCTTACCCTGTCCATACGCAATGACACCAAGTAGGTCCTCACTATCCCTGTCTCCACCTTTGGCTACAAGTCGTGATACAGGGACATCCAGCGCTTGGGCAAGAGAACACAGCGTCGAGAGTGTCGGATTACCGTGAAGGCTCCGGCTCAGGCTTTCAGGTGCCATGTTCATCTTAGCTGCGAGGTCGCGTAGTTGTAAACCTCGTATTCTACATAGCTCCCTAACGTTGAGGAGCAGAGTTTGGGTAATTGGCATTTCTTTCATATACTAAAGTATCAAATTCCGCCACAAAGTTATCGAATTAAACCATAATATCAAAGATTTTCTACAAAATTAACAGAAAACATCAATTTTGTTTGGAAATCAAATAACTTATATGTAACTTTGCAGCACGCTCAAATAACCCATAATATCAATTGTATGAAAAAAGTCATCATCTACGCTAGAGTATCTACCAGTAGTCAAGAGTACGACCGCCAGCTTGAGGAGTTGAGGGAGTATTGCAAAAAGATGGAGTATGAAGTCATCAAAGAATTCGCTGAAAAAGCATCCGGGGCAAAAAAGGCTGCTGACAGAGAAGCACTCTCTGAACTACTGAACTTTGTTGACACTCATGAGGTCGACAAGGTCGTAGTTTTTGAATGCAGTCGCTTGTCAAGGCGAGTGATTGACTTCCTTGAAATCATCGACTACTTAAGCGCACGAAAGGTGTCGGTATTTATCCTTCAGAATGGTCTAGAGACCCTTCTTCCTGATGGACAACAGAATCCCATCGCACAGTTGGCGTTAGGAATTTTGGCCCAGTATAACAACCTTGAACGGACCCTCATACGTGCGAGGGTATCAAGTGGGTACGACCACTATCGTGCGCACGGCGGGAAAGTCGGTCGCAAAGAAGGTTATCGAAAGAGCCTTGAAGAATACCGGCAACAATACAGTAAGGACATATCTCTAATTAAGAAAGGTGTGTCGTACCGAAACATTAATGCTATCACCGGTACTAGTCTAAGTACTCTGACATATCTTAACCGGCAATTTGTGAAGGAGGGCAAGAAGATGTAGTACAGAATTAGAACCCTCAACGAGGAAAGGTCTAAGCATCCCTTGGCTGACCAGCAGTCTGGGCGCCCTCACCCAGAAGCCGAAAGCGAATAAGCGGCCACGGCGTTATGTGGTAATAACACTGATAATAATCGTGTTAACAACTGAACGATGCGCAAGCATCTTAAAAAAATACGACTATAACGTAGAACAAGAAGTTTTGATTCAACTCAAGGATTTTCTTGAAAAATGGGCAAGAATCCAGATTGACGAAGAAAACAAGTTTAACTTAAAATAAATCACCAATGTGTAAAAACGTTATTTTGTACTGCCGCGTGTCAAGCGACGAGCAGAAAACTGAAAGGCTCAGCCTTGAACACCAAGAAAGGGCCTTACGCGCCTACTGCGAAAGTAAGGGGTATCATATTGTCGGGGAGCTACAACCCTACAAGGAAGACTACTCCGCCAAGCATTATGACCTCCAAAGACCGGAGATTAAGTCCATCTATGAATACTGCCGTAAAAACAAAGGCAAGGTGGATTTAGTCCTATTCCTCCGATGGGATAGATATTCCCGCAACGTGGAATTTGCTTTTGCATATAAGCGGAAGTTCATAGATGAACTGGGGGTAGGCATCAACGCTGTTGAAGAGCCCATTGACTTTACGGCTACTGATTGGCCCATGTGGCTTTCTATACGCTGTGGTGTTGCACACACAGAAGAACTCAAGATTGCAAGACGAACTAAAGAAGGCATCCATGAGCATCTGATGCGAGGTGAATGGTGCGGCAAGGCACCACGTGGTTATAAGAATATCAAAGCCAACGAGGATGCTGGAACGGACCACTACATTGCCATAGACCAGCATGTAGCACCAATCATCAAGCAAGTATTTGCAATGGTAGCAGAAGGCACGGAGGAGCCTATGTCCATTAAGCGTAGATTAATGCCTGGTGCATCCAAGACAAGTTTCTTCAAGATGTTGCGGAACCCATTTTATATGGGTTACATCAATGTCCCAGCATACCGTAATTTCCCTGCGTGCAAAATTCGTGGGAAGCACGAGCCGCTTGTAAATGAAGCCACCTTCAATGCCGTTCAAGAAGTAATGGATGGTAAACGAAAAAAAAAACCAAAGATGGGAAAGACGAACAACCCATATCTGTTTTTGAGGAAATACTTATGCTGTCCTATATGCGGTCACAGGCTCACCGGTGCAACCACAAGAGGTCACGGCGGACGTTATAACTACTACTGCTGTAATCACGACCACAAGCACCTCAATGTGCGAGCCGAGCACGCCAATGAGAGGTTTGTCCAATATATCGCCGGATTGGTCCCTCATAAGGCGATTGTGGCACTTTATAAGGAAATCCTAGACGATGCTAGGGGTAACATGAAACAAAGCCACAAGCGCGAAATAACCATAATTCGGGCTGATATTGACAAGTTAAAAGAACGTATGAATAAGGTGAATGACCTGTTCTTCGACGGTGATTTGTCTAAGGCTGACAGGGATGAACAAATTCAAAGGTATCGCAATGATATTAATAACTTGGAAAACCGCATCAAAGCCTTACAGACCAGTGAAGAGCTTAACATCAAGGAAAAGTTGGATTATAGCTGCAATCTTGTTGAAAACCTTGAAAAATACTTCTCAACAGCTAGTGCAGAAACTAAAATTCGGCTTTTAGGTTCGATATTTAACGAGGAAATCGAGTTTGATGGAGAAAATTATCGAACCTCAAACTTTAACTCAATACTCAGTTATATCTTTGGTAATACCAATGAGTTACAAGGGCAAAACAAAGCGGACTCTCCTGATTTTTCAGAAAAGTCCGCTTGGGTAGCCCGGAGGGGAATCGAACCTCTATTTAAAGTTTAGGAAACTTCCGTTCTATCCGTTGAACTACCGGGCCAAGCCATAAACGAAAAAAGCGCTTATTCGGCGCTCTTCTCGATGATCTGACGACCGCGGTAGTAGCCGCACTCGGGGCATACACGGTGATACATCACGGTGGCGCCGCAGTTAGGGCATACGCTCAGCGTGGGAACGGGAGCAAAGTCGTGGGTGCGACGCTTGTCTCTTCTCTGCTTAGAGAGTTTGTGTTTCGGATGTGCCATTGTTTATAATTTTTAATTGTTTATTTACTGTCAAAAAGTCCTTTCAGGGCGGCGAACGGGCTGTTCGCACTTGCCTCAGCCTCCTCGTTCTTACCTCCCTTCTGACTTAGAAACCGGACGGTGTCGGGATCACATTTCCCTTCCGGATGCAACCTTTGCAGGGGCAGTGATAGACAGGTAAAGTCGTATACTGCCTGGCTCAGATCCCATTCCACTTCACCAGCACCGGGGGTGAGGGTTTCGGAAGGTTCTGCCTCCACGGGGAGTTCCACGGGGTCCAGGCAGCGGTCGCAGGGCACTGTTACGGTGCCTTTCAGGCGGAGATCCGCCTCCACCTTGTTCCGGCCATCTTTGACCACCCGGATTTCCACGTCTACATCGGCGTCCAGGATTTCTGAATTGTCAAACTGTTGAAAGAACTCTAAACCTGCATGAGAGTGAAACTTACGCTCTCCGGCAGCCCAATCGTTCAGGGGTATGATAAACGGATTCATCTCCACAAAAACAGATTAAGGGGTGCAAAGATACAAATAAATTTCGGAAAATCAATCTTCGCTGGCGGAATTTCTCTTACGGTCCAGCGGATCCAGCTGAATCTTGCGCATGCGCATGTGATTCGGGGTGATCTCTACCAATTCATCTTCCTGGATGTATTCCAGAGCCTCTTCCAGCGAGAACTTGATGGCCGGAGGCAGCACCACTTTCTCGTCGGAACCGGAAGCACGCACGTTGGTGAGCTTCTTGGTCTTGCAGATATTGATGTTGAGGTCCCTCTCGCGGGTGTGCTCACCCACAACCTGACCTCCGTAAATCTCTTCGCCGGGCTCTACGAAGAAGCGGCCGCGATCCAGCAGCTTGTTCATGGAGTAGGCAATGGCCTCGCCGGTTTCCAGGGATACGAGGGAACCGTTGGTACGCATCTCGATATCTCCCTTGTAGGGCTGATAGTCCTTGAAGCGGTGGGCTACCACAGCCTCACCCTGGGTGGCGGTGAGAAGGTTGGAACGCAGTCCCATGAGGCCACGGGTGGGAATTTCAAATTCCAGCAGTGTCCGGTCTCCGCGGGGTTCCATGCGGATGAGAGCGCCCTTGCGGCGAGTGCTCAGCTCGATAGCCGCGCCCACAAACTGCTCCGGCACCTCGATGGACAGCTCCTCGATAGGTTC
>DFLI01000143.1:12169-31697 GCA_002373715.1 Bacteroidales bacterium UBA3623
CCTTCGCGGCGCATGGTTTCAATGAGCACCGACAGATGCAGAACGCCTCGGCCATACACTACGAAGCTATCGGCATTGATGCCGGGCTTTACGCGCAGAGCCAGGTTCTTTTCCAGTTCCTTCTCCAGGCGCTCCTTGATGTGACGGGAGGTTACAAATTTACCGTCCTTGCCGAAGAAGGGGCTGTTGTTAATCATGAAGAGCATGCTCATGGTGGGCTCGTCCACGGCGATGGGCGGCAGAGCCTCGGGATTCTCGAAATCGGCAATGGTATCTCCGATTTCGAAGCCTTCGATACCCACTACGGCGCAGATGTCACCGCACTGGACCTCGTCCACATTGGCTTTGCCCAGGCCTTCGAAGACCATGAGCTGCTTGATTTTGCTCTTTTCTATGATGTCGTAGCGCTTGCAAAGGCTTACGGGCATGCCGGTCTTGAGGGTGCCACGGGTGATGCGGCCCACGGCGATACGGCCCACATAGGGGCTGTACTCTAGAGAAGAAACCAGCATCTGAGGGGTACCTTCCCTCATTTCAGGAGCAGGAATCTCTTCCAGAATGGTGTCCAGCAGGGCGGTGATGTCCTGGGTGGGCTGCTTCCAGTCCTTGGCCATCCAACCCTGTTTGGCGCTGCCGTAGATGGTCTTGAAGTCCAGCTGGTCTTCATTGGCACCCAGGTTGAACATGAGTTCGAACACTTCTTCCTGCACCTCGTCGGGACGGCAGTTGGGCTTGTCCACCTTGTTAATGACCACGATGGGTTTCTTGCCCATCTCGATGGCCTTGTTCAGCACGAAACGCGTCTGAGGCATGCAACCCTCGAATGCGTCTACCAGCAGGAGTACGCCGTCGGCCATGTTAAGCACACGCTCTACCTCTCCACCGAAGTCGGAGTGGCCGGGAGTGTCAATGATGTTGATTTTTACGCCCTTATACGTTACCGAAACGTTCTTGGCGAGAATGGTGATGCCGCGCTCACGCTCCAAGTCGTTGTTGTCCAGGATAAGATTTCCCAGATCTTCCGGCTTGCGCACCAGGTTGGCCTGGTAGATCATGCGGTCCACAAGGGTGGTTTTACCGTGGTCTACGTGGGCGATGATGGCGATGTTTCTGATGTCCTGCATATTGTGTTGATTCTTATCTTCTTAAAAAAGCGCGCAAAGATACGATTTTTCTTCGAAAGAGACAACTTGTGCACGCGTCTGTTGAAACGGATAATTTTTTGAAATGCGGCCTGGAGGGGCTTGGAGGGCCGATGTTGGCGCGACAAAAACGCCGAAATATAAAATTTGCAGCAATTATCCGTTTCACGCTCTTCAAAAAACGGCCTTCCAGGGTCCTGGGAGGCCGAAAATGCAGTTAAACGTTTCATTATTCGTTACACGGATAAGTTTTCTCAGCTTTGCAAAAAATAGTTGCGCTATGAAAAGAAAAATCCTCTTCTTATTGCCGCTCTGCGTGCTGGTAGCATGCAGCCAGTCGGCAGGACTGGATGACGAGTGGGGCCAGCAGCCCGACCCCGGCATCCAGCACGGCATGATCCAGCTGGGAGAAAAGCTGGAAGACCCCTACACCGTGGCCAACATGCAAAAGGCCCTGCAAAACGTTTACGGCACCAAGGCCGAGCGTGTGGACATCACGGCTACCGACCTCTATGTGAGGTTCTTACCCAAAGACAACGACGAGTATATGGCCCTGGTAAAGTCCGGCCTGTACCTGTTGGACCATCCCATGGACTACAGTATCCTGCGGGAAGGAGACTACTATCAGGACCCCGAGGTGGGAAACGAGGCCATTACCTGGCAGTATGCGGTAGTGCCGCGCGAATTCCAGTTTCCCTCGGGCGTCAAGTATGAGATCTTGGACGACGTATACATCTCCGAGCATGCCCCCACCACCCGGGCCGATGAGGGCATTGACTGGGGCTTGGTGGAGAAGGAAGCCTATCGGCTCACCGGCAACGAAGACCTCTGGTGCGAGCCCACCAAGGCAACTTCGGGGGCACCCAGCGGCCGAATTACCATTGAAGACCCGCAGTTCAGCGGAGGCAAGCCCTTCGGGGTGGCCGGTGTGCAGGTGGCGGCCAACATTTTCGTGAAGATTGCCACCACTTACACCGACCGCGACGGCTACTACCAGATGAGTAAAACCTTCTCCGGCCAGCCGCGTTATCGCCTGGTTTTCAGCAACGAGAAAGGCTTTAACATTGGTTTTAACTTCCTCCTGGTTCCGGCTTCCGTGAGCACCCTGGGTAAGGGAGAGCCGTCGGGAATAGATCTGCACGTGAGCCAGAAAGACAGTGAGGGCGCTCTGTTCCGCCGCTGCGTAGTGAACAATGCCGCTTACGACTATTATTCGCGCTGCACGGAGGACGACTTGGACGTAGCGCCCCCGCCCGGAGACCTCCGCATTTGGATTTTCCCCGACCTCAAATGCTCCAGCGCCAATATGCTGCACCATGGGGCCTTCCTCACCCATACCGTCATTGTGGCTTATCTGAAAGAATACCTTCCTCTGGTGAAACTGTTCATGCCGGACGTTACCATCGGCACCAAAGAACTGACCTACGCCCAAATCTACGAAACCGTGGTGCACGAATTGGCTCACACCAGCCACTTTGCGCAGGTGGGGAACGATTTCTGGACCCCTTACATAGACTATGTCCTCCTCTCTTTCGTTACCGAAGGAGGCCGAGCCTATGGCAGTGGATCGGCCGATAATGCCAACTACTGTGAGATAGGAGAAATGTGGGCCTATTTCATGCAGGAAGCGCTCAAAAAGGACCGCTATGGCGGCACCATCAAGCAGTTTGGCAACAACTTCTGGTTCAAGCCGGACATCTTCACTTACCTGTACGAGCGGGGCATTTCCCGGGGAGAGATTTTCAGAGCGCTCACGGCCGAAGTGACCAGTACCGAAGATTTGAAAGAGGAGCTTATAACCCAGCTCCCGGACCGTGAAACCGTCATAACCCAAACCTTCAAACATTATGGCAAATAGACTAAAACACCTCCTTTTGGCAGCGGGCCTGATGGCCCTCTGCCTTAGCGCCCATGCCCAGCAGTGGGCCGTCCAGACCAATCTGGTGGATTATGCCAATTTCGGCACTCTTAATATTGAAGGCGGCGTGGCCTTCAGCCAGCACTGGAGCGCTACGGCTGTGGCCAAGCTGAATCCCTTCCACTATAAGAAGAACGGTGAGCCCCTTTCGGCCCGGCAGCAAGTGCTGGGAGCAGGTGTGCGCTGGTGGCCCTGGCATGTGTATTCCGGCTGGTGGGCGGGAACCCGCCTCCAGTACCAGGAATACAACCGGGGCGGCATCAAAAGCCCCCTTACCGACGAAGGAAACCGTTACGGAATAGGTCTTTCCGGAGGCTACTCCTATATGATTAACCCTCACCTGAACGTAGATATTGGCATTGGAGTATGGGGCGGCTGGGACCGCTACACTACCTACTCCTGCCCGGTATGCGGGCTGGTGAAAGACAAGGGAGACCGGGCCTTCATCCTCCCCAACGACCTCCTGCTGGCTTTGGTTTATGTTTTCTAAGACCATAGGAATCTGCGCGGGCCTTATGGTCCTGCTTTCCTGCTCGGTGAAAGAGAACAGGGTATTGTGTCCCTGCGTCCTGAGCATAGACTTGCAGGACCTTCCCGGCCCCGTGAGCGTGCAGGTGGTGGCCGGAGATTACCAGGCCACGTACAGTGCCAAACAAGATACGGTAATGGTGGTGCAGGCCCCGAAGGGCAAAATCCGCCTTTTGGCGGTGTGCGGAGCCAAGCTGGAACCGGAAGAAAACCTGGAAATTCCTTTTGGCTACGATTGTCCGCCCCTCTATTTGTATTCCGGACTGGTAAATACTCTCTGTGACTCAACAAGCGTATCGGTAGAGCTGAACAAGCATTTCTGCACCCTTTCGCTCAGTTTTGACGGACCGGAGGGCTGGGGAGAGCCCTACTGGGCCCAGATTCGGGGCCAGGTGAACGGCCTGGACCGAGATGGCCAGCCGGTGGAAGGAGACTTCTCCTGCCGACTGGACACGGGCTTCACCGCCCGCCTTCCCCGCCAAAGCCCGGACGATGAACTTTGGCTGGATATAACCATGCCTGACAGCGTTGTCCGCACCTTCGCCCTGGGCACCTACATGCAGCGCGCCGGCTACGACTGGACCGCTCCCAATCTGGACGACCTCCCCCTTCAAATCCAACTTTCCGTCACCGAACTCCTCGTTCACTCCAACCTCTGGAAAACCGTCGTCCCGGTAGACGTGGATATCTGAAAAATTTATTTGGACTTTCAAAAAAAGTGCGTATATTTGCAGTCCCAAATTGATGCGCGGATGGCGGAATTGGTAGACGCGCTACTCTCAGGAGGTAGTGTCCGAAAGGACGTGTCAGTTCGACTCTGATTTCGCGCACAAAAAGGCTCGCAGTTTTGCGAGTCTTTTTTTTGTAAATAGCCAAGTTCTGATTAACTTTGTATTTATGGATACGCACAAGGAAGTCCTTAGCAAGGAAGATATGCAGCGCATGCTGGGCATCAAAGGATGGCTTGGTAAAGGCCTCTCTGGTCTTATCATTAAGGTATTGGAAATTGACAAGGTGAATCGCGGTCAGGCCAAACGGGCCAACTGTCTGGGCCCGGATTTTGCCAAAGCCATTCTGGAAGACCAAGGGGTAACCTACGACATTCCCGAAGGCCAGCTGGACAACATTCCCGCAGAAGGTGGTTTCATCACCATTTCCAACCATCACTTTGGCAGCATAGACGGCCTCATCCTCTGTGATTCCGTGGGCCGCAGAAGAGAAGATTACAAGATCCTCACCACCTTCATGCTGTCGCTCATTCCCAACCTTGCTCCCAACTTCCTGCCGGTAAATAACCTGGGCGGCAAGAACGACGCCCGCAGCATCAACAGCATCCGCATGGCCCTTCAGCATATCAAGGACGGCGGTGCGTTGGGCCTTTTCCCTGCCGGAGAAGTGGGTACCTATCAGAAAGAAGGCAAGCGTACGGCCCTGAAGCCGCATGTGATAGAAGATAAACCCTGGGCTCCCAACATGATCCGCCTCATCCAGAAAAGCGGTCTGCCGGTAGTCCCCATCTATTTTGACGGAACCAATTCCAAGAGTTTCCACTTCCTCGGAAAAATCCATCCCCGCCTGAGAACGGCGCGTCTTGTTCATGAGCTTTTCAACAAGCAAGGAACGCACGTGAAGGTTCGCATCGGCCAGCCCATTTCTCCTGAGGAAATGGCCAAATTTGCCAGCACGGAGGAACTTGGCGGCTATCTTCGCAACCTCACCTATGCGCTGGAAGTGAATTGTATTCAGGAGTCCAAGAGGGCCGATGTCCAAGTAATGGAGCCCATCGCGGACCCCGTAGATCCGGCCCTGGTAAAGGCGGAACTGGACAAGATAGCAGACCGCATGCTCTTCGAGTGCGGAGACTACCGCTGCTACTTCACCCAGCCGGACGATGTTCCTGGCATCATGACAGAAATTGCCCGCCTGCGGGAAGTAACCTTCCGCACGGTGGGGGAGGGCTCGGGCAAAGCCCTGGATACAGATATTTACGACACCTATTATAAACACCTGGTGCTTTGGAATATTCCAAAAGGCCAGATTGCCGGTGCCTACCGCATGGGCGTAGGGCCGGAGGTGCTCCAAAAGCCGGAAGGCTTCTATACCGCCTCCCTGTTTGAGTTTAAGGAAGGCTTGAATTCCTATCTGCCCAAGTGCATAGAGTTGGGACGCTCCTTCATAGCTCCGGATTTCCGCAGGGAAGTGCTGCCGCTTAAGCTACTCTTATCGGGCATTCTTACAGCGTCTGCTCACTGTAAGGGCATTGAATACACCATGGGTCCCGTAAGTGTATCCAGTGATTTTCCCACCTTCTACAAGAGCCTTATTCTTCACTTTTTCCTGAAGCATTACTCCATGGAGAACGCGGAGAATATGGTGGGCCCCACCACTCCCTTCACCCCGGATTTCCTCCGCGTGAACCCGGATGCCCTGCTCGCCGGCTGCAAGTCGGTAGACGACTTAGACCGTCTGTTGCAGTATCTGTCTTCCGGAACGCTACGTCTGCCGGTACTGTTCAGAAAGTACGCCACCCTGGGTGCCAAGTACCTGGCCTTTAACGTAGACAATGACTTCAACACCCTGGATGCCTTCATTATCCAGTGGGTGGGAGACATGCCGGAAAATTCCTTCAACTCTTTCTCCAAGTTTATGCCCGAGGAGAAGAAAGAAGAGTTGCTAGCCCGCCTGAAACACTAAGCACCAGCCTATGAAAATATCCTCCATACTTGCCTGCGGGGTCGTCTGCCTTGCAAGCTTGTCCTGTTGCCGGGAGCACCCAATGCAACTTCACTATACCCGGCCGGCCACCTATTTTGAGGAAGCCCTGCCCCTGGGTAACGGCCGCCTGGGTGCGCTGGTGTACGGCGGCCCGGCAGAAGACCGCATCTCCCTGAACGACATTACACTCTGGACGGGAGAGCCCGACAAAGGCCCCGGTCATCCGGACTACCAGGTGGTATCCACGCTCACCCCTTGGGGAGAATCGGCGCAGTGGGTAAGTAAGGTGCGGGAAGCCCTGGATGCAGAGGATTATAGGAAGGCCGATGACCTCCAGCATTACCTGCAGGGCCATTTCAGCGAAAGCTATCAGCCGCTGGGAAAGCTGCTTCTGCATTATCCGGAGGGCAAAATCACCGATTATCAACGCTCCCTGAATTTGGCCGATGCCACCGCCCGCGTCAGCTATAAGAGGAACGGCAAGGCCTTCCAGGCGCAGTACTTCGTTTCGGCCCCCGACTCGGTGATTGTGATTAAACTGAGCAGCGAAGAGCCGCTGGATGTGACTTTAAGCCTGGAAAGTGAGCAGCCGCATTCCATTAAGGCCGATGGCCATGCTCTGGTGAGCGACGGCTATGCCGCCTGGCACGCCTACCCCGGCTATTATGCCCCCGAGGGAGAGCGCTTTGCCTATGATCCGGACCGAGGCATTCATTACCGCACCGTGGTGCGCTGCGAGGCCGCCCAAGCGGAAGGGGAGTCCCTACACATCAGCGGTGTTAAGGAAGCGGTGATTGTGGTAAGCAACAGCACCAGCTTCAATGGCTTTGACAAAGACCCGGTGAAGGAGGGGAAAGAATATAAGGAAAGTGCCCTCCAAAACGCTTCGGCGGCTGCGGCACTGGGCTGGAAGGCCCTCTGGAAGCGCCACAAGGCCGATTATGCAGAACTCTTCAACCGTGTATCCCTGGACCTGGGCCGTACAGACCCCGCCGTGAGCGCCCTGCCCACCGATGAGCAACTTCTGCGTTACGCAGAAGGGGAGTCCAATCCCGAACTTGAAGCCCTTTACTTCCAGTATGGCCGCTACCTGCTCATTTCCAGTTCCCGTACCATAGGCGTTCCTGCCAACCTGCAGGGCCTTTGGAACGAGAGCATGGACCCGCCGTGGAGCAGTAACTACACCACCAACATCAATCTGGAAGAGAACTATTGGCCCGCCGAGGCGGCCGCCCTGCCGGAGATGCACGAGGTGCTGCTGGGCTTTGTGCGCAACCTCTCCCAGAGCGGCGAGCGCAGCGCCCGGAACTTCTACGGTGTGGACGAAGGCTGGTGCCAGGCCCATAACAGCGACATCTGGGCCATGACCAATCCGGTGGGGCTGGGCACGGGAGACCCCTGCTGGGCCAATTGGAATATGGGTGGTGCCTGGCTTTCCACGCACATCTGGGAGCACTGGCTCTTTGCCCGTGATCGGGAAGCCTTGGAGCGGGACTATCCTGCCCTTAAGGGCGCGGCACAGTTCTGCCTGGGCATTCTGGTGCAGAAAGACGGCAAGTGGATAACCTCTCCCTCCACCTCTCCGGAGAATATCTATCGCACTCCGGACGGCTACGAGGGCCGCACGGCCTATGGCGCCACGGCAGACCTGGCCATCATTCGCGAGTGCCTTACCAATGCCCGTGACGCCGCCCTGGAAGTGGGGGACAACGCCTTTGCAGAGCGGGTAGATGCCGTCCTGCCGGATTTGAAAGAGTACCAGGTGGGCCGCTCCGGCGCCCTCCAGGAATGGTATTACGACTGGGCCGATTACGACCCCCGCCACAGGCACCAGTCTCACCTGATTGGCGTGTATCCCGGTCACCAGATTCCCGCCGGGGGAGAACTGGCCCAGGCGGCCCACAAAACCCTGGAGATAAGGGGCTTTGAAACCACCGGTTGGAGCTGCGGCTGGAGGGTGAACCTCTACGCCCGTTTGGGAGACGGGGAAAGCGCCTACAAGATGTACCGCCGCCTGCTCCGCTATGTGAGCCCGGACCTTTATGAAGGGGCCGATGCCCGCCGCGGCGGAGGCACCTATCCCAACCTGATGGATGCCCATTCTCCCTTCCAGATAGACGGCAATTTTGGCGGTTGCGCCGGTGTGATGGAGATGCTGGTCCAGTCCACCCCCGAGGGTGTGCAGGCCCTTCCGGCCCTGCCATCGGCCTGGCCCTCCGGAGAAATAAAAGGCGTCCGCACCCGTACGGGGCAGACGCTTGATCTCAAATGGAAAGACGGGAAGGTGACTTCCCTGAAACTGCGTTAGGAGATAAGCTCCAGCGCTTTGTTCACTGTGTCGTCTACCGGTAAGTAATACTTGTAGAAGGCATTGTCTCCCAGCTTGGAATACCGCGCAATGAGCGCCCTCAGTTGAGGCTCCAGGTAGGGGGCCGATTCGGCCCACTCTGCTTCGGTGCAGCGGATGCCGTCTTTCTGGCGGGCAAAATCCAGGAACTTGGCTTTGATATTCAGCTGGTCCAGGAAGCGGTCCATGGCCTCGTAGGAATCTATGGAGGCGAGGGTTTTCGTATAGCGGTCGAAGATATCGGAAGCAAAGCGCATCTGGGTGGTCTTGCGGTTGCACTCAATATGGAAGCGGCTGGCGCGGGTGGTGTCCATGGGAACGAACACGTCTGGCATAATGCCGCCGCCACCGTAAACGATGCGGCCGCTGCGGGTGTGGTGCACGTCTTCCTTATTCAGTTTTACGCTGTCTTCGCTGAAGACCTCGCCATTGGTATAACGGCGGTAGATGTCGTAGTTGTAGTTCTCCGAGGTTCCGTAGGGCTTCTGGATGCATCGGCCGCTGGGCGTGTAATAACGCGCTACGGTGAGGCGGATGCCAGACTTGTCCGTGAAAAAGAAGGGCTCCTGCACCAGGCCTTTGCCAAAGGAACGGCGGCCCAGCACGGTGCCGCGGTCGTTGTCCTGGATGGCTCCGGCAAAGATTTCACTGGCCGATGCCGAGTTCTCGCTGATGAGAACGGAGAGCTTTACGCTCTGGAGCTGGCCCCTGCCATCGGCCTTAAATACCTCTTTGGGCCGATGCTTTCCTTCCATATACACGATGGTGTCTCCGGAAGAGAGGAAGTCGTTGGAAAGGAGGAGCGCCTGGTCCATATAGCCGCCGGAGTTGTCGCGGATGTCGAAGATGAGGTGATCCATACCCTGTTCCAGCAGCTTCATGGCAGCCTCGTGGCACTCCTGGTAGGTGGTGCGGGAGAACTTGCTCAGGCGAATGTACCCCACGCCCGGACGAATCATAAAGGAAGCGTCCATGCTGTGCACGGGAATCTTGCCGCGGGTTATTTCAAAGGGAATGATATCGTGGCCGCGCTTGACGGTAATGGTGACCTTGCTGCCGGAAGGGCCTTTGATGTGGCTCACCATGCTGTCCTGCGGGAACTTCACACCGGCTATCACCAGGTCGTCCACTTTGAGCAGACGGTCTCCGGGCTGCAGGCCCACCTTCTCGGAGGGACCGCCGGCAATGACTTCCAGCACAATGGCGGTGTCGTTGGGCACGTTGAACTGGATGCCGATTCCGTCAAAATTGCCGGCCAGGGACTGCTCGGAAGCCTCCAGTTCCACGGGCGGCAGATACACGGAATGAGGGTCCAGCTTGGCCAGGGCTGCCGTAATGGAAGCCTGCGTCATGCCGTCCTTGTCCAGCGTGTCCACATAATTCTCCTCTACCAGATTGAGAATGAGATTGAGCTTCTGCCAGTCCTGCATTTCGGTTCGGTACAGGTGCTGTTTTTCGCGGTAGCGCACCACGGAGAACGTGACCATGGCACCTATTACCACGCCCAATACTATCTCAAGAATGCGGAGAGTAGTCTTATTCTGCATAATTACTGTATCTGTTCTACCTCTATGCCGGCCCTGGCCAGGAGGTCAATTCCGTCGGTAAGGCGGTAGGCGTCCCGGTATACTACACGCCGGATGCCGGCCTGGATAATGAGTTTGGCACATTCTGCGCAGGGGGAGGCTGTTACATACAGCGTGGCCCCTTCAGAGCTGTTGCCGCTTTTGGCTACCTTGGTGATGGCGTTGGCCTCGGCGTGCAGCACGTAGGGTTTGGTAACCCCGTTTTCGTCTTCGCAGATATTCTCAAAGCCCGAGGGAGTGCCGTTGTAGCCGTCTGAAATGATGGTACGGTCTTTTACCAGCAGGGCGCCCACCTTTCTGCGCTTGCAGTAGGAGTTCTGGGCCCACACTTCGGCCATTTCCAAATAACTTTTGTCGAATTTCTGTGCCATAGAGAGGTAATTTAGATTCTCTGATAAAGATAACGCTTGATGCTCTTCTTGGGCGTGCGCTCGAAGTCTTCGGGCATGAGCTCAATCTTCTTAATCTGAGCATATTTAGGCAGCTCGTCATTAATGGCGGGCAGCATGCCTTTGATGCGTTTTCCGAAGTCCTGGCGGGTGTAGCCATCCAGCTCTCCCTGGTGCCAGTCGGGGTAGATGAGGGCGGTGAGGCCGCCGTCGTCTTCCACTACCAGGGAATCTACCACGTAGTTGAAGTTGTTAATGGTAGCTTCCACCTCTTCGGGGTAGATGTTCTGGCCGGACGGGCCCAGTACCATGCACTTGGAACGGCCGCGAAGGAAGAGGTAACCGTCTTCGTCAATCACGCCCATGTCTCCGGTTCTGAACCAGCCGTCTTCCGTGAAGGAAGCATTGGTGGCTTCTTCGTTGCGGTAATAGCCCAGGCATACGTTGGGGCCCTTTACCTGCACCTCGCCGGGAATGTTGCGGGGGTCGGAGGAATCTATGCGGATTTCCATGTTCAGGGCGGCACGGCCGGCACTTCCCACCTTCACCTTGTCCCAGTGGGCATAGCAGATGATGGGGGCGCACTCCGTCATACCATAACCAACGGTGTAGTGGAAGCCAATCTCGTGCAGGAACTTCTCTACCTCCGGGTTGAAGGCAGCGCCGCCCAGGATTACTTCCTCAAACTGGCCGCCGAAAGCGTTGGTGAGTTCCGTGCAGAATTTCTTCTCAATCACCTTGTCCAGCACGGGGATGCGGCGATAGTATTTGGTCTTGTCCACCAGGGGCTTGAGCTTGCTCTTATACACTTTCTCCATCACCAGCGGCACGGCGATGATAATGTCCGGATGTACCTCGCTGAAGGCCTGCATGATAATCTTGGGGCTGGGTACACGGCTCAGGAAATGCACGTGCATGCCGATGGTCATCTCGAAGAGGAACTCGAACATCATGCCGTACATATGGGCCGACGGCAGCATGGCCACTACGTTCATCCCTGCCTTAAGCATGGGGCAGGCGTCCTTGGCGGCGAACTCCACGTTGGAGTAGATGGCGCGGTAGGGGATCATCACACCCTTGGAGAAACCGGAGGTTCCGGAGGTGTAGTTGATGATGGCCAGCTCTTCGGGGCTGTCTTCGTAATAATGAAGGTCTTCCGGGCCGAAGCTGTTGGGATAGCGCTTGCCGAATTCTTCGTTCAGGTGCTCACGCACATATCTGAGCTCTTCGGAAGCGGCATAGAGGAACTTGAAGTTGTTAATTTGCACTACAACGGCCAGGTCCGGCATTTCTTCGGCCGACAGGCCTTCCCAGATAACCTCGTCCACAAAGAGCACACGGGCCTCGGAGTGATTCACCAGATAGTGGATGTTGCCGGGCTTGAACTCGTGCAGGATGGGAACGGCCACGGCTCCATAGGTAATGGCAGCCATAAAACTAACGCCCCAGTTGGCCTGGTTACGGGAGCAGATGGCCACTTTGTCTCCTTTCTTGAGACCGCACATTTCAAAGGCTATGTGCAGTTTGGCAATGCGGAGGGCCACCTCACGGTAGGCCAGTGTCATACCCTGATAGTTGGTAACGGCCGGGCGGTCCCAGTTCTTTACCAGACTATCCTGCAGAATCTTGTTTACAGACTTGAATTCCATTATTCTCTGATAGGTTTTAGTTCAACTTAAAATCCCGGGTGCGGCCGTCATAGCATTCTCCGCTTATACCCTTGGACGTTATCTTCAGCTGGGCATCCGGGCGCAGCATCTTGTTGCCCTCCTCCTTCACCAGCGGTTCTCCACCGGCAAAAGGATATACGAGGGTTCTCACGCTGGTGCGCACCACCCAGTAATTCTTTCCATTGATTTCCAGCAGTTCCGGAAGGTCTTTCACCGTTTCGGAAGCCTTGATTCCTTTCCAGCCTTCGGGCTTTTTGCCATGCAGGTTGTAGCGTTCCAGAGTGTTGTCTTTATGCAAAACCATTACGGTGTAGCCGCCAATGCCGGTAAAGTCGTATGCATCGGGGCCCAGCAGCACCGCCTTGGGCAGCTTTACCGGGAAGCCGTTTACCCAGTGGCCCAGGCGGTCCAGCAGGTACAGTTTGTCTCCGGCGCAGAAAAGGAACTGGATTTTCTTATTGTTGTAATAGTCTATGTTCTGAACGCGGCCGCATAGGGGTTCCTTGAAGGGAATGCCCCAAACGCCCTTGCCGTTTTCGTCGTTCAGGCAGATGGACAGGCTGTTGTTCTGATACAGCGTATTGTTCTTCCCGGTTTGGGAATTCTTAACGGTGAAGGGACCGGTGGGAACCACCACGGTGGTGTCCCTTTCCATTACCTGCACCTTGTTGCTCTTGAGGGTATGGGTGCTTAGCTGGATGCGCATGGAGGGATTATCGGCCTGCAAATCCAGGGTGGCCAGTGCGGGAGCAAAGCCGGCGCCCAGCGCAAATTCCTTGATGGGATTGGCCAGCTCCTTTGAGAGCAGCTGTCCCGGAACCTCCGGTGCATCTGTGAACGAGCTGTAGGCTACAAAGCCTGCCGGAAAGGATACGGACGCATCGGCCAAACGATTCTTTAAGCTATAATCCTTGATGGCAGGGTCCTGCAGGGCTTCTACGGCGGGGGCGCTGGCAAACACGCTCCATTTGCCGGGGAGCGAGGCGCCCAGGGTATCCGTTACGGCAAAGTCTTCGCCGGCCACCAGGGCCAGCACTCCGCTGTAGGGGTTGGTACTTCCGCCGCCCAGCTTAAGGTCTTTGGCCGATTTTACCAAAATGGCTTCCTGCAGCTCTCCTTTCACAAAGAAGGAGATGCGGGCCAGTTCTTTGGGCTGCAGGCTGCGGAACCACTCTTCCGGAGAAAGAGAGCGGCCGGCCTTGGCCTTGAGGGCTTTGTTGAACTGTCCCAGGTGGCCTTCTCCGTCTTCCTGCTTGCGGCGGGAATTGAGGTAGGCGTCTACGTCCGGGATGGGCACGGCCACGGCGGTGGCGGTATAATAGGGAACGACCTCGGGGAATTCTGCCACTTGGGCCGATGTCCCTTTGAAGGCACCAAAGAAGCTGGCGGGAGCCTCGCCGGGAAGGGCCAGGCCTTTCAGGGCAATTTTGTCTTTATCAACATCCTGGATGGTCCAGGCGCTCCAGGCAGTGAGGTCTTTTACGAAGGAATCCTTGCGATAGTCTTTGCCGGCATAGGTTTGCAGCAGCTTGGAGGCGTGGGCGTGGGAAACCAGCACCACGGCCTGTCCGGATACTTTGGAAACCAGATCCTGCAGATGACGGGTTCCCAGTATGGAAAGCCCTTCTTCCAGGTGACGGGCACCGGCGTTCACGAAGGTTTCGGAACGGGAGGCCAGCAGATAGCCTTCTTTCTCCAGGGTTTTGAGCCCGGCTTTGGCTGCCAGTTGCTTGGCCAGGGTATCTGTAGGTTGGATTTGGGCGGCTACCAGCGGAACCAGGGTGCCGCTGTTGTGCAAGGAAACAGCCATCCTCCTTCGGCCCAGGGACTGGAGGAAAGCCATGAAAGCGCTGTTGCCGGGGGCTACAATGCCCTGGAGGAGACCGGTGGAATCTGCCAATACCTTGGCGGCCTTGGCACTGCCGTCAAAAACCAGAACGGCGGCAGCATCTGAGGGGACGGCCCTCAGGATGTTCCAACCCGTGGGCGCCGGGGCCACGGTCTCTTCTTCCGGAACCTGTGTATACAGCTTGGTAACGGCAATTGCAATACCGGCCAAGAGCACAGCTACTAACACAACGGCTGCTATGGTGCTTCGTTTAGCCATATTATGCAAAGTTACACAAATATTTCGTATCTTTGCCTAAGAACCTAATTTGTTTAACCAATACCATGAAAAAATTAGCTCTCGTTCTGGCAGCCCTTCTGCCTCTGTTCACGGCCTGTAAACAGGAACCGGCCACTGTAAAAGTCATGTCCTATAATATCCGCTACGGCACGGCCAATGACGGAGACCACGTGTGGCCCAATCGCCGCGAGGCTGCCGCCGCCATGGTGATGGACCAGCACCCGCTGGTATTCGGCGTGCAGGAAGCCCTGGACTTCCAGCTGGAATATCTGCAGGAAAACTGCCCCGGCTATAAGTATGTAGGAGTAGGCCGTGAGGACGGTGTGTCCGATGGAGAGCACATGGCTGTTTTCTACGACAGCGAAAGGGCCGAACTGGAGAACTGGGGCACCTACTGGCTGTCCGAAACGCCCGAGGTCCCTTCCTACGGCTGGGATGCCGCCTGCAAGCGCACCGCCACTTGGACGCTCATCAAAGACCTCACCACCGGCAAGCACTTCTATTTTGTGAATACGCACCTGGACCACGTGGGTAAGGAAGCCCGCCGCAACGGCCTCATCCTGCTGGTAGAGCGCATCGGCGCCATGAACCCCGAAGGCTATCCCATGATCCTGTGCGGAGACTTTAACGTCTATCCCACAGACCCTTGCCTGAACGACCTGAGGGACCTCATGCAGGACGCCCGCCAGACGGCCGTAGAAACAGACCCCGGCACCACCTGGCACGACTGGGGTAAGGTAGACGGCACCCCAGGCATAGACTACATCTTCTACAAGGGATTCAACAGCTGCCTCAGCTTCCAGCGCGTTACCAAGGAGTACGAAGGCCGTCCCTACGTGTCGGACCACTATCCCGTCACCGCCATCCTGGAATACTAGTGGGTGCGGTAGGTGGTCCAAATTTTGGCAGACTAACCGCAAAAACCTACCCAAAACGCGGTAGGTGGTCCCAAGAATTGCAGACTAACCGCAGGGGATCCCCTGCGGTTTTTGTTTTTAGGCGGTTTTGGAGTATATTTGTGAAAACCAAACTAACCGCTTATGAAATTGCGTAGCCTTCTGCAAGTGGCTATTGTTTCTGCCACGGCATTATTTGCAGTTCAGTGCAAAAACGCCGAGCAGGATGGGTCTGCCGCCCAACAGGCCCAAGGAAAGCAAATAACCATTACAGCTTCCCTTGAACAGCCCACTATTACAAAAACTTCACTATCTTCCGAGAACAAGGTGCTCTGGAGTGCTGGAGACCAGATAAAAGTGTACAATGCCAGTCACCCTTCAGGTGCGGTGTACACCTTGTCGTCCGGTTCCGGAACCTCTCTGGGAGAATTTTCCGGAGACAACATTGGAGACGGACCGTACTATGCCATCTATCCGGCGGATGCTGGAGGCACACTGGGTGAAACCGGTATAGCCGTTACTCTGCCCAAAGAGCAGGGCTATGTGGCCGGAAGCTTTGGCAGTGGCGCCGCCGTGTCCATTGCTCAGGCAGAAAATATTGGCAATTTTTCCTTCAGAAATGTATTGGGCGGCGTTTCCTTCCAGGTAGCGTCGGACAAGGCCTTCTCGGCCATACGGCTCCAGACAAAAGGCGAAGAAGCCCTGAATGGTGCCGGAACGGTGAAAATGAGCGAAGGCGGCGTGCCCCAGCTTACTATGGCCGATAGGACATCTGACGAAGGTAGTTTCCTTTATTTGAAATGCCCGGCCGAAGGAGCCAGCGCTTCTTCCTTCGTGCTTATGCTACCCCCGGGCTCCTTTGAGAGCGGTTTTATGGTAGAATTCCTGGACAAGGAAGGGAATGTAATGTTCAAGAGCGCCAAGGCCGATGTTAATAAAGTGGTGCGCTCCTCCATTGTGGACATGCCTGCCAGCACCTATACTCCTACGTACAAGGCCGCCTTCTTTGAGAGTGACAGCTTCGGCTTCTTCCCGGCCATTGGCGCCGCGGCAGAGCTGGGAACTCCACTCTCTTATGATGAAGCCGCGGGCCAGTATGCTTTCAAGAATACGGACGACCAGCGCTATGTGCGTGTTCAGAACCTTTCCCAAGGCTTCTATGCCGCCATCACCACGCCCAAGGTAATGGCCCTGGGCGGCACCTATGAGGTGACGGTGGAGAAAGTTGAAGGCTCCTCGCTCACCTCTTCCAAAGCCAACTATATCGCTGTCCAAAAAACAGGAGACCGTGTGTGGCTGGTGAATCCTGAGGATAATACAGGTATCATTCAAAAGATGGAGGACTAAGCCATGAAAAAGACTGTTCTTACCCTCATGCTCTTAGGGCTCGCTACCGGGCTCTTTGCCGGTCCTGTTACGCCTGAAAAGGCCCTTCAGGTGGCCGAGAAGGTATTTTCCACCCGTAGCACCAAGGCTGCCGGGGGCCTCCATATTATCTGGGACGGAGAAACGGAAGCCACCAAGGCCGATGGCCAGGACCCTGCCTTTTATGTGGTGGGCCGCGACGGTGGCGGATTTGTCATTGTTGCCGGTAACGACAACGTGCGCCCGGTGTTGGCCCTTTCCTTCGATAATAACTTTGCCGTAGAAGGCATGCCGGAGAATGTGCGCTATTGGATGGATAAGATTAAAAGGTATGCACGCAGCGCCACGCAGGCCACACCGGAGGTGGTGGCCCAGTGGGATGCCTTTGCTCAAACCAAGGGATATATCTATCCGGAAGCGGGTATTACTGACGAGTTTATGGACTCCCGCACGTATGAGTGGAACCAGGATGCCCCCGCGAACTTGAAATGCCCCACGGTTCCGGGAGAAAGTAAACAAGCTTACTGTGGCTGCCTGCCCCTGGCCTTTTCCATGATTATGACTTGGTTTGGCTATCCCGAAAAAGGTGTGGGAACGGTGCCAAGCTATGTATCCTTCGAAGGAGAATCTAACGAATATACCATTCCGGAGCATGATTTGGGCACGGTATATAGATGGGAAGAATTGCAGCAGCTGAAGACCAAGGAGTTATTTTACGGATCTAAGTCCTCTGACTTGGGAGAAAACCTGGGCCAGCTGGTGTATGATGTGGGAACCATCATGCAGGTAGACTATAGCTCTGAGGGAACTGGAGGATACACATACAGACTGGAAGAGCTTGTTCAATATATGGGCTATTCCAAGAGAGCAGTGGAGAAAAACTATGACAGTGGTTATCCTGCCTGGACGTGGGACCAGATGCTCAAGGACGAAGTA
Source organism: Bacteroidales bacterium UBA3623 (assembly GCA_002373715.1). GTDB lineage: Bacteria > Bacteroidota > Bacteroidia > Bacteroidales > UBA932 > Cryptobacteroides. Next base: position 29,790 of record DFLI01000143.1, read on the forward strand.
ACCAAGCACCCTGTTTATTATAGTGGTTATTCTGAGAAGTCCGATGCTCATCCCGATGTGTCCGATGGAGGTCATGCATACGTCCTGGACGGTTATGCCTTTCACAATACTTCTGAGTTGGTATTTCATTTTAACTTTGGTTGGGGAGGTAACTGCAATGGTTATTATTCTTCCGACTACCAGTATGTTGTCCGAACTAACGATGAGTTGTGCTTTGATTATGTCACTGCCGTTTTCGATTTCGAGCCCGACCCGGCTGGAAGCTCTACTTTCCTAAGGAAGTTGGATTATCTGTATGATGGGATTTCGGCAAAAGATGTTAATAACCAATTAAAGGTGTATGCCAATTATCTGCACAATGCGGGATCAGCTACTTTCAACGGAATGCTGTCACTGTTTAGGATAGATAAAAACGGAACCCGGGAAGCGCAACCCATAGATGAGCACCACATTAACGATGTCGAACCCGGTATTTCCTACTATGGCGGAGATTGGGGCTGGAGCTTTACAATTTCTTATCCTGCAAATGTCTGTTTGGGAGACAGACTGGCCTACTACTATAAGGCGGACGAAGAGGAAGAGTACTACTTAATAGGCTTGGTTAATCCCGCCCGGGGACTGGAAGAGTATCCGCTGGCGCCGGCAGCTTTTATTAAGACGGAATCGGCCTATTCAGTTGGAGACTATTTCTACTTCCTGCTTATTAATCATGGCTATTCATATAAGGATGCCATATGGTCCATTACAGATCCTGCCGGTAATACAACCATCTATAATCAAGACGATGGCGGGATGAAACTAACCACATCCGGCAAGTATAAGATAAAGGTGACGCCGGTAGAGGGAGAGGAAAGTATTGTTGCAGTTATTAACGTAAAGTAGGAGGATGGCTATGAAAAAGATTTGGATTATTCTGGTATCGGCTCTAGCCCTCACCCTTGCTTGCAACAAACCCGAGGAAGATAACCCGAAGCCCCAGCCGGATCCGCCGGCAACGCCCAAAATAGAAATCCCGGCCGAGAGCCAGGCCATTTTCTCGCAAGGCATCAGCCTTAGTGCGGGAACGGCGGCTCAGAGCCAGACGTTGAAATTTACCACCACCGCCGATTGGAGTACCAATGTGGTATATGTCAAATCCTCCAGCTGGCTTTCCGTTCAACCTATCGGTGGCAAAGCCGGCACGGTAACCATGACGGTTACAGCCCAGCCCAATACCGACACAAAGGATCGCGAAGCTTCCGTCACCATCACCTGCGGAACCGTGTCTCAAAAGTTCACGGTAAAACAGGCCGGAGTGCCCATCGTAGACGTAACATCCGTCACTTTGGATAAAACAACCTTGGCTCTGGTGGAGGGAGAGGAAGCCACGCTCACTGCTACGGTGGCGCCGGATAACGCGACAGACAAAACTGTCACCTGGAGCACTTCAGATGCTTCCATCGCCACTGTGGCCGATGGCAAGGTGACCGCCGTGAAAGAAGGTCAGGCTACCATTACCGCGAAGGCCGGTGACAAATCGGCCACCTGTACGGTGACTGTAACCAAGGCCGAAGTGCCCGTCAAAGACATTACCGTAGAGCCCACCTCTCTGGAGATGGTGGAGGGTGACGAGGCCACCATTACGGCCACCGTCACTCCTGCAGACGCCACGAATCCTACCGTAAGCTGGAGTTCTTCCGATGAAAGCGTTGCCACCGTGGATGGCGGCAAGGTGACCGCCGTGAAGGAAGGCACCGCCACCATTACCGCGAAGGCCGGTGACAAATCGGCCACCTGTGCAGTTACCGTGGCCAAGAAGGTGATTGCCGTTACGGGAATCACTCTGGACAAGCCCACTCTTTCCCTGACCGAAGGACAGGAAGCACAGTTGACAGCCACCGTTACGCCCGATAATGCAACGGATAAGAC
>DFLI01000025.1 GCA_002373715.1 Bacteroidales bacterium UBA3623
ACCCGGAGGCCCCCGGCTTCCAGACCATTGTCATGAAGCCCGTTCCGGATAAACGGCTGGGCTTTGTGAAGGCTCAGTACAAGAGCGTCACCGGCCTTATCAAGAGCGCCTGGCGCTATGAGGGAGATACTTGGATTTGGGACTTCACCGTTCCGGAAGGCGCCAAGGCTCTGGTAACCCTGCCGGGCGAAACGGTGGCGAAGGAATATGAGGCAGGTACTTATCAAGTTAAAAAGTAGTTCCATGACTGCAAGCAAACACTTTTTGGCTTTTGACTGTGGCGCAACCAGTGGACGAGGCATTCTTGCTACTTTCTCTCCGGAAGGCTTTTCTATGGAGGAGGTGTACCGCTTCCCTTCGGAAATGGTCAAAAAAGACGGCCGGATGTATTGGGATGTGGTGGCCATGCACCGCCACTTCGTGGCCTGTCTGGAGGAAGTAGGGAAGAGGGGCGTTCAGCTGGAGTCCATCGGCATAGATACCTGGGGCGTGGATTTTGGTCACATCGGCCCGGACGGTCAATTGCTGGGCCTGCCGCGTTGCTACCGGGATCCTTACACTAACGGCATTCCGGAAGAGGTGTTCCGGAAGATTCCTCGTGAGGATCTCTATGCCCGAACGGGAATCCAGATTATGAATTTCAACAGCATCTTCCAGCTGTATGCCCAGACCAAGGCAGGGGAGGAGGCTCTTAAGAAGGCCGCTTCCATTCTCTTCATGCCGGACTTGCTGGCTTATCTTCTCACCGGGAAACAGGTGTGCGAGTACACGGACGCCTCCACTTCCGGCATGATGGACCAGGCTACCCGTCAGTTCAACAAGCCGCTTTTGAAGCAGCTGGGTATCCGCACGGATATGCTGCTTCCCATCGTCCCGTCCGGAACGGTGATAGGACCTCTGAAACCGGAGATCGCCAGTCAAACGGGGCTTGGACCGGTTCCGGTGGTGGCAGTTGCCGGGCACGACACGGCATCGGCCATTGCAGCAGTGCCGGCGGAGAACGAGCATTTTGCCTACCTTTCCAGCGGCACCTGGAGCCTGATGGGCATTGAGGTGCCCGCTCCTGTTATCAATGATGCATCGGCCCGTGAGAATTTCACCAACGAGGGCGGCATTGAGGGTACTACGCGTTTCCTCAAGAACATTACTGGCATGTGGCTCTTGGAGCAGTGCCGTGTGGCATGGAAGGCCGCCGGTAAGGATTATTCCTATGCCCAGTTGGTGGAAATGGCCCTTTCCGAGAAGGATTTTCCTGCCCGTATAGACCCGGACGACCCTCGTTTTGCCGCCCCGGACAATATGCTGGAGACCATTAAGAGCGTTATCGGAGAGGCTGGTGATGCCCAGGTAGTGAGTTGCATCTACCATTCCCTGGCAGAGAAATACGCCCAGGTGATGAAAACGCTCCAGGCGTTTGCTCCCTTCACCATCGAGAAACTGCACATCATAGGCGGTGGCAGCGCCAACCAGCTTCTGAATCAGTGGACGGCCGATGCCATAGGCATGCCCGTTGTGGCCGGCCCCACAGAAGCCACGGCCATAGGTAATATCATGATGCAGGCTAAGACGGCCGGCATGGTGACAGGCCGCTGGGAGATGCGGGCCCTGATTGCCAAGGCGTTTTCTGTAAAAACTTTTATGCCAAATAAATAAACACTAACCATATGAATATAGAAGATATTAAGAAGGCCATGGGTGAAGCCAAGAGCCGTATTGAAATTGCCAAAGGAAAATTCCATCAGGAAGGAGACATTGTGGCTGCCTATGAAATGGCCAAGGAACGCTATGCCGCATTGGGCGTAGATGTAGACAAGGCCGTGGCGGAATTGGAAAAGCAGCAGATTTCCCTTCATTGCTGGCAGACGGACGATGTAATGGGCTTCGAGAGCCAGGCCGGCCTTTCCGGCGGTATTCAGACCACGGGTAACTACCCTGGCCGCGCCCGGAACATAGACGAAGTACGTCAGGATCTGGAGTTTGTGAAAACTCTGGTAGCCGGTAATCACCGCGTGAACCTGCATGAGATTTACGGAGATTTCGGAGGCAAGTTCGTAGAGCGTGACCGGGTGGGCGTAGAGCATTTCCAGAGTTGGATAGACTGGGCCAAGGCCAATAACTTCAAACTGGACTTCAATTCCACTTCCTTCGGCCATCCCAAGAGCGGAGACCTTTCCCTGAGCAATCCGAACCCTGCCATCCGCAACTTTTGGATTGAGCATACCAAGCGCTGTCGCCACATTGCTGATGCTATGGGCAAGGCCCAGGGAGACCCTTGTATCATGAATATCTGGGTACACGACGGTCAGAAGGATTTCACCGTGAACCGCAAGAAGTATCGTGAGATTTTGGCCAGTTCCCTGGACGAGATTCTGAAGGAGAACCTTCCGGGCATGAAGAGTTGCGTGGAGGCCAAACTCTTTGGAATAGGCCTGGAGAGCTATACTGTGGGCTCCATGGACTTCTTCGAAGGCTATTGCGCCTCCCGCAAGGTGATTTACACCCTGGATACAGGACACTATGAGCCCACGGAGAATGTGGCCGACAAGGTGTCTTCTCTCCTTCTCTATGTGCCTGAGCTGATGCTCCATGTGTCCCGCCCCGTCCGTTGGGATTCCGACCATGTGACCATCATGAACGACCCTACCCTGGAATTCTTCAAGGAACTGGTAAGGGCCGATGGCCTCCATCGTGCCCATGTGGGACTGGATTACTTCGACGCATCCATCAACCGCATAGGCGCTTATGTGATAGGTGTCCGCGCTACGCAGAAGTGCATCCTGAGCGCTCTGCTGGAGCCCCTGGCTCTGCTGCGCCAGTACGAAGAAGAAGGCAAGGGCTTCCAGAAGCTGGCCCTGCTGGAAGAAGCCAAGACGCTGCCTTTCGGCGCCGTCTACGACTACTTTAACTTCAAGAATGGCATCCCCGTAGGAGAAGCCTTCATTCCCGTCATTGAACAATACGAAAAAGAAGTTACGTCCAAACGATAAGTCATGAATTTGATCATTGGACTATTCATTATAGCAATTGGGGCTTTTTGCCAGTCCAGTTGTTATGTGCCCATCAATAAGATTAAAGGATGGAGCTGGGAGAGTTATTGGATAGTGCAGGGCGTTTTTGCCTGGCTCATTTTGCCCTTCCTGGGGATGTTGCTGGCGGTTCCCTCCGGCCATTCGCTGGGAGAGCTCTTTGCCGGGGCTAACTCTTTCAATATCTGGATGACCATCCTTTTTGGCGCACTTTGGGGCGTGGGAGGCCTTACCTTTGGCCTCAGCATGCGTTACCTGGGTGTGGCTCTGGGGCAGAGTATTGCCCTGGGCACCTGCGCCGGCCTGGGTACCATTATGGGCCCCGTGCTGCTGAACGTGTTCTTCCCGGAGATGAATGCGCTGGCTTCCCTTACCGCTGCTGTCATCTGGGGCGTGGTGGTGTGCCTCATTGGCATTGCCGTGATTGGCGTAGCCGGTGGCATGAAATCGGCCACCCTCAGTGAAGAAGAGAAGAAGGCTGCCGTGAAGGACTTCAACTTCCCCAAGGGCCTGGTGATTGCCCTTCTGGCCGGTTTTATGAGCGGTTGCTTCAATGTGGGCCTGGAGTTTGGCAAAGATATCCATTTTGCCCAGACAGCCGATATGTTCAAAACCCTTCCCGCCACCTTCCTGGTGACGCTGGGTGGTTTTGTGACCAATGCGGTGTACTGCTTCTGGCAGAATTCCAAGAACAAGACCTGGGGAGACTACGCCAAAAAGGAAGTATGGGGAAACAACCTCCTCTTCTGCCTGCTGGCCGGTGCCCTGTGGTACAGCCAGTTCTTCGGCCTCAGTCTGGGCCGCTCCTTCTTCGAGCCGGGCAGCGCCATGGACACCC
>DFLI01000133.1 GCA_002373715.1 Bacteroidales bacterium UBA3623
TGGCGCTTTTCAACCGTCTCAATGTACACGGAGGCATCGGACAGGCTGTCGTGCGTACCGGTGTCTAACCAAGCAAAACCGCGGCCCAATACCTGCACCTTCAGTTCCCCATCCTCCAGGAAGCGCTGGTTCACGGTGGTGATTTCCAACTCTCCTCTTGCGGAAGGCTTAATGGTCTTAGCAACGTTCACCACCTTGTTGGGGAAGAAATACAGACCGGTTACAGCATAATTACTCTTGGGCTCCTTGGGCTTCTCTTCAATGCTCAGGCAATTCCCCTGGCGGTCAAATTCCGCCACACCGTACCGCTCCGGATCACTTACCCAATAGCCAAACACTGTGGCCTTGCCTTTCTCGGCCGTGGCTACTGCCTCTTCCAGCATGGGGCTGAAGCCGGTGCCGTGGAAAATGTTGTCTCCAAGGACCAGGCAAACGCTGTCTTTCCCAATGAACTTCTCGCCGATGATGAAGGCCTGAGCAAGGCCGTCGGGGCTGGGCTGTTCGGCGTAGTCGAAGTGCACCCCATAGTCTTCTCCCGTGCCCAGGAGGCGCCTGAACGCCGGCAGGTCCTGAGGCGTGGAGATGATGAGGATATCCCGAATCCCCGCCAGCATAAGCACGCTGATGGGATAGTATATCATGGGCTTGTCGTAGATGGGCAGCAGCTGCTTGCTAACGCCCTTGGTAATGGGATAAAGACGGGTGCCGGAGCCGCCGGCTAATACGATGCCTTTCATATTCTTTTCTTGAGATCCCGGGTCAAAGCCCGGGATGAGGGGCCAGGAGATCCCCGGTCAAGCCGGGGATGACGGTTATAGTTCTGATGAGGGGCCAGGAGACCGCCGGTCAAGCCGGGGATGACGGTTATAGTTCTATCCAGTATTCAAAAGTAAACTTCTCCCCGGGTTTGAGAGCGTGGTTCAGGTAGCGGTCCTTTAGGTCGCCGGTGAAGCCCACCAGGTTCGTGATGCCGCACCAGGGCTCCAGGCACACGAAGGGGCAGCCGGGTTTGTGGGGGGCCCAGAGGCCGTAGGCTTCGGTTTGGTCACTGCCTACGCTCAGGTAAGGCTGCTTGTTCTTATCCAGGAGCGTCACGCTCTTTACGCTTCCGTGCTCCAGCATAAAGGTATCAATAGCGAAGGTCTCTCCGGTGATGGGCAGCAGGCCATCTTTGTCCACAGGCATAGGCACGGGGGCTTCCAGTTCGGTGAGGTAGCCTTCGCTGAGGCCGTGGCTTAGCATGGGCTGCTTCACCACCTTGCCGTTTGCGTCATAGCACTGCAGGTAGCCGTGCACCGGGTCTTCCTCGTGGTAGTCCGGCAGCATCAAGGCCGGGTGTGCGCCAATCTGGAAATGGATGTCCTTGGTGTCCTTGTTAGTGACAGTCCAAGTGGCGATGAACTTGTTGCCATCGGCCTTGTAGGTGACAGCCAACTCAAACTTGTACGGGTATTTCTCCAGCGGGCAGCCGTCCAGTACGTAGCGCTCCCCTTCTTTCACAAACTCCGAATCCCTCGCAAACCCGTGCTGGCCCATCGGATACTCCTTGCCTTCTACACGGAAGACGTTGCCGTATACCTTTCCCACCATGGGGAAGAGGATGGGAGAACGTCGGCCCCAATACTTAGGGTCGCCGTGCCAGAGGTATTCGTGGCCGTCTTTCTGCAGGGACTGAAGTTCTGCGCCGTGGGTACTTACTTTAAATTCTATCATATCTTTCTTTTGAGATCCCGGGTCAAGGCCCGGGATGAGGGGCCAGGAGATCCCGGGTCAAGGCCCGGGATGAGGGGCTAGGAGATCCCGGGTCAAGGCCCGGGATGAGGAGATTCCCGGTCAAGCCGGGAATGACGAAGGCTAGCTAGCAATTAGCGAAGCGATACTGATGGCGAGGGCGGCGAGGAAGAGGACCAGGTAGAACGGGAGGGTGCTGCTGGACCGCATGGTGTTCCACAGGGTGGTGCCTTCCTTTATCTCGGAGATGTCGAAGTTGTACAGCATGGCTTTTCGGCCCTCTTCGTCTTCTTCCTTGCAAAGGTCCACATACATTTTCATCAGTTGCTGATACTTGCGTTCCAGGCTCAGGTACAGGCAGTCCATAACGTAGAACACCACCACCAGCACCACAGCCACCCAGATGATGATGTCGCTCTCCACAGAGAACTGAATGGCTGCAATGGCCGTGGCCAGGGTAGCCAGCCAAATCTTGGCGCTGGACCGGTTGCCCGCCATACGGTCTACATTCTCCTGCAGCAGGGCAATGTAATGCCTGTCGTCTTCGGTGAATATCTGCTTCATTCTAGTCGCGTTTGAAGATATCTCTTGTGTACACTTTTTCTTTCACATCGTCCAAGGCCGCATCGTAGCGGTTGGCGATGATGGCATTGGATTGGGCCTTGAAGGTTTTTAGATCGTTGACCACGCGGCTGCCGAAGAAGGTGGTTCCATCCTCCAGCGTGGGCTCGTACACAATCACCTTGGCGCCCTTGGCTTTGATGCGCTTCATGATGCCTTGGATGGCACTCTGGCGGAAGTTATCAGAGCCCGCCTTCATGGTAAGGCGGTATACGCCAATGATTACTTCGTGTTCTTCGGCCTTGTCCCAAGTGTTGTTACTGCCGTAGTAGCTGTAATAGCCCGCCTTCTCCAACACCCGGTCTGCAATATAGTCCTTGCGGGTACGGTTGGAATCCACAATGGCCTTGATAAGGTTCTCCGGCACATCGTTAAAGTTAGCCAGCAGCTGCTTGGTATCCTTCGGAAGGCAGTAGCCACCGTAGCCAAAGCTGGGATTGTTGTAATGCGTGCCAATTCTCGGGTCCAGGCAAACGCCCTCAATAATGGCTTGAGTGTCCAGGCCCTTCATTTCTGCGTAGGTGTCCAGCTCGTTGAAGTAGGAGACGCGCAGCGCTAGGTAGGTGTTGGCAAAGAGCTTCACGGCTTCCGCTTCGGTGGTGCCCATGAGGAGAACCGGCGGGTTGTTAAGGGCGGCTTCCTTCAGGAGTGCTGCAAACTTGTTAGCTACAGATTCTTCGCTGCGCTCAGAATGACAATTACAGCCGACAATTATTCTGGAGGGGTACAGGTTGTCATAGAGTGCCTTGGACTCACGGAGGAACTCTGGGGAGAAGAGGAGGTTGGCGTTAGGATACTTCTCCTGCAGGCCCTTGGTGTAGCCCACCGGCACTGTGCTCTTGATCACCATCACGGCAGCCGGATTCACTACCAACACCTTCTCCACCACCTCTTCCACATGACTGGTGTCGAAGAAATTCTTCACCGGATCGTAATTGGTGGGGGTGGCAATTACCACAAATTCTGCATCCTTGTAGGCCGCACTGGCATCAAGCGTGGCCGTGAGGTTCAGGTCCTTCTCGGCCAGATATTTCTCTATGTACTCGTCCTGAATGGGGCTCTGGCGCTTCTGCAGCAGGGCCACCTTCTCCGGCACCACATCCACCGCCACCACCTGGTTCCTCTGAGCCAGGAGAGTGGCAATGCTTAAGCCCACATATCCGGTGCCTGCAACTGCAATTTTCATTTTTGTTTCTTTTGAGATCCCGGGTCAAGGCCCGGGATGAGGGGTCGGGATGCCCGGTCAAGCCGGGCATGACGTCACCCCCGGCTCGACCGGGGGTCTCTATCGGCCTTTGTACATGTCTTCGTAGTACTTCTGGTAGTCGCCGGAGGTGACGTTGTCCATCCAGGCCTGGTTGTCCAGGTACCAGCGTACTGTTTTTTCAATTCCTTCTTCGAACTGCAGGGAGGGCTCCCAACCCAGCTCTCGCTGCAGTTTGGTGCTGTCTATGGCGTAACGGAGGTCGTGCCCGGCACGGTCCGTCACGTAGGTGATGAGGTCCATGTCCTCCCCTTCCTTACGGCCCAGCAGCCGGTCCACGGTATTGATTACCACCTTGATGATGTCAATGTTCTTCCACTCGTTGAAACCGCCGATGTTGTACGTCTCGGCAATCTTGCCCTTGTGGAAGATGACGTCGATGGCCCTTGCATGGTCCTCTACATACAACCAATCCCTCACGTTCTCGCCTTTGCCGTATACCGGAAGCGGTTTCCGATGCCGGATGTTGTTGATGAACAGAGGGATGAGTTTCTCGGGGAACTGGTAAGGCCCGTAGTTGTTGGAGCAATTGGTCACAATGGTGGGCATACCAAAGGTGTCATGGAAGGCGCGAACAAAGTGGTCACTGGAGGCTTTGGCAGCGGAATACGGGCTGTGAGGCTGGTACTTCAGGTCCTCCGTAAAGAACTTGGAGCCGTATGCCAGATGATGCTTGCCGGAAGAAGCCTTGGTGGTGAACGGAGGCTCAATGCCTTCCGGGTTGGTCATTTCCAAGGCGCCATATACTTCGTCGGTGGAGATATGATAAAACCTTTTTCCTTCCCAATCACCATTCCACGCTGCTTTAGCAGCTTGGAGCATGGAAAGCGTGCCCATCACGTTGGTCTGGGCGAAGGTGAAGGGGTCCTTGATGGAGCGGTCCACATGGGATTCTGCCGCCAGGTGAATGATACCATCCACCTGCTCTTCCTGCATGAGCTTCAGCACACCCTCGAAATCGCAGATATCCATCTTCACAAAGCGATAATTCGGCTTATCCTCAATGTCCTTGAGGTTGGCCAGGTTGCCCGCATAGGTGAGCTTATCCAGGTTAATAATCTTGTACTCAGGATATTTGTTCACAAAAAGGCGCACTACGTGACTGCCGATAAAGCCAGCTCCGCCGGTGATGATGATGGATCTCTTCATAAAAGTTTGTTCGATATAGGATACTACTTTAATTCCCCCAGCCCGCGACTATATACGCAGGCGGAGAAACAGAAAGGGCATGAAACAATCCTGGTTTCGCCATTAGCCACTGACCCAGCGAGCACCCTGGCTGCCCTGTTTCCGTATAGGTTCGGATATAACTTTGCAAATATACGCATATTATTCCGACAAAAAAAGCCCTACCAAAGGTAGGGCCTAAATAATTATTTTAAAAAGTCGCTTACTTTATCTCGTAAAGATACGGCATGCGGGCGTACACTTTCATGGGAGATTCCCGGTCAAAGTCGGGAATAACGAAATGGAAGCTGCCAAAGCGGATGTCATTCTCGCCGGAACCGGAGCCGTTGAACTGCTCCAGAATCTGCTCCATGAAGGTGGGAGGAGCAGGATAACCAATAACAGCGTACTCATCAGAGGAGGTGAGATCAGCCAGAGCTGCGGCATAGGAAATAGCATCTTCCAGGGTGCCAATTTCGTCCACCAGGCCAATCGGAAGGGCATCGGTGGCAGCCCAAACGCGACCCTGGGCAATGTCGTCTACCTGCTCCACGGTGAGGCCGCGGGAGCGAGCCACCAGGGAGACGAACATCTCGTAGATATCCTCAATGGAGGCCTGCATGTAGGCCATTTCTGCATTGTCGAACGGGCGCATCAGGGACAGCATGTCGCTGTGCTTGTTGGAGCCCACGGTCTCAATGCCCAAGCCCACTTTCTTGGCCACTTTGGAGAATTCCGGAATCATGGAGAACACGCCAATGGAACCGGTAAGGCAAGTGGCATCGGCATAAATCTTCTGGCAACCGCTGGAGATCCAGTAACCACCGGAGGCGGCATAATCGCCATAGGAGGCCACCAGGGGCTTCTTGGCCATGAGGCTGTCAAGGGCCGTACGAATCTTCACAGAGGCGCTTACGCTACCGCCGGGAGAGTTCACGCGAAGCACCACGGCTTTCACTTTATCGTCCTTGGCAACCTTTTCGATCACCTTCACAAAACGGTCCGCTGCAATATCAGAGGTGGCAGTCCCTTCCACAATTTCACCATTGGCATAAATCACGGCCACATTGCTCTTGGCGGCAGGCTCAATCACCTTGGCTTCCACATAATCGGCCAGGGAAACCAGATGCACTTTTTTAATATCATCTACCTGGGCAAGTGTGCAAATTTTTGCCTGTAGACCGGCGTGGTCCAACAGTTCGTCCACCAGGCCGCAACGCACAAAGTCCTCGGGCACAACCAGCTCCAGATTGTCGATAATCTCATTAAAACGCTCCTCGCTCATGTCGCGGGAAGCGGCAATGGAAGAACTGATAGCCTTCCACATGGAATTGATCATCACCTGGTTCTGCTCGCGGTTCTCGGGAGAAGAGGAGTTGCGGATGAACATCTCACCGGCACTCTTATACTTGCCATGACGGATGAGCTGCACATTCACGCCCAGCTTGTCCAGAACGTCCTTCAGGAACATGAGCTGGGTGCTCAAACCCACCAGCTGATAAGTACCACCATGGGCATTAACCATGTAAATTTTATCAGCGGCCGATGCCAGGTAGTAAGAGGCATTGGAGGGGTATTCGGTATAGGCCACCACGGGCTTGCCGGAAGCGCGGAAGGCAGCCAGTGCTCCGCGGAACTCTTCCAGCTGGGCTATACCGGCAGAGGCGCCATCGGCCCTTAAAAATACAAACTTAATGGCAGGGTCGTTGGCGGCTTCCTGGAGGGCCAGAACGGCATCACGGATGCCCACAGAGGCCTGCGTGCCGGACAATCCGCCCGTGAGGGAGAAGGTGGGAACGCTCTGGCTCTGAGTCTGTTCGGCCAGCGAGAA
>DFLI01000085.1 GCA_002373715.1 Bacteroidales bacterium UBA3623
GAACTCTCGGTGTCTGAGAACGGCGTAGCCTTCGAGAGCCTGGGAGACAAGTGGGACGTAGATAAGAGCAGAAACTATAAAGCCGGCAAATGCGGCATCGTGCGCAAGCGGGATGGCGCAGAGCTGTGCTGGGGCCTGGGAGAAAGCGGAGACCACGTGTGGACGGTACGCTTCCGCCTCACCGGCCTGGTGCAGGCCTACGAAGATGCCGACGCCTTCAACTACATGTTCGTAAACAAGGGCATGGATCCGGCTCCGGAGCACGCCCGCGTTACCATTGTTCCGGCCTTCGAGTGCCCGGAGTGGGTGGTGAACAGCCCCCGTGTGTGGGCCTTCGGCTTTTACGGAGAAATCAATGTAAAGGACGGCGCTGTGGTGGCCGAAACCTCCGAATCCATGGGTTACAGCAGCTCCGTCATTACGCTTTTGGCCTTTGACAAGGGCGTCTTTGAGCCCGAAGTGGAAAAGGAGGGTCCGGTGCAGGATTTGATTGACCACGCTCTGGACGGCAGTTCTTACGGAGAAGACGACCTGCCCGATTGGATGGCGTATCTCTTTGGCTTTGGCTTCCTGGCCGTTATCTTGGGTAGCATCGGCCTGGTTATTTATGTCGCCATTGCATCGGCCCTGGGCTACAAGTGGAAGAAATCCCTCTTTGGCACCCACAAGATTCACGGCTGGTTCCGTGACGTGCCGCTGGGAGGCAACCTGCACGCAGCAGAGTACCTCATGGCCAAGGGGAAGCGCTTTGAAATATCGGCCCCGGCCAATAACCTCATTGGCGCCTTCTTCCTGCGCTGGATTATGAACGGAGACCTGGCCGTGCAGCCGGACCCGAAGAGCGAAAAGCGCGTGAACCTGCTGTTCAAGGCCGATAATGTCTCTGAAGACGACGTGGAAAACGACCTTTACCACATGGCCCGTTCGGCTGCCGGAAGCAACCTGCTCCTGGAAAAAGGTGAGTTTGAAAAGTGGTCCAGAGACAATTACAAGAAACTCACCGCCTGGCCGGACCGCTCCATTGCCCGTGGCAAGAGCTGGTTCAAGAATAAGGGCTATTTCGAGAAAGATGGCGTGTGCACCCGCCAGGGCGCAGAAGAAGCCTGCCACTTAGTCCAGTTCCAGAACTTCCTTAAAGAGTTCACTCTATCCGACCAGCGTACGGCCACCGAAGTGGGCCTGTGGAAGGAATACCTGGTATATGCCCAGTTCTTTGGTATAGCAGATAAGGTAGCTAAGCAGTTCAAGAAGCTGTACCCGGCCGAATTCTCCCAGCTGGCCAGTGAAACCGGTCTGGATCCGGTAACCTTCCTGTACATGATGAACTGGACCAACCACATTAGCACCAGAAGCTTCAACAATGCCGTGTCCAAGGCCGGCAGCGTGAGCGGCGGTGGCGGCCACTCCTCCTTCGGTGGAGGCGGCGGCTTCTCCGGCGGCGGCTTCGGCGGTGGTGGCCGATAGTTATAAATTGAGGGGTGCACTTCCAGGTGCACCCCTCAATTTATAATAAACTGATAATTAGTGTATTGGCCGATTAGCGGGACTGCGCCCTCCAGAAGTGGGTCATGTCCTCCAGCGTCTTGCCTTTGGTTTCCGGCACCAGGCGCCAGACGAAGATGGCAGCGATGATGCAGATGCCACCGTACAGGGCGTAGGCGAAGAACGGGCTCCAGCTGTACATAGGGACGAAGGTGGAGCTGACGATGAAGTTGAAGATCCACTGGAAGGCTACGGCAAGGGCCGTGGCCTGGCTACGGATGGTGTTGGGGAAGAGTTCTGCGATGTAAACCCAGCAGATCGGACCCCAGCTGAACATAAAGCAGGCGCTGTACACCATGATGCTGATGACGGGGACGAGGGCCGGGAGGGTTACCACATTGGAGAGGGCTACGCCCAGGGCACCCACCGCCATTCCCAGCGAGCCGGTGATGAGGAGGGGCTTTCGGCCCAGCTTCTCTACCGTAAAGACGGCCACCAGGGTGAAGGAGATGTTGATGACACCCATAATCACCGTGAAGAGCATATTGTTGCTTACGCCCATCGATTCGAAGATACGGGGCGCAAAGTACAGCACGGCGTTAATGCCGATAATCTGTTGAAACACAGACAGCATACAGCCGATAAACACCACCATGAAGCCATAGGCGAAGAGCTTTTCCCTTCTGGCCTGGTTGTCCTGATGAACGGTGTTCTTGATTTCCAGCAGGATCTCGTTGGCCTTCTCCTCTCCGTTGATCTTGGTGAGGACGGCCAGGGCCTTGGGCGCCTGTCCGTGCATCGTGAGATAACGCGGCGTTTCCGGCACCAGGAGGATCAGCAGGGCGAACAGACCGGCGGGAACGGCTTCGGAAACGAACATCACCCTCCAGCCGACGGCGTTGGTCCAGGCCACCACATCGGGGTCTGAAGCGTGGCTGCGGACGATGAGGAAGTTCACGAAGTACACCACCAGCTGGCCGAAGATAATGGCGAACTGGTTCCAGCTCACCAGCTTACCGCGTTTGGAAGCCGGGGAAATCTCTGCAATGTACATGGGACAGAGGGCCGATGCCAGTCCTACGCCAATGCCTCCGAGGATTCTGTAGCCGTTGAAGGCCACCAGGAGGCTCTTGCAGGGCACGCCTTTTTCAAAGAAGAGGAACTCCGGGTAATAGGAACCCAGGGCGCTGAGGAAAAAGAGGATACCGGCTACGAACAGGCTCTTCTTTCTTCCCAGGCTGGAAGCCAGGATACCGGAAAGAAGGGCGCCGATGATGCAGCCGATAAGGGCGCTGGAGGTGGTGAAACCGTGCCAGCCGTCCGTGTAGTTGAAGTCTGTAGCGCTTTTGAAAAACGCCTGCAGGCCCTTCTCTGCTCCGGAAATGACGGCTGTGTCATATCCAAAAAGCAGCCCGCCGATGACCGCCACCAGAACGATGCCGAACAGATAGGCGGGGCTGCCTTTGTGCTTGTAGTCTGCCATTACTTAGCGTAGAGGTTCAGGTACGTTTCGCAGAGTTCCTGTTTGCCGGAAGCGGCCACGGGTTCTCCGTTCTTCTTGGCATATTCGTACAGGTCTTCCAGGGAAGCCTTGCCTTCTTCGAATTTCTTGCCCAGACCGCTGTCGAAGGAAGCGTAACGTTCCTTGACCATAGCGGGCAGCGGGCTCTCTTCCAGGATGGCGGCCGCGTTCAGGAGGGCGTGAGCCATGGCATCCATAGCGCTGATGTGGGCGATGAAGATATCCTCAGGATCCGTGGAAGAACGGCGGAGTTTGGCGTCGAAGTTGGTACCGCCATTGCCGAAGCCACCGTTGAGGATGATCTGCATCATAGCCTGGGTGAGATCCAGGGCGTCGATGGGGAACTGGTCCGTATCCCAGCCGTTCTGGGCGTCTCCGCGGTTGGCGTCGATGGAACCCAGGAAGCCGTTCTCGCGGGCCACGGTGAGTTCGTGCTCAAAGGTGTGGCCGGCCAGGGTGGCGTGGTTGACCTCGATATTCACCTTGAAGTCCTTTTCCAGGCCGTTGGCGCGGAGGAAACCGATCACGGTCTCGGTGTCTACGTCGTACTGGTGTTTGGTGGGCTCCATCGGTTTGGGCTCAATGAGGAAGGTGCCCTTGAAGCCCTTGGCGCGGGCGTAGTCGCGGGCGGCGGTGAGCATCTTGGCCAGATGGTCCTTCTCACGCTGCATCTGGGTGTTGAGCAGGGTGTAGTAGCCTTCGCGGCCTCCCCAGAACACATAGTTGGTACCACCCAGCTTGATGGTGGCATCCAGGGCGTTCTTGATCTGGACGGCGGCACGGGCCACGATGTCAAACTGAGGGTTGGTGGCGGCGCCGTTCATATAGCGCTTGTTGCCGAACACGTTGGCGGTACCCCAGAGGTTCTTGATGCCGGTTTCCTTCATCTTGACCAGGAGGTAGTCCGTGATGTCCTTCATACGGGCCTCGTACTCGGCAATGTCTTCACAGTCCTCGATGAGGTCGATGTCGTGGAAGCAGAAGTACTCGATGCCCAGTTTCTGCATAAGCTCGAAGCCGGCATCGGCCTTGGCCTTGGCGCGGCAGTAGGGGCACTCGCCCTTGTCCCACTCGTAGGAGCGGGTTTGGCCGCCGAAGGGGTCTCCGGATGCCTGACCCAGCGTGTGCCACCAGGCCATGGCAAACTTGAGCCATTCCTTCATGGGTTTGCCCATTACAACGCGGTTGGCGTCATAGTAATGGAAGGCCATGGGATTCTTGCTTTCAGGTCCTTCAAAGGGGATCTTGCCAATTGTAGGGAAATACTCTTTGGTCATAGTATCAGTTGTTTAAAAATGATTTCCAATGTTCATAAGCTTCGCGGTATTCTTCCTGATGCTCCGGCGTAATCACTGAGAGGCGCTCCAGGGTGGAGAAGGCTTCCTGAGTGGTTTTGTAGATGCCTGCGCCCAGGCCTGCACCCTTGGCGGCACCTACGGAACCATCTGTGTCGTAAAGCTCTATAACGGCTCCCGAAACGCCGGAGAGGGTGTCCCGGAAGATCTTGCTCTGGAACATATTGGCCTGGCCGGCATGAATTTTATCTACCTTCAGGCCCATTTGCTCCATAATCTCTATACCATATTGGAAGGAGAACACAATGCCTTCCTGGGCGGCGCGCAGCAGGTGCCGCTTGTCGTGCTGGTTAAACTGTACGCCGTGCACGCTGCAGTCGCAGTTCCGGTTCTGAAGCATTCGTTCTGCTCCGTTTCCAAAGGGCAGGATGCTTACGCCTTCCGAGCCGATGGGAACCTGCGCCGCCAGTTCGTTCATCTGGGGGTAGGAAATGCCCTCGGGGGCCACGTTGCGGCGCATCCAGGAGTTGAGGATGCCCGTTCCGTTGATGCAAAGCAGCACGCCCAGCCTGGGGTCCTGAGCCGTGTGGTTCACATGGGCAAAGGAGTTCACGCGGGACAGAGGGTCGTAAGAGACCTGGCCGATAACGCCGTAAACCACGCCGGAAGTGCCGGCGGTGGAGGCAATCTCTCCGGGGTTGAAGACGTTGAGGCTGAGGGCGTTGTTGGGCTGGTCTCCGGCACGGTAGGTGACTGGGGTTCCTTCGGCCAGGCCCAGGGCCTGGGCCGCTTCGCGCGTAAGGGTGCCCTGAATGCCGAACGTGGGCTTCACGGGGGCCAGAACAGAGGCGTCGAAGCCAAAATAATCCAGCAGTTCCTGGCTGGGTGCATTCTTCTGGAAGTCCCAGAAAATGCCTTCCGACAGGCCGCTCACGGTGGTGCAAACGTTGCCGGTGAGCCGCATGGCAATATAGTCTCCGGGCAGCATAATCTTCCAGATGCGGTCGTGCACCTGGGGCTCGTTTTTCTTTACCCAGGCCAGTTTGGCAGCGGTAAAGTTGCCGGGGGAGTTCAGAAGATGGCTAAGGCAATACTCCTTACCCAGTGCCGCAAAAGCCGCATTGCCGTAAGGAACGGCGCGGGAATCGCACCAGATGATGGAAGGCCGCAGCACGTTCATGTCTTTGTCCACGCACACCAGCCCGTGCATCTGATAAGATATGCCGATGGCTTTGATATCCTTCGCATCCACCTTTGACTGGTGGAGCACATCCTCCGTGGCCAGCCTCAGGTTGCCCATCCACATGGAAGGGTCCTGTTCTGCCCAGCCGGGCTGTTTGGCAATGATGGGGGCCTCCGTCTTGGGATAAAAGGCCGATGCTACGCACTTCCCGCTTTGGGCATCTACCAAAGAAGCCTTAACGGAAGAACTTCCAATGTCGTATCCTAGTAAATACATAACTCTTATGTGGTTAATAAGTCGCCAGCAGGCGACCGGCCGGCCCGGGTATTTTGCCGTACAGCAAAATACGGAAAGGGTTTAAGGCCGCGGGGGTCTTAGGGGGCTGCTCCCCTAATCAAACTAAGTCGGGGTGATGTGACTCGAACACACGACCCTCTGGTCCCAAACCAGATGCGCTAGCCAACTGCGCCACACCCCGGGGTATCTACAAAGATACTAAAAAATCACAATATGGGACTTAATTCCCTCAGAGTATTGCGTTGTCTTTTTCTCAGCCCCTTGGCAGGCTGGTCTTGAGGGCCAATCTCACGGGCATCGGCGGCCTCCTTCAGGAATAACTCCTTGAAATGAAGGGCGGTAGCGGTGTCGTGGAAGAAAACGGCGTCTTCCCAATTGATGTGCAGGCTGCGGTAATCCATGTTCACCGTGCTGCAGCTGCTGTAATGGTCGTCGGAGATAAATACCTTGGTGTGGTCGTAGGCCTTGCCGTACACGTACACCTTCAGACCGGCCCGGTACAGTTCTATGCTGTACTCCTGGGTTACAACGTTCATGAAATTCCAGTCGCTTTTCTCGGGCACCATCAGACGCACATCCACTCCACGGGCAGCGGCATCCTTGAAGGCTTGCACCACCTCGGGCGGGGGAGCGTAGTAGGGGGTTTGGAGGTAAAAGTACTCTTTGGCATTCCGGAGGGCGTCAATGTACAGCTTGTCCAGGTACTCGTGCCCGCGGGAGCCCACCACCTGTGCCACAGCCTCACCTGCCGGTGCAGCGTGAAGCGGTTCCACAGGACCTCCTCCCATAAGCTTCCAGGATTCTTCAAACAGGGCTCTCAGCTGTTCCACCGCCGGCCCTTCCAGTCTTAGCTGGGTGTCCATCCATTCAGTAAGGGCCCGCTGGTAGAAGTTCATGCCGCCGGTGTAGCCAATGTGGCCGTCTATTACCACAATTTTGCGGTGGTCCCGTTCCCCGAAATAGTGAGCAACGGCTGTAAAAGGCCCCATCTTGCTGAAATCGTGCACAAAATACAGTTCCACCCCGGCTTTCCGCATCTTTTCGTAGAAGGACTCCTTTGCCATGGGTGTAGTGAAATTGTCAATAATCAGCCGCACCTTTACCCCTTCCTGCACTTTTCGTATGAGCATGTCCCTCACTTTCTGGCCCGCCTCGTCGGTGGCAAACCAGTAGTACTCTATTTCTATGGTATTTTGCGCAGCCTCCATGTCTTCCAGCATGCGGCTTAGGAAAACAGAACCCTCCTTGGTGGTCCAGACGGCGTTTCCCCCCACGGGCTCGAATATCACCTGAGCAGGGGATAGCCAGCACAGAAGTAACAGGAGAAGGCTTATGAGGTTGCGCTTTTGCAAGATTGTTCCTATCTTTGTAAAGAGTCACAAAGGTAGTGAAAAACATGATTGATGCCAAGAATATTTGCAAGTCTTTTGGCACGCTGCAAGTCCTTAAAAATGTGGATTTCAGCGTGAAAGCCGGAGAGGTGGTGGCCATCATGGGCGCTTCCGGGGCGGGGAAGAGTACCCTTCTGCAAATCCTGGGAACGCTCCTTACGCCGGATGCCGGCAGCCTGCTCATAGACGGCACAAATGTTCTGTCCCTGGGCTCCAAGGCTTTATCGGCCTTCCGCAATCAGCGCATAGGCTTTGTGTTTCAGGCGCATCACTTGCTGCCGGAGTTCACGGCGGTGGAAAATGTCATGATACCCAAGCTCATAGGTGGCAGCTCCAACAGGGAGGCCGATGCCCGCGCGCGCGAACTCCTCACGCTGGTGGGCCTGGAAGCCCGTTTTTCGCACAAGCCTTCGGAGCTTTCCGGCGGAGAGCAGCAGCGCGTGGCCATTGCCCGCGCCCTGGCCAATAAGCCCGCCATCTTGTTTGCCGATGAACCCACCGGCAACCTGGACAGCCACACCAAGGAAGAGATTCACCAGCTCTTCCTTACCCTGAGTAAACAATTAGGCCAGACCGTGGTCATTGTTACTCATGACGCTGGTCTGGCCCAATTATGCGACCGCAGCTGTTATTTGGTGGACGGTGCGTTTGTCTGAGGCTGCTGTCCCGGGAAACCGGGGCCTCTGCCCTGTCCCAGCCGGTGAATCTGATTCTGGCGGAATTTTTCCTCGGCCATCAGTAATTTGGCTACCTTGCTAACCGGGAGCACTTTCTTGTAACGCGCCACGGCATCGGCCTCTACTTTTTCGCTGGCCTTCTTGGCGGCCAGGTACTTGTCCAGCAGCTTGTCCACGTCTTTGTCATCTACACCCTTCTGCAGGTTCATGTAGGCTTCTCCGGTGGCTTTGAAGGCCTCCCGGCGCTGCTTCTGGACGTCGTTGTACACGGGCCAGAAAGCCTGGGCTTCGCTTTCGCTCAAATCCAGTTCGTTGGTAATGAAGGCCACTTGCTCTGCGCGCACTCTTTCGCGCCAGTCACCATGGCGGTTCTGGTTGTTATTCTGGGCAAAGACGAAGGTGCCGGCCAGAACCAAAGTAAGGAATACACTAATTATTTTCTTCATAATTCGCTTCTGCTAAGAGTTCCAAAGAGATGTTGTTGTCGGCCAACAGGTAATTGATGATGTCCTCATCGGAGAGTTCGGGGCTCTCTTCCAGCTCTACCCAGCCGTCGGGATCCAAAGACTGGGACAGGTAGGAAAGATAGTCCCAACTGTACTCTTCCTGTACGGGCTGTGCCGCTTTGCGGAAAATAAAGCCCCCCACGGAGGCCAGCACAACGAGGCTGGCTGCATACGCAAGCCAGGGGGATACCTTCTGGAAGGTGGTGGGACGCACCTCCTGCTGGGGGATGCGGCTCAGTCTCTGTTCCAGATTCTGGAAGTAGCCCTGGGGGACGGATATGTCGTTTCTTTTGGTCATAACGCTTACTTTGACACGTCCAGGTCGGAAAGGTTTAATTTAATTTTTTCTTGTGCAATATGATAGGAGGCTTTAAGGGCTCCCACGGAGGTGCCCGTTATGGCCGATATCTCCTCGTAGCTCAGTTCGTCCCACCAGCGCATCACAAAAACCTGGCGCTGTTTTTCCGGCAGTTTGGCTAAACCCTTGGCCAGCTCCCTCTGTGCAGCGGTGCCGTTGAAGAAGGGATCGGCCTCAATGCGGCGCTCCATCTCGGCATCTACCGACTGCATTCTGAGGGCCGCCCTCACGCGTTCCTTGCGCAGATGGTTCAGGGTTTCGTTGGTGGCAATGCGCCACACCCAGGTATAAAGCTGCGCCTCCCCCCGGAAAGAGGGAAGCGCAGTCCATATTTTAAGGAAGATGTCCTGGAGCAGGTCGTCGGCGTCTTCGTGGCTGTTCACCATCCGGCGGACGTGCCAATAAAGACGTTCGCTGAAATCTTTTACGATGCCATTAAAAACCTGCTCTAAGGATTCCATTTATTTTCTGGAGATAGCCTTCTTGGCGGCTTCCGCAATGTGCGGAGCGTCCAGGCCGTACGCGGCCATTAATGCAGAAGGTGTGCCAGACTGACCGAAACGGTCTCCTCCGTTCACAAATTCCACAGGCTTCGGGCACTTGGCGGCCAGCACGCCGGCAACAGCCTCTCCCAGGCCTCCGAAGGCGTTGTGCTCCTCGGCAACCACTACGCAGCCGGTCTTTTGGACCGATGCTACGATGGCCTCTTCGTCCAGGGGCTTGATGGTTGCAATGTCAATGACCTCGGCGCTTATTCCATCGGCCTCCAGGGCCTCGGCGGCCTGCAGGGCCTCCCACACGGTGTGGCCGGTGGCGATGAGGGTGACGTCCTTGCCTTCATTCATCACGATGGCCTTGCCAATCACGAAGGGCTCGTTCTCGTCCGTGAAGTTGGGAACGCCCGGACGGCCGAAGCGCAGGTATACGGGACCAACATATTTTGCGGCGGCCAGGGTGGCCTGCTTGGTCTGGTTATAGTCGCAGGGGTTGATGACCACCATGCCGGGAAGGGCGCGCATGAGGGCCATGTCTTCCATGGTCTGGTGGGTGGCACCGTCTTCACCCAGCGTAATGCCGGCGTGGGAAGAGGCAATCTTCACATTGGTGTTGCCGTAGGAGACTTCCTGACGGATTTGGTCGTACACACGGCCGGTCACAAACTCTGCGAAGGAGCCCACGAAGGGGACCTTGCCGGTGAGGGCCAGGCCGGCGGCAGCGCCAATCATGTTGGCCTCGGCAATGCCGCACTGGATAAAACGCTCCGGGAATTCGGCCGCGAAGGCGTCCATTTTGAGGGAACCCTTGAGGTCTGCGGTGAGGGCCACTACGTTCTTGTTGGCCCTGCCGGCTTCCAGAAGGCCCGCGCCAAAACCGCTGCGGGTGTCTTTCTTACCTGTGTCTGTATATTTTTTCATACTAAAAATCTCCTAAGGGGGTTTCACCTAACTGTTTCAGGGCGTCTTCCAGCTGCTCGGGCTTGGGGACGGAACCGTGGTATTTGTGAGTGCCGGCCATGAAGTCCACTCCGTGGCCCATTTCTGTCTTGAACAGAATCATGGTGGGCTTTCCGCTGCCCTTGCCGGCGGCGGCCAGCTCGAAGGCCTGAGCGATGGACTGGAAGTCGTGTCCATCGGCCACTATAACATTCCAGCCCCAGGCTTCCCACTTGGCGGCCAGGTCTCCCATGCCGGCTACGTCGTCCACGTTGCCGTCAATCTGCTTGCCGTTCCAGTCGGTCATGGCAATGAGGTTGTCCAGTTTGTGGTGCGCGGCAAACATGCCGGCCTCCCAAATCTGGCCTTCCTCGCTTTCTCCGTCTCCGCAGAGGCAGTACACGAAGTTGTTTTCTCCGTCCAGCTTTTTGCCCAGGGCGGCACCGGCAGCGGCGCTCAGTCCCTGTCCCAGTGAACCGGATGCCTGGAAAACGCCCGGCAGGTTCTTGCGAACGGACGGGTGGCCCTGCAGGCGGGTGCCCATCTGGCGGAAAGTGGCCAGTTCGTCCACCGGGATGTATCCGGTACGGGCCAGCAGGGAATAGTACACCGGGGTCATGTGGCCGGCGCTCAGGATGAACATATCCTGTCCCTTGCCCTCGCGGGTCCAGGTGGCGGGGTTGTGCTTCATCTGGTTAAAGTACAGATAAGTAAGGACATCCGTGGAGGACATGGAGCCGCCCGGATGGCCGGAATTGGCCTTGCACACCATGCGCAGAATATCCCTGCGCACCTGTGTTGCGATGCTTTGGAGTTCTTCGAAAGATTTTGCCATAAAATTTGAGTCTGTGGAGTTACAAATATAGTCATTTCCGCCCGAAAAATCAATCCCGTGCACGAAATCTGGTGCCCCGGTGTACGGCCCTTCCAAAATAAGCCCTCCGTGCACGAATAGAGTCTCTACGGTGCACGGAGGGTCGGTTTCTGGGAGTCCTGTCCGGTTTAATCCAGTTTAAGTACCGCCATGAAGGCGCTTTGGGGGACTTGCACAGTGCCAATCTGGCGCATGCGCTTTTTGCCCTCTTTCTGCTTTTCCAGCAGCTTGCGCTTACGGGTAACGTCACCGCCGTAGCACTTGGCCGTCACATCCTTACGCACCTGGCGCACGGTCTCGCGGGCAATGATCTTTGCGCCGATGGCTGCCTGCACAGCAATGTCAAACTGTTGGCGGGGAATGAGGTCCTTGAGCTTCAGGCAAATCTTTCGGCCGAAGTCGTAAGCGTGGTCCTCGTGAATCAGCGTTGAGAGTGCATCCGCCGGGTCTCCGTTCAGAAGGATATCCAGCTTCACCAGCCGGGCGGGACGGAAGTCCGTGACATGGTAGTCGAAGGAGGCATAGCCCTTGGAGATGGACTTCAATTTATCGTAGAAATCGAACACTACCTCCGAAAGCGGCAGGTCGTAGTTCAGTTCCACGCGGTCGGTGGTAATATAATGCTGGCCGATGAGCGTACCCCTCTTATCCATGCACAGTTTCATGATGGGGCCATAGAAATCGGCCTTTGTGATTATCTGTGCGCGGATGTAAGGCTCTTCAATATGGTCTATCACTGATGCCGGGGGCAGGCCGGACGGATTGTGCACGTCAATAACCTCACCCTTGGTGGTGTATACCTTATAAGATACGTTGGGGACGGTGGTAATCACGTCCATGTTGAACTCACGGAACAGGCGCTCCTGCACAATTTCCAGGTGCAGCAGGCCCAGGAAGCCGCAGCGGAAACCAAAGCCCAGGGCCAGGGAACTCTCCGGCTCGTAGGTGAAGGAGGCGTCGTTCAACTGGAACTTCTCCAGTGTGGCGCGCAGTTCCTCAAACTTGGAGGCGTCTACCGGATAGAGACCGGCGAAAACCATCGGCTTAACTTCTTCAAAGCCCGCAATGGCCTCTTTGCAAGGCTCTTCCACATGGGTGATGGTGTCTCCCACCTTCACTTCCACGGCAGCCTTGATGCCGGTGATGATGTAACCCACGTCTCCGGCTTTTACCTCGCCGGTAGGGTTCAGCTTCAGTTTCAGGTTGCCCACTTCTTCGGCCTCATATTCGTTGCCGGTAGAGAAGAATTTAACCTTGTCTCCGGTTTTGATGCTGCCGTTCACAACCTTGAAGTACGCAATGATGCCGCGGAACTGGTTAAAAACGGAGTCGAAAATAAGGGCCTGCAGCGGGGCCGATGCATCCCCTTTCGGGGCGGGAACCTTATCCACAATGGCATCCAGCACGGCCTGCACGCCTTCGCCTGTACGTGCGCTCACGCGCAGCACATCTTCCGGGTCACAGCCCAGGAGGTCGCACACCTGGTCCTGCACCACGTCCGGCTGGGCACTGTCCATGTCAATTTTATTGAGCACGGGAATAATCTCCAGCCCATGGTCTATGGCCTGATACAGGTTGGAAATGGTTTGGGCCTGAATACCCTGGGACGCGTCCACCACCAACAGGGCTCCCTCGCAGGAGGCAATGGAGCGGGATACTTCGTAGGAAAAGTCCACGTGGCCGGGAGTGTCAATCAGATTGAGCCGATAGGTCTGTCCATCCCGCACGTAATCCATCTGGATGGCGTGGCTCTTGATGGTAATTCCCTTCTCGCGCTCCAGGTCCATGTCGTCCAGCACCTGGTTCTCCATCTCGCGGGCACTCAGGGTTTGGGTGAGCTCCAGCAGACGGTCGGCCAGGGTGCTTTTACCGTGGTCTATATGGGCAATGATGCAGAAATTGCGGATATTCTTCATAGCTTGCAAAGATACTGCAATTTACCAAATTCCGCAACCGCCCTATATCGGCCCTTTCCACCCTCCCGTACACGAAAACCACCGGCCTTGTGCACTGACCTCCCATTTTGCCCCTCCCGTGCACGAAAACAGGCACTACGGTGCACGGAGCGCGTCTTTTTTCGCTTGAAAAATCGGGTGATTTGTATTTTTTTCTTACGATTGTAGTTCATTCGTCCCTGTATGACGATTCTCATCACATTTTTCTGTTTGAGGGGGTTCATGTCTGAAAAAGATCCCTACCTTGGACAAAAAAGATTATGGCTTTCTTTAACAATTCGCCCGCTGAAATGGCCTTCCTAGAGGCCGGCCCCATATTCCATCTATATACCAAGGGTCTGGAGACAGATGTGTTGTTTTACTCCGACCAGGAGCGCAGCATTGCTTTGAATTATATGGCCATCGCTTGCTACGAAACGGGTTGCATACTCCTGGCCTTCGCCATTATGACAAACCATTTTCACTTTCTTCTTTTGGGAGAGCGCGAACAGGTGGCCGAGTTTTATGAGCGTTTTCTCCAGCTGCTCAAGAATTATTATTCCCATCACGGTCGATCTCTTCCCGCATCGAGTCTGGAGCCCGGTTTAACTCCCATCGAAGATGTGAAACACTTCCGTACGGAACTCGCCTATGTCATCCGTAACGCTTTTGTTGTAAATCCGGACGTAAATGTATTTGCCGACCCCTGGTCCAGCGGGAATCTGTATTTCAACCCTTTGCTCGTGCGGGAAGGCCTCCCGGCATCGGCCCTGAAGGGGCGAGCATTGCGGGAATTCACCAAATCCAGAATAATTACATCGGTAGATCTCCGCATACACATTAAAGACGGCGTGGCTCAGCCTTGGAGCTTCGTAGACTACAAAAAAGCGGAATCCTTCTACGACAATGCCCGGCAGTTCGTGAACAGCGTTCTCAAAAATGTGGAGGCGCAGGTGGAAACCTCACTAAGGTACGGAGAAGACCCCGCCCTGAATGACGACGAGATGTGGCCCATTGTCTTCGGACTTTGCCGGGATAAGTTTAAGGCCGATAGGCCCGCTCTTCTTAGCCCCGAAGACAAGAAACAACTTGCTATCCAGCTGAAAAACAGGTACCGATCCTCCAACAAACAACTGGCAAGATTATTAGGCTTGCCTCTGAAGGAAGTGGATGCCATGTACCCCCTCTCGGGAAAGGCTCAGAACAGATAAACGCAGAAGCCCAGGCCGAACAGAAGGCTGAGGGCAAAGGTGGACATGACCAGAAGGGGCAGCATGGGGTCCAGTGCGCGGTCTTCCCGGGTCCAGATGCCTTTCAGATGAATGATGTACAGCGGCAGGGTAATCACCCACATCCAATGCCACACGGAAGGCCAGCAAAGGAGGCAGTAGGCAATCATGCAGGCCCAGCCAAGGCCGATAAGTACCGTCTGGTAAATGCGTGCGCGTTTCAAACCCAACTTAATGGCCACGGTAACACGGTTGGCGGCGTCTGTTTTCATGTCCCGGATGTTGTTCACGTTGAGAACGCCTACACTGAAGCAGCCCACGCCACTGGCGGGTAAAAGGAGCTTCCAGTGAAGGCCAACACCCTGAGTACACACAAAGTAGGAACCCAGAACGGCCACCAAACCGAAGAACAGGAATACATAGATATCACCTTTGGCGCGATATCCGTAAGGATTGTGGCCCAGAGTGTATTTCATAGCCCCGGCTATGGCGGCAGCGCCCATCATAAGAACCAGGATGGGCGTCAGATCCAGCAATGTACCGAAAGCCCGCCATGTCATGGCCGCACCGAAGATCATACAAAGCACCACAAACAGGCCGATGAGCTTTTTCATATCGGCCACCGTCATGCCTCCGCCCATAATGCCGTACTGCGGCCCTTGCCTATCAGCGGTGTCCGTGCCTCGAAGCACGTCCCCCAACTCGTTGGAAAGGTTGGAGAGAATCTGTAAGCAAATAGTGGTGAGCACGATGAGGACGGCAACCCAAAGGTCTACCTTCCAATCGGCCACAGCTAAAAGGATACCCAGCAGCGCGCCTGCCATGGACAGCGGCAGGGTACGAAGGCGCATGGATTGTATGGCGGCTTTGAATGTCATGGTTTTCGGTTTTCCAGTACAAAGATACGAAAAAGAACCGTCCTGTGCACCCGGGAGGCAGTTTTTGTGCACGGCAACGGAAAAATGTCTATGCCGTGCACCAAAGGACGGGTTTTCGTGCACGGAAGGCAGGGGCCGATAAGGCCCATCTATCTTTCCAGCCAGGAGAGGAAATCGTCTACGCGGGCGCGGGAGACGGTGAGGTCTGTGAGCTCGGGGTAGCCGCGGCGGAGGGTGACCTGCAGGCGGCCGCCCACGAGGCGCGAAACGGAATCAATGACGCCCTCGGAGATGATGCAGCTGCGGGAGATGCGGAAGAAGGATGCCGGATTCAGACTGCCGGCAATGGCGTCCAGGGATTCGTCCATCACATAGGAGGCGCCGCTGGTGGTGACGATGAACGAGTTCTTGGCCTCGGAATAGAAATAGGCAATGTCGGAGGTGCGCACCGGCACAATGCGGTTGTTCAGCCGGATGAGGAATTTCTCCTT
>DFLI01000066.1 GCA_002373715.1 Bacteroidales bacterium UBA3623
CTGCGCTTTGCCAAGTGCGCCGTAGCCGCTGCCTCCATGCGGGGCAAGAGCTACCTTTCCATCGGCGCGGTGTGCATGGGTATTGCCGGTTCCATCGTGAACCCGGACTTCTTCGAAGACTACCTGGGCATGCGCTGCGAGGGCATAGACGAAGTGGAAATCATCCGTCGTATGGAACGCGGCATTTACGACCACGAGGAGTATGAAAAAGCCCTGAAATGGGCCAAGCAGAACTGCAAGGAGAACGATGATATTTGCAACCGGGAAGACCTCAAGAAAACCCGCGAAGCCAAGGATAAAGACTGGGAGTTCACCGTGAAGATGGCCATCATTATCCGGGACCTGCTGCAGGGCAATCCCAAGCTCAAGGAGCTGGGCTTCGGAGAGGAAGCCCTGGGCCATAACGCCATCCTGGGCGGTTTCCAGGGCCAGCGTCAGTGGACGGATTTCTACCCCAACGGAGACTTCGCGGAGGCCATCCTCAACTCTTCCTTCGACTGGAACGGCATTCGCAAGCCCTTCGTGCTGGCCACGGAGAACGACAGCCTGAACGGCGTAGCCATGCTCCTGGGCCACCTGGTTTCCCAAACGGCCGCCATCTTTGCCGATGTGCGCACCTACTGGAGCCCCGAAGCCGTAGAGCGTGTTACGGGTGAAAAGTTGCAGGGCCAAGCCGCGAACGGTATTATCCATCTGATTAACTCCGGCGCCGCCTCGCTGGACGGCAGCGGCCGCTGCACCAAAGACGGCAAACCCGCCATGAAGCCCTTCTGGGAAATCTCTGAAAAAGAGGCCCAGGACTGCTTGGATGCCACGGTATGGGTACCCGCCAACCGCGAATACTTCCGCGGCGGCGGCTTCTCTTCCAAGTTCCTCTCCAAGGGCGGCATGCCCTGCACCATGATTCGCATGAACATAGTGAAGAACCTGGGGCCGGTACTCCAACTGGCCGAAGGCTGGACGGTGGACGTATCCGAAAAACAGTTCAAGATCCTGGACGACCGTACGGACAAGGGCTGGCCCACCACCTGGTTCGCCCCACGCCTAGACGCCACCAAGGCCCCGTTCAAAGACGTATACAGCGTCATGAACAACTGGGGCGCCAACCACGGTGCCATTGTCTACGGCCATGTGGGCGCAGACCTCATCACCCTCTGCTCCATGCTCCGCATCCCCGTGTGCATGCACAACGTGCCCGACGAGGCCATTTTCCGCCCGTCCACCTGGCGTGCCTTCGGCATGGACCCCGAAGGCGCCGATTACCGTGCCTGCGCCGCCTACGGGCCGCTATTTAAAAAGTAATATAAGGAGTAGATATGTACTTCCAAAACCCATGGCCACCCTCGGCCGTGTAAGAGGGAGGGGCCCGCTGGCCCGAAGGGACAGTGGGAGGGGCCGCGAAGCGGAGGTTTTGGAAGTACATATCTACTCCAAAAAGACATAGTGATGAAAGAGAAACAAAGTATATTTAAGTATAACGGAGTAAATTACTTACTGCCGTTTATACTCATCACCGCTTGTTTTGCTCTCTGGGGATTCGCCAACGACATTACCAACCCCATGGTGAAGGCCTTTTCCAAGATTTTCCGCATGAGCGTGACGGAAGGGGCTCTTACGCAGGTGGCGTTCTATGGCGGCTATTTTGCCATGGCACTGCCGGCGGCCATGTTCATCCGGCGCTTTACCTATAAAAAAGGTATTCTGATGGGCCTGGGGCTGTATGCTACCGGTGCGTTCCTCTTCATTGCAGCACGCTCCACGGGCGAATACTGGCCCTTCCTCATTGCCTATTTCATCCTCACCTGCGGGCTCAGTTTCCTGGAGACCAGCGCCAACCCCTACATCCTGGCCATGGGCTCCCCCGAAACGGCCACCCGGCGGCTTAACTTTGCCCAGTCCTTCAATCCCATCGGCTCGCTTTGCGGCATGTTCGTGGCCATGAACTTTATCCAGGCCCGCCTGAACCCGCTTAGCAGCGCAGAGCGCGCCCAGCTCTCCGATGCCGAGTTCGAAGCTGTGAAGCAGAGCGACCTGGCCATCCTCATCAAGCCCTACGTGGTTATCGGTCTGGTGATTGTGGTTATGTTCCTCCTTATCTGGCTGGTGCAAATGCCGCACGTGAAGGAGGAAAACAAGGGCAGCATCCGCGAAACGCTGAAGGACCTGATTGGCAAAAAACGCTACCGTGAGGGCGTCCTGGCCCAGTTCTTCTACGTGGGCGTGCAGATTATGTGCTGGACCTTCATTATCCAGTACGGCACTCGCATCTTCATGGAACAGGGCATGAGCGAAATAGACGCCGAAGTACTTAGCCAGCGGTACAACATTGCCGCCATGATCATCTTCTGCTGCAGCCGCTTTATCTGCACCTGGCTCATGAAGTACCTCTCCCCCGGCAAGATGCTGCACATCTTTGCGCTTGCGGGCATTGCCTGCACGCTGGGTGTGATATTCCTGCAGGGTATAGCCGGTCTGTATTGTCTGGTGGCCGTAAGCGCCTGCATGTCGCTTATGTTCCCCACCATTTACGGCATTGCGCTGGAAGGCTTGGGAGAAGACGCCAAGTTTGGCGCCGCCGGCCTTATCATGGCCATCCTGGGCGGCTCAGTACTGCCTCCGCTGCAGGCTATGATTATTGACCGCGGAACACTCGTTGGAATGCCCGCGGTCAATGTATCGTTTATCTTGCCGATGTTCTGCTTTGTGGTAATCGCTATTTACGGTTACCGCGTGTTCAAGAAGATTATTTAGTCTTCTTCCACCAGGAGTGACCTCCCTTCTCTCCGGCCCGGAGCAGGCGCTGG
Organism: Bacteroidales bacterium UBA3623; assembly: GCA_002373715.1. Lineage (GTDB taxonomy): Bacteria > Bacteroidota > Bacteroidia > Bacteroidales > UBA932 > Cryptobacteroides. The sequence continues at coordinate 2,805 of DFLI01000066.1, forward strand.
TATTCCAGCGTTTCGCACGGGTCCGGGAAATAACGCGCATAAAGTGCCTTGTGCTTTTCCCATAAACGCAGGCGGATATCCTTAAGCTCCTCGTCGGAAACTTCCTCGCGGGAGCCCTTGTCCGTATACAGGAAGCAGGTTTCCTCCAACTGAAGCACTTTGGGTTCCTGCGGCAGGCTCTCGAAGAGGCTCAGCCAGAAATCCCAGTCTTCTATGCCCTTGTCAAACTGCTGGTCAAAACCTTTCCCCAAATACAAATCGTGCTCCGATTTGCGGAAAAGGCAGCTGATATACAGACAATTGCGGGAGAGCAGCATGGACATGGAGAACGGCGGCAAGTCCCATTCGGGGCCCTTGCCCAGTCTCTCTGCCTTACCATACACCACGTGCAGGGAAGGGTCTTCCTCCATGGCGTTCACGGCGGCTTCCAGATATCCCGGAGCCAGCTGGTTGCCGGCATCCAGGAACAGGAGGTATTTGCCGTAGCAACGCTGCATGGCAATGTTGCGGGAAGCGGCTATTCCCACATAGGAAACCAGGGGAACTATGGAGAAGCGGCCGTCACGGGAAGAGAACTCCCGGATGGCCTTTACGGATTCGTCGGATGACCCATTCTCTACAATAATACACTCCCAGTCCTTGAAGGTCTGATCCTGTACGCTTTTGAGGGTTTCGCCCAGATAAGCCCGTGCATTGTAGATGGGGATGATTACACTTACTACAGGCATCTGTATGAAGGATTACTCGGGTTTGTAGGAGTCTTTCAGAGACGTAGTCTTGTTAAAGACGGGGTGCTCCGGGGTGGAGTCCTTGTCCTTTACGTAGTAGCCGGCGCGTTCAAACTGGACGGCAATGCCGGAGGCATCTTCCAGAAGGGCGGGCTCTGCCCAACCCTTGCCCATGACCAGGCTCTCGGGATTCAGGAAATCCTTGTAGTCCTTGTCCTCGGGCACCTGGGACATATCGGCCAGGGTGAAGAGACGATCGTAATTGCGGAGTTCCAGTTCCTGAGCGTGCTCCCGGCTTACCCAATGGATGGTGCCCTTCACGGGACGGTACTCGGTGGAAGGATCGTAGGTGCACTTAAGCTCCACCACCTCTCCGTTTTCGTCCTTGATAACCTCGTTGCACTTCACAATATAGGTATACTTCAGGCGCACCTCTCCGCCGGGTTTGAGGCGGAAGAACTTGGCGGGAGCGTCCTCCATGAAATCGGCCCTTTCTATGAAAAGATTGCCGGTGAAGGGAACGCGGCGCTTGGCACCGTCAGGGTCTGCGGGATTGAGCGGGCAGTTGAACCATTCCACCTTGCCTTCCGGCCAGTTGGTGATGGTGAGCTTCACAGGGTCCTGCACTACCATATAGCGGTTGGAGCGCTCATTGAGGTCCTGGCGGACGCACCACTCCAGCAACTGGATGTCCATGAGCTGGTCACGCTTGGAAACGCCAATCTTGTCGCAGAACATGCGCAGGGCGTTGGCCGTATAACCACGGCGGCGCACACCGCAGAGGGTGGGCATGCGAGGGTCGTCCCAGCCGCTCACCAGGCCCTTCTGCACCAGCTCCAGCAGCTTGCGCTTACTCATGAGCGTGTAGGTGAGGTTCAGACGGGCGAACTCGTACTGATGGGAAGGATAGATGCCCAGCGTCTGGATGAACCAGTCGTACAGGGGCCGATGCACGTCAAACTCCAGTGTGCAGATGGAGTGCGTGATATGTTCTATGGAATCGCACTGACCGTGGGTGTAGTCGTACATGGGGTAGATGCACCACTTGTCTCCGGTGCGGTGATGATGGGCAAACTTGATGCGGTACAGCAGAGGGTCTCTGAACATCATGTTGGGGTGGGCCATGTCAATCTTGGCACGGAGCACCTTCTCGCCTTCTGCATACTTGCCGGCCTTCATCTCGCGGAAGAGTTGCAGGTTTTCTTCCACGGAGCGGTCTCTCCAGGGGCTGGGCGTACCGGGCTTATCCACGGTGCCGCGATTTTCGCGAATCTGCTCCTGGGTCTGGTCGTCCACATAGGCCAGGCCGCGCTTGATCAGATCTTCTGCCCACTCGTAGAGCTGGTCGAAATAGTCGGAGGCATAAAGCTCCTTGTCCCACTGGAAGCCCAGCCACTTGATATCTTCCTTGATGGAATCCACGTACTCGGTGTCTTCCTTGGTGGGGTTGGTATCGTCGTAGCGGAGGTTGGTTTTGCCACCATACTTCTGGGCCAGGCCGAAGTTCAGACAAATGCTCTTGGCATGTCCCAGATGCAGGTAACCATTGGGTTCCGGAGGGAAGCGGGTCATGATGCTGTCCACTTTTCCATCGGCCAAATCCTTTTCGATAATCTCCTCTAAGAAATTGAGTTTGCGCTCTTCCATATTGCTTTTTTGCAGTTTCAATGAAGGCTCAAAGGTACGAAAAAATCCCCATATATGTGCGCTTAAAAATATTTTTCGTATTTTTGCACGGTTAAACTAGAGATAAAACCTATACCAAATGGGACTTTTACACGCCAGACTGGCCAAATATGACCTTCCCCAGAAAATGATGGAAAAGGGTATCTACCCTTATTTCCGCCAGATAACCAGCAAGCAGGGCACCGAAGTAACCATGGACGGGCACAAGATTATGATGTTCGGTTCCAACGCTTACACCGGTCTCACCGGAGACGAGCGCGTTATTAACGCCGGCATCGAGGCCCTCAAGAAGTACGGTTCCGGTTGCGCCGGTTCCCGCTTCCTGAACGGAACGCTGGACATCCACGTGCAGCTTGAAAAAGAGCTGGCAGAGTTCGTGGGCAAAGACGAAGCCCTGGTGTTCTCCACCGGCTTCACCGTGAACAGCGGTGTTATCCCGCAGCTCCTCACCAAGGACGATTTCATCATCTGCGACGACCGTGACCACGCCTCCATCGTGGATGGCCGCCGCCTCAGCTTTGCCAAAGGCCTTCACTACAAGCACAACGACATGAAGGACCTGGAGCGCTGCCTTCGCCGCTGCCCCAAGAACTCCGTGAAGCTAATCGTAGTAGACGGTGTTTTCTCCATGGAAGGAGACCTGGCCAAGCTGCCGGAGATTGTAGAGCTCAAGCACAAGTACGATAATGTGGTGATTATGGTGGACGAAGCCCACGGCCTGGGTGTCTTTGGCAAGCAGGGCCGCGGCGTCTGCAACCACTTCGGCCTCACCAATGAGATAGACCTCATCATGGGTACCTTCTCCAAGAGCCTCGCCGCCATCGGCGGTTTCATAGCGGCCGATAAGATCATCATCAACTGGCTGCGCCACACCGCCCGCACCTATATCTTCCAGGCTTCGGATACCCCCGCCGCCACCGCATCGGCCCGCGAAGCTCTGCGCATTATCCAGGCCGAGCCTGAACGCATCACCAACCTCTGGGATGTCACCAACTACGCCCTGCGCCGTTTCAAGGAAGCCGGCTTCGAGATTGGAGAAACCGAAAGCCCGATTATCCCGCTGTATGTCCGTGATCTGGAGAAAACCTTCATCGTCACCAAGCGTGCCTTTGACGAGGGTGTGTTCATCAACTCCGTTATCCCGCCGGC
>DFLI01000065.1 GCA_002373715.1 Bacteroidales bacterium UBA3623
TGGGCACCGCCTCCCCGAAGAATACAATGTGCGGGCGCAGTTGACTGCCATTGGGCGCCAGGTCTCCCAGTACCACCGGCTTATAGCCCACATCAATCACCTCCGCCTCAGAGGCCGTGCGGTCGTATATTCCGTTTTCCGGACGCACCTTGGTAAGTTCTCCGTGCAGATGCAGCACCCTAGTGGAACCGGCCCGCTCGTGCAGGTTGTCCACGTTCTGGGTAATGACATCTACCTTATACTGGGACTCCAGCCCTGCGATGGCCTCATGGGCCGCGTTGGGCTTAGCGTCCTTCAGCTGGGCCCGGCGCTGGTTGTAAAAGTCCAGCACCAGTTTCCGGTTGCGGTACCAGCCCTCAATGGAAGCCACGTCGTTCACGTCGTACTGCTCCCAGAGGCCGCCGGAGTCCCGGAAGGTGGCAAATCCGCTCTCGGCCGATACGCCTGCGCCGGTTAAAACAACTATATGCATAATTAGTCTTTCAGTTCAAAGTAATACTTTCTGAGCCAATACTCGAAGAGAGGGTCTATGATGTGAGGATTGTCGTTCTCGTCAAAGACCAGCACTTCTTTCTTCATAAGGGCATCTTTCACGCGCTTTACATTGGCCGAGGAGTTGAGTCCGTAAGTGCGGATGACATCGGCCGCGCTGAAGCGCACGATGCCGTCCACCACCGCACGCAGGAAGCTCACCTGATGGGTGGTGAGGTCTGCCATGATGGCGTTGAAGCGGGGTTCGTGGATGCTTACCAGATTGCCCAGGGCCTCCACCAGCGCCTGCTCCACAATGTAGCCCCTGCTCATATGGTCGCAAATGGCGGCAAAGTGGTTGATGTACCACAGATGGCCTTTGAACAGGCGGCAGGCGCCCTGCAGGAGTTCCTTCTCCACCACCTTACCGGCGGCCAGGAAGCCCTTGTGCACGTGGTCTGCCATCTCCCGCTCATCAACAGGCGACAGGGTTACACGGGTGAGCTGCTTGTAGAACAGCTGGCTGCTCTGGAAGATGGCCTTCATGGCATTCACCCCCGAGCCGATGATAACCCAGGAGAAGAGGTTAGGGCCTCTCATCTCCCGCATGCAGGCATCCAGGGGCCTCAAAAGGGCATCCGGATTCTCCAGGCGGGTGAGGAACTGGAACTCGTCTACAATGAGGATGAGCCGGGCTCCACGGTCCTGCGCCAGGGCATAGGGGAAGCGGAGCATGGCCTGAATATCGGCCTCATCCACATCCCAATTGAGGGAGAGAATCTGGTCTTCATCCGTATACTTATTGGGGTCGAACACGAAGTGGGTCTCCCCCAGGAACTTCTGCGTGAGAGCGGCATACTCCGCGGGAGAAGAGGCCACCATCCGGAGGACGGTGTTTCCCAGACGCAGCAGGAAGGCTTCGGGAGTGCGGATATTCAGGGCCGAGAACTGCCCCACCGTAAACACCTTACCCGACATACGCATGGAGAAGAGCGCCTGCTGCACCAGCGAGGTTTTTCCGCTTTTGGGCGGCTCGCTCAGCAGCACATTCTCTCCCTGGCCCAGCAGATTGCCGAGCAGGGTGACATCGGCCCTTCTTCCTACGAAGTTCTTGCCGGTCACATATTGGGAATAGGGGTAGGCGGTGTCTAACATTATTCAGCGGTTTCAGGGAGTTCATCGGTGGCCTGGTCAGCAACTTCCACTTCCACCACTTCCTGCTCCTGCGCCTCGGGCTGGGCTGCCTGCTTCTTGCAGAATTTACCCGAGCTGATGCCCCAGCATACGCCGGCGGCTACTGCCAGGCAAATGACAATACCCCAGAACCATCTCCAGAAGCGCTGCTTGCGAGCCACGGGATCCACAGCGGTGAGCTTGGGGAACTTGGCCAGGGAAGTGAGGGTTTTGCCAAACTTCACGTTCACCAGAGACTTGGCATTGATGGCCCAGCCATTGGCATTGAGCACAGGGCCGATATCACGCTTGCGCAGCTTTCTCCAGGCAATGAACATGGACGGGCCGGAAATGAGCAGCAGGATGCCCACAATCACCAGCAGCAGCTCCCAGAACTTGAGGGAAGCGGCGCCGGAAATGACAGCCACCAGGAATTCTCCGATAAAGCCGATGGCCATGCCGATGGCGGCAAAGATACCGGCGAACTTAGCAATGTCAAAGGAGGAGGTAGCGGCCTTGGCGGCTTCCTTGCCATCCCCTTCCAGCTTGGCGGAAGCGGCGGCATCGGCCTTCTCCGTAAGATCCGACAGGGACTTCTCGTTCTTTTCGGCGGCGCTCTTGTCAATCTTGTCGCTTATCAGGCGGGCCACCTTCTTGTAAGGGCTCCAGAAGGCCTGGCGCACGGAGATGGGGTTGTCTACAATGGCTATTACCTTGGCGGTGTAGTCGTTGCCCTCGCGGTCGTAGAACACGGCGTTCTTGCCTTCACGCAGGCCGTCCACGTCACCGTCCGTGAGCACGGCGGCAATGTGGAAACTCTTGCCCAGTTTCTCGCTGGTGCAGGTGCAGTACAGGATGTACATGCCGCTGAGGGAAGAGATTTCCGGCGAAGGGCCGTCCACCTTTACGCAGAGGTCTGTGCTGCGCTGGTCAATGTACAGGCGTCCGGCCTGGAACATGGCCTTGTGCTGAGGGTCGTAGAAATCGGCCAGTACCACGTAATTATTAAGGAAGCGGTAGAAGTTCTTCTGCAGGTGCAGCACCTTGTCCACTTCTTCGATGGAGAGGGCGTTGGCTTCTTCGGCCTTGTCTTTCTCAATGAGTTCCAACAGGGCGGCCTTCTTGTCTTCCTTGAGGATGGCGTTCACCGCGTCAATGCCCAGGGCTTCCACTTCCCCACCCTTCTCGGCGTCCAGCCAGGCGGTGTAGGGGGCGAACTGCGCGCAGACATCGGCCCATTCCTCTTCGGAGATGCGGTCTTTCTTCCAGCCGGTGAGCGCTACCATGTTCTCCACAGCGGCCTTCCAGGCGGGATTCACGCTGCTCAGGATGAGCACGCCGTCCACCACAGGCTTAGCCAGCGGCTGCTGGGCAATTTCTTCGGTGGCCGATGCCAGACTTCCCTCGATGGCGGCAATCTTCTCCACGCTCACGTCTACGGCGGGGGCAGTGGCAGCGTCAAAGCTGATGAGCTTGCAGCGCATGAAGTAGTCGGCCATCTTTTCCTTCAGGGTGTTCACGGCCTCCAGGGCTTCAGCGGTCTTGTCTCCGAACGGAAGCACTTCCTTGGTGCAGGCCTTCTGCCAGGCGGAATAGTCTGCGCAGGCGGCATAGAAGGCATCAATCTGCTCGGCAGTTATTCCGTTCACGCCGCTGCGGTCCACGGCCGATGCAATGCCGGCAATGGTTTCAATGAGCTTGGCAGTAGCCTCATCGGAGGCGCTGGCGGGCGTAATAATGCCGTCTCCGTTGAACTGGGTATTGGCGAAAATCTTGGTATTATCGGCCGTATCTTCCAGGCTGATGGAGTTTTTCTTCAGCCCCAGGTTCACCAAAATCTGGCGGGCCGATGCCTGCAGGCGGGCACCCACGGGATCTTCGGCATTGAAGTCTTCCAGCTGGAAGGCGTCGTTCTCCTGGAGGAGGACGTCGGGATTCTTCAGGATGCTGGTGAGCCAGTTGGCAGTGGCTACAACCTCGTCCACGCGAATTTTGCCGTCTCCGTCTACATCTATATACTTGAGGCATTTCTCATCAAACTCCAGGTTGGTAACCGGGCAGCTGAGAACCGTCCACATCTTGCGGTCCAGTTCTCCCAGGTGACGGATGTCTTCTCCATTGCGAATCTTTACGCGAACCGTGCCTCCCACCGATGTGAAGGCCCAGGGATAAGTGTTTTGAGCAGGCTTTTTCATATTGTAAGTGTTTTGGTTATCAGCGCTATAACATTATTGTTACCACAAATATAATAAATAATTTTGTCCGTTAGCAAAAAATATCTAACTTTGCAGCCCATTTGAGAAAAAAGGAGGTGTAAAAAGCATGATCATCGTTCCCATCAAAGAAGGCGAAAATATCGAGAGAGCTCTCAAGAAATTCAAGCGTAAGTTCGAAAAGACCGGCGCCGTTCGTGAGCTGCGTTCCCGCAAGAACTTCGAGAAGCCTTCCGTGAAGAAGCGCATGGCGCTCCAGAAGGCTATCTATGTTCAGCAGCTTCGTCTCAAGGAAGAGCAGTAAGCTTTCACACACCTTTATCAATAAAAAACCGGAACTCATCAAGAGCTCCGGTATTTTTTGTTATATTTGCATATATTATGAGCGACTATATTGTATCGGCCCGCAAGTACAGGCCGGATTCCTTCGAGAGCCTCATCGGCCAGGATAATATTGCGCGAACGCTGTCCAACTCCATCCGGAGAGGACAGCTGGCCCATGCATACCTTTTCTGCGGGCCCCGCGGTGTGGGTAAAACCACCACGGCACGTATCTTCGCCAAGATGATTAACTGCGCTAACCCGGGGCCGGAGATGGAACCGTGCGGAGAGTGCGAATCCTGCGTGAGCTTCCAGGAAGGCCGCAGCTACTGCATCCACGAACTGGACGCCGCTTCCAACAACTCGGTGGAGGATATCAAAACCCTCATGGAGCAGGTGCAGGTTCCCCCGCAGGTGGGTAAGTACAGCGTGTACATCATAGACGAGGTTCACATGCTGTCCCAGAGCGCTTTCAACGCCTTTCTCAAAACGCTGGAAGAACCGCCGGCACACGCCATTTTCATTCTGGCTACTACGGAAAAGCACAAGATCCTGCCCACCATCCTGAGTCGCTGCCAAACATACGATTTCAACCGCATCAGCATTCCGGACATGGTGCGCAACCTCCGCGGCATAGCCCAGAAGGAAGGTGTAACCATAGACGACGAATCCCTGCATGAAATAGCCGTAAAGGCCGATGGCGCCATGCGCGACGCCCTCACCATCTTTGACCAGACGGTGGCCTTCTGCGGCACCACGGTACAGTACCAGGATGTTATCCGCAACCTGGGTGTGCTGGACTACAAGTATTGCTTCAAACTGGTGGAAGACTTCCTCTCCGGTAATTACGGCGGGGCCTTCCTCACCTTCGATGAGATACTCTCCAAGGGCTTCAACGCCCTGCACTTCGTGGGCTCCCTGTCTTCCCACCTCCGCAACCTGGTGGTGGCCAAGACCGGCGGTCTGGAACCGCTGCTGGAGCTGCCGGATTCCCTTAAGAAACTGTATGCCGAACAGGCCGCCAGGTGCTCCAACCAGTTCCTCTACGAGGCTCTGGCCATCACCACCGCCTGCGAAACCGGCTACAAGGCTGCGGTGAATCCCCGCCTGCACATTGAGTTTGCCCTCATGCGCCTGAGCTACATTATGGGCAAGCCGGCCGATAAACCCGTGCAGATTCCCGGTCAAGCCGGGAATGACGCAAAGGTTGCCGCGCCCGTCATGGCCGGCGCCGACCGGCCATCTCCTGCCCCCGCAACTGCCCCGGCTCCTGCGCCTGCAGCTGCTCCGGCTCCCGCCGTTGCTCCCGCTCCCGAATCGGCCCCTGCGCCTGCTCCTGCTGCAGCCCCTGCCCGCCGCAGAACGCCGAAGACTGGTTCGGCTTTATCCATGAGCTCCATCATGGAGGAGAAGAAGGAGGAAGAAATGCCTGCGGAGGCCTCTGCGCAAAGCTCTGCCCTGCCGGAAGACGAAGTGGTTCGCCTCAAGTGGAAGGAACTGGCCGGCCAGTACAGCGCCAAGCCCCGTCTGGCCAGCATGCTGCAAAGCGCCAACATCAACCTGAGTGAAGAGAATGGCGTTAAGCAGGTGGAATTCTTCGTTACCAACGACGCCCAGAAGCAGTGGGTAGAGGAAAAGATGTTGCGGGAACTGGAGAACAAACTCCGCGAACTGGTCACCTGCACCAAGGTGAATGTGCTTGTGTCGGTTACCCCCATTGAAGAAACGGAAAAAGTACCCTACATGCCCGAAGAAAAGGCCAAGGACCTGATGGAAAAGAATCCCGAAGTCCGCGCTTTTGTGGCAGATTTAGGACTGGATACCAAGTAGTATATGAAGTTAAGAGCAGAAAATCTTGTTAAGAAATATGGCGTCCGCACCGTGGTGAAGGGCGTTTCCATGGAAGTGCAGCAAGGAGAAATTGTGGGCTTCCTGGGCCCTAACGGCGCCGGTAAAACCACCAGTTTCTACATGATTACCGGGCAAATCAAGCCCAACGGCGGCCGCATCTTCCTGGACGACGACGAAGGCAATACCACGGAAATCACCACCCTGCCCATGTACCAGCGGGCCCAAAAAGGCATTGGCTACCTTCCCCAGGAGGCTTCCGTATTCCGCAAAATGACGGTGGAAGACAACATCCTCTCCGTGATGGAGCTGTCCAAGAGCACCCAGTACATGACCAAGGAAGAGCGGATAGAGCGTATGGACCGCCTCATTGACGAGTTCAACCTCTCCAAAGTGCGCAAGTCGCTGGGTATTCAGCTCTCCGGCGGTGAGCGTCGTCGCTGCGAAATTGCCCGCGCCCTGGCCGTAGATCCCAAGTTCATTCTCCTGGACGAACCTTTCGCCGGAGTGGACCCCATTGCCGTGGAGGACATCCAGTACATCATCGCCAAGCTGAAATACCGCAACATCGGCGTCATCATCACAGACCACAATGTGGGTGAAACCCTGGCCATCACAGACCGCGCCTACCTCCTGTACGAAGGCGTGATTCTGCAGTCCGGAACACCGGAAGAATTAGCGGCCGATGAAGATGTCCGCACAAAATACCTGGGCTCCGGATTTGTTCTAAAGCGCTCTAAATCAGTGGAAAGAGCCCGCGCCGAAGTAATTCGTGAACAAGTAGATTAAAGTTTGGCACGCCGCTTGCTTATTACTAAACCGGTTAGTTTTAGTTGGTTTAGTTAATAATAGGTAAGAAAATACCGGAGCTCGTGAGAGTTCCGGTTTTCTTTTTTATGGGCCGATAGGACTAGTCGTCCCACGCGCCGTTTCCGTTGTCGTAGCCTTCGGTGTTGTCGTTTACCACGGTAACCGTGCATTTAGCTTCCTTGCCGCCGGATTTTGCGGTAATCACGGCAATGCCCTGGGCCTTGGCCGTTACCTTACCGTTGGCATCAACGGAGGCAAAGTCCGGTTTGTCGGACTCCCAGGTGACCGTCTTGTCGGTAACATCGGTGGGATTGAAGACAACGCTTAGGGTAAAGCTCTGTCCTACGCTAAGGGTCATTTCACTCTTATTCAGCTGGATGGAAGTAACCGGCACGTTTACGGTTACCTTACACTCTGCCTTCTTGCCGTTGGAAGTGGTGACGGTGATGGTGGCTTCTCCGCCGTTCACGGCCGTTACCTTACCGTTATTATCCACAGTGGCAACAGAAGACTTACTGGTGGACCAGGTAAGGGTCTGGTCCGTTGCATTACTGGGATTAATAGTGGCTTGCAGAGTTTCGTATGCACCTTTGTCAAGGGTTAGCGTGGTCTTGTTGAGGGAAACGCTTTCAACAGGCACTACTACGGTAACTTCGCAGGATTTTGTCACTTCTCCGGCCGTGGCCTTAACGTATGTTTTGCCAGCGGAGAGTCCCGTGACTACGCCGTTTTCAACTTTGGCTACAGAAGGGTCTTCACTGGTCCAGGTAACGGTTTTATCCGTTGCATCGTTGGGCGTAACAGTTGCGGTAAGAGTAAATGTGGCATCCACATTCAGCGTAATCTTGTCCTTGTTCAAGGTGATGTTGGTAACAGGAACCGTTACTACCACATGGCAGGTGGCCGATTGGTCTCCGGCCTTGGCCGTAATGGTGGCTTCACCGCCGCCCTTGGCAGTTACCTTACCGTTGGAGTCTACCGTAGCTACAGAAGTTTTGTCACTGCTCCAGGTAACTGTCTTATCCGTTGCATTATCGGGCG
>DFLI01000095.1 GCA_002373715.1 Bacteroidales bacterium UBA3623
CCGATTATGACCGCTTCGACCGCATCATCTGCATGGATGGCTCTAACCTTCGATGGATTAGCCGCATCATTCCGGAAGACCCGCAGGGCAAGATCCATCTGCTCATGTCTTACACCGGCGTGGGACGGGATGTGGCAGACCCCTGGTACACCGGAGATTTTGAAGAGGCCTTCCAGGACATTCTGGCCGGTTGTGAAGCTATGCTGAAAGGAATATGAACGTACTTTTAGAACAGATGCTCCGGCATGCGGATCCGGCCCAGGTGGCGGGACTTGCACGGTTTTTCAAAACCGGGCCGGGGCAGTATGGTGAGGGAGATAAGTTCCTGGGAATCAAAGTGCCGGTAACAAGGGAAGTGGTGAAGGAGAGCTGGCGGAAAACCACCTGGCAGCACCTGGAAGAGTGTATTTCCAGTGAATATCATGAGGTTCGTCTGGCAGCACTGCTAACGCTGGTGGAAATCTTCAAGCACAACAAGGCACAGCGTCAGGACTGTGTGGATTTCTATCTGAACCATACCGCCTTCATCAATAACTGGGACCTGGTGGACCTTTCGTGTTACCCGCTGCTAGGGGTGTGGCTGCTGGACAAGGACCGTACGCTGCTGTATGACCTGGCCCGCAACGGAAAAACCATCTGGGAACAGCGCATCGGTATGGTGAGCACCATGACCTTCATCCGCCACGGGCAGTTGGAAGACACTTTTGCCATAGCAGATATCCTTCTGCATCACCCGCACGACCTTATTCACAAAGCCGTGGGCTGGCTGCTGCGGGAGGCCGGTAAACGGGACAAAGCTGCTCTGGAAGCGTTCCTTGCGCCGCGTTACCAAAGCATGCCCCGCACTATGTTAAGATATGCCATAGAGAAGTTCCCTCAGGAGGAACGGAAGCAATATCTGGCTAAATGATTGGGCAGGCGGCTAGACTACCTTGGCTTCCATGACGCTCTGGGAGATGTTGATGAACCCCAGTAAAGTAAGTTATTTGTAACAGCATCCGTGTCAAGAAAAAAAGTACGCGAATTTACTCATATATTTGCAAATGACCATGAGTGGGATTATCTTTGCACTTTGCATGGAAGTAAGGAATCTACATACCATTCTGGACGGCTTTCAGAAGATGGAGCTGGAAGACCTGGGCAGTATCCTGGGGAATGAGCTGAGCCCGCGACTGAGAAAATCTCAGCTGGTGGAGCAGCTCCACAGCTATCTTCGTATGGAGCCGCGCCGGTGGATGTCCCATCTTATGGAACGGGACGTGCGCCTGCTCCGGGAGTTGGTGCATGCCGGTCCGGAAAAGGTGCAGTACCAGGATTTTGCCGATTATCCCAGCCTGCTGGAGGTAACGGGCCTGGTGCAGTACGACGATTCCGACGAGAATTTCCATAAAGTATGGATCAGCCGGGAGATGTACGACATAGTGGCCCCGGATGTGGAGAAGGTACTCCGTTCCTGCGAAAAGAGCGGTCAGTTTGAGGTGGAACGCGTGGGACTGGGATACCTGAATCTGTATGGCATCCTTCCTACGGAACGTTTCATAGACCTGGTGATGGATTGGTTCGAACAGGCTCGCGGAGGCAACTTCCGGGAACTTTCCAAGATGTTGCACCAGAGCCCTCTGGTAAAGATGTACCGCTACACGGACGAATGGGGAGACTATGTATGCTCTCCCTGCGTAGAGAATGTGGAAGAGATTTTCACCCAGCGCAAGGCCTTGGACCAGAAGGCTTTCAAGCCTTTCACGGCGGCCGATGCCCGGGAGGCGGGCGCTGGTGCTCCTTACTTTACCATCGGCATGAAAACGCCCGAAGGCATGCGCCTGGAGCAAATGTACCGCCGGGTGGGCTATGAAGGTTACGAATTGGTAAAGGCCCAGCACGACACCTGGATGGAGGCCCAGTACACTCTGGAGCAGAATGATGCCCTTTTCCAACCGCTGCTGGACAGCCCCATGAGTCCGGACCTGGACGAGGAGAGCTGGCTGGCCTGCTGTCAGATAGTAAGCGATTATGCCGACAGTGTGCCCAAGTGGTTCCTGTGCGGTTATAGTGCCCAGGAAGCCAATCTGGCCAAGGCCGATTGGCCCGCCTGGCACACCCCGAGGGAAGAGAAGCCGCTGCAGGTGGGGGATGAGTACCCGCATTGGACCATGCCCGAACCCACCATTACAGAAGGTTATGCAGGGGACTTGAATTCCGATTTCCTGCCCCTGGGCCTCACCATCCCACATGTAGCGGCCAATGACCCCTGCCCCTGCGGCAGCGGCCTTCGTTACTGCCGTTGTCACGGAAAATACCTTTCATAATATGGCAGACGAACTGCTTCTAAGGCCGGTGGCTTATTACAAGGGCCCTTTCGGCTCCAAGTTTGGCATTCCCCGCCAGAGTTCCCTGGCCCGGGATGTGGAGGGACGCATTGTCTTTACGGAAGAATATCGTGTAAGAGAAGCTCTGAGGGGGCTGGAAGGCTTCAGTCACCTGTGGCTGGTTTGGGGCTTCAGCGCCAACAAACCCGCCAAGGGGGAGTGGCAACCTACGGTGCGGCCTCCCCGGCTGGGGGGCAATACCGCCATGGGGGTATGGGCCACGCGCTCTCCCTATCGGCCCAATCCGCTGGGCCTATCCTGTGTAGAATTACAAAAGGTTGATGGCATGGAACTTGTGATTAGGGGGGCAGACCTGATGGATGGAACCCCCATCTATGACATCAAGCCTTACATAGCATATGCCGACAGTTATCCCGATGCTCTCTGTGGTTTTGCCGGAGAGGCTCCCCGGAAGAAGCTGAAAGTGGTTATTCCGGAAGAAATTGAGCTGGACAGCCGCCAGCGCGGTATTTTGGAAGAAGTGCTGGTCCTGGATCCCCGCCCGGCCTACCAGGACAAAGCCGAGAAGGAATACGGAATGCCCTTTGAAGGGGGTGATGTCATTTTCAGGGTGGAAAACGAAGTGTTAACCGTTAAGAAGTACATCAAATGATGAAGCGTTGCTTGCTTGGGGCCTTGTGCCTGCTGTTTCCCCTGGTGGCCCTGAATGCCCAGGACCAGGAGATGAAGATAAACAAGAAGAACCTGGTGGTGAAGGAATGGAATACCGACGCCAATGGTTCCCACAAGGTATTGGATCACATGACCACCTTCAATGCCGAGGGTAAGAAGGTAGAGGAGATAGAATACAACACCGACGGGCAGAAGTGGCGCAAGCGTTTTGAATACGATGCCTCCGGCAAGGTGAGCAAGGAGTATGTGTACGACCACCGCAACAAGCTCCAAACCTACAAAACCTTCGAATACAACGAGTTTGCCAAGAAAAAGGTACAATACACCTACAATCCGAAGGGCAAGCTCATCGGCATTAAGCAGTATGAATATATTGCGAAATAAGCCTTAGCGGCTGTTTCTGAATTCGGACGGGGTTTGCCCCGTCTTTTTTTTGAAAAAGCGCGAGAAGTAGGACTGGTCCGGCAATCCGGCATGGGCCGATACATCGGCAATGGAGATGCTGGGGTCTTTGAGGAGGCTCTTGGCAATGTTCAGGCGGGCAATCTCAATCCAGTCGATAGCGGTACGGCGGGTGCGGTTCTTCACTGTCTTGTTCAGGTAGTTGGGAGTAACGCTGAGCATGCCGGCATACTCTGCCACGGAAAGGGGAGTGGTGCCCCTTTCAAAGACCAGCTGGAGGAAG
Source organism: Bacteroidales bacterium UBA3623 (assembly GCA_002373715.1). Lineage (GTDB taxonomy): Bacteria > Bacteroidota > Bacteroidia > Bacteroidales > UBA932 > Cryptobacteroides. The sequence continues at coordinate 3,685 of DFLI01000095.1, forward strand.
CGCTCGGAAACGGCGGCTACCTTTCCACCCGGCCTGATCTGCCCCAGAATAAGGTCCAGTGCACTCTGGATGAAGTTCTTGTCTTTGTCCCCATAGGCGGTGAACATACGTCTGAAAAGGGCTCCCATAAAGACGGCATCCTCAAACCAGAAGCTCTGTTGGATGAGGGAATCCGAACGGAGGACAGGATAGGAGGCGTCCTTTACAAACTCCAGCGTAAAGCTTCCGTCGAAGCCCTTGCAGCCGTTGAAGTATTTGACCGTGACACTTTTTCCCGGAGGAATCATCACAAACTGCCCGGGGCCGATGAGGATGTTCTGCTCTTCAATCTCTGCCAGGACCTCTCCTTCCAGCAGGAAGCAGTATATATAGCCGGGATGCTTGAGGGCTTTATAATGGCCAGGGGTGTATCCCTTCTCATTGATCTCGTAAAGGGTGAATTGGTTTTTCATAGTTTTAGAATGCTATGTCGAAGCCGACGTTGACGGTGAAGTTCTTTTTGGCCTCGGGGAGCCGATGGGTGACGCGCCAGAAGGCATCTACCCTGAGCACCCGGAGGATGTTGGATATGCCCACGCCCAGTTCCACATAAGGGGTTTCAAGGGTTCCGGAATCCTGGGGAATGCGGAAGGGAGCGTGGATGCTGTTGGCATCGGAGAGGGTACCCCAGGCCACGCGGGCCGTGAATACCTCACGTAAATCCAGTTTCTTGACATACGGAATCTTGCCTAGGAAGAAACCGTTGAAATTATGCTCGTAATAGCCTGACAGCCAGCGGTCTGAGACGAACTCGTAATAGTTCATGCAACTGAAGGCCGTCTGGTCCATGTAGAAGGTTTGGTTGCTCTCATGCAGTTTGAGCATAGGGTAGGGAACGCTGCCCCAGATAGCCCCGCCCTCCAGGTACAAATGGCCGAAGCCCAGGGCGTGCGAGGGTGTGGTCCATTTGATGGTAGCGCTGGTGCGGAGGAAGGAGAAATCATCTTTGGTGATGCCTTTGATGCCGCCCGTAACATCCAGCGTCAGAACGGGATACTTGGAGGTGAGGTAGGTTTTGACATAGGTGTTGCGGGTGAGCTTCTCGTCCTTGGAAAAGCGCAGCATAGCGCGGATGGTGTTGGTGGAGAAACTCTCCTGGATAGTGCCATCCGGTCTTTCGAAGGGAACCTGTGGATTGCTCCAAACCCGGGTTGTAGTCCACTCCAGGGCGGCGTTCACGGAAGGGACAAATTCGTGCTCGTACAGAACGTCAAAAGAACGCACCATGCTTTGCCGGTTGGGACCGCGCGAAATGGCAAAACCCAGCGCCGACTGTGCCGAAAGCACACGGCTGCCGCTGCCAAACTGGGTATAGTCGTGGAAGGCGCTAAGGGTAAGCTTCCGGGTGAGCTCCTTTCTGAACATGATTTCCGCCGATGTCATCCACTTGAACTTCTTGTCCCTGAATCCATAGGCTACTTGTCCCCTCAGTCTTACCTTCTTTGAAAAGTCCTCATATGTTCGTCCGCCTACTCCCATACGGAAACCCTCCACCGGGTTGTAGGCCACCAGGTGGTCCCATCGGCCCAGCTCTATGCCTGTTCCGGGAATCCGGTAAAAGCCGGCGAAAAGGGTGTGGAGAATGGCGTACGTGTTCTTGTAGAAGCGGGTTTGCTGGAACTCTTCAACCATGTCGAAGATGCCCTGCTCGCGGGATTCCAGGGGAATGGGACGAATCTGGGCCCAGAGCTCCTTATCTCCTTGCTTGACATCCCGCTCCACTACGTGGTTTTTACTTGTAAGGGCGTCCTGGTCCTGAATGGGACCGTATACCGGTTCCTGGAAGGAAAGCTGCCGGCGGCCCAGGAACGAGACTATGCGGGAGGAATCGCTGGTGGCGATGGAGAAGTCTATGAACAGGCGTTCGTCGTCGAAGAACCAGCGGCCTTCCGGGGTGCGCCGGTTTTCTATATCGAAGTTGATGTGGCGGATCCAGTTTACATTGGCGTCCTTGGCCAGGGCGGCGTGAACGCTTCGGATGCCGTAATCCTCTGCGTCTATGTGCATTTCACCGTCCAGGGTGGGGGAGGTGACCAGCTTCTTGGGATGGAAACGGAGCACATAGGTTTTGCGGCCTTCCACCTGCAGGGAATCTACCAGGAAGAAATTGTAGAAGACCTGGGAGCCTGCGGCTACCGGGTTAGGGATGTCCAGGTTGAAGAGCTCTATGCTGGGTTTGAAGAAGTTGGCCCTCAGAAGATGGGCTCCCGTGTACTCTCGCAGTACGTTTTCCAGCTTGAAGCCGGACATGTGGCTATAACGCATCACCTCCCGCTGGAAGGAAGGATCCTGGCTATGGTACACATCGGAGACATTCTCGGAGATGAGGGCGGGAATGAAGGACTGTCCGGTAATGGCCGATGTGTCCGCATATTCTTTCATGAAGCCTATGTGGCGGTCTACGAAACCGATATTCATCAGGCCGTCCATCTGGGTGGCGTCCAGTTCAATCTTACTGTACAGGCGGCTGCTCCAGTCGGGGGCGTTGTCAGGATCGTGTACGGAGAGGTTCTGGCTAATTTTCCGGAGAATGGAGCGGATGTAGCGGTTATCCGGCTTTACATAGGCGGCGTTCAGCTGTCGGGGGTCTGGCCGGAGGGAAAAATTAATCTCCGAGAAAGAGCCTTGCTGGATTTTCACGGAAAGGCTTTCGTAGCCGATGATCTGGGCGGTGAGCACCTTGGCCTGGGGAGAACGGGTTTCCAGGCTGTACCGGCCATCCATATCAGTGGAAATGCCGATGGTGGTGCCGTCAAAATAAACGCCTACGAAGGGAAGGGGCTCTCCGGTTTCGGCATCTTTCACCACACCGCGGACACGGGTAGTGCCCTGTGCAGCAGCCGTAAGGGCCACACAGAGGGCTAGGAAAGTGATGCCGATTCTTTTCAACATGGCGTAAATACAAAACCCCCGAAGGGTTTTGTATTCCCCTTCCGGCGTATAATCTTCCAAAGGTAGACTAAAAAAATTAAATGTACAATAGCTTAGCTGTACAAGTAGCGTAAAAGCGCCAATTTGGACTTTTCGGGAAGGAAGCGGACCAGGGCTCCCACGGCGGCGTAATCTATTCTGGGGATAACGCGGATGCGCATATTTTTGCGCCTGAGCTGCTTCAGGATGGCCTTTCCAATAACGTCGGGGGACATTCCGCCCAATTCATCGGCCTCAATCTTGAGGAGGTTTTTGTCCATTTGGGCGCGGTAGGGAGAATCGGGATCTTTGGCTGCCTGGTTCAGTTTTCGGGCCCCCGTGAAACCGGTGGCGACGTCTCCGGGCAGGATGCTGCAGCACTGGATGCCGGTGCCTTTGAGCTCCAGACTTAAGGACTCGGACAGGGACAGCAGGGCCGCCTTAACCGAGGAGTAGAAGCCCTGGAAAGGAAGCTGCAGGATGGCCATCACCGAGGTGACGGTGATGATGCGCCCATGGCCTTGTTTGCGGAATACAGGCAGGCAAGCCTGTATGGTTTTGAGCGCTCCGAAGTAGTTGGTTTCAAATTGACTGCGAGCCTCTTCCTCAAGCGTTCCTTCAATGGGGCCGTAAATGCCGTTTCCGGCGTTGCAAACCACGGCGTCAAGCCTTCCCTCCTGGGCTACAATCTGGGCCACGACGGCTTCCGTAAGGGCGACGTCGTTCACGTCCAGCTTAACGGCCGTTACGCCTTCAGTGGGCTCTTCCAGCGTGCCTCGGCGGCTGCCGGCATACACTTTCATGCCGGCCCTGGCCAGCAGACGGGAGGTGGCTGCGCCAATTCCGCTGCTGCCACCGGTAACCAATACTACTTTTACTTCTTCCATAACTCAGAACGGAGGGTGAAGGATTCGGGTAAGGGCATATCATAGACGCTCTTCCGGAGGAAAGTTTTGAATTCCTCGTCGGAAAGAGTGTCCAACTTTTCTACAGGGATGGTTTCTCCTATGCCCACGCGGGGATGGGTGTGCCGCTTGTTGTATACCTCATGGAAGAGGCGAATGAAGCGCACCCGGTAGTCGATGAGGCCCAGAGCATAGTAGAACCAGGAATTGCGGTCGAAGAAACGGATGGGAACCACCGGTACGTGGGCTTTCCGGATGAGCCGGATGGCCGCGTCCTGCCATTCCCTTTCGCTTATAATCCAGCCTTCCCGGGGCTTGAGGTCTGCCACGGCTCCTGAAGGGAAGATGGCCAGGGGCTCTCCCTCCCGGATTTGCTGGAGGGCGCTTTTGATGCCATTGATGCTGGTAGCGGTGGTGTTCTTTGCGGTGGTGGTGGGATTCACCAGGATGAAGTTGGGTCTGAGGCCCTTGAACCACATGAGGAATGCGTTTACCAGCACCTTGGTCTTGGGACGGGCATGGCCCAGAATGTCCACCAGGCAAATGCCGTCTATGTGACCGTAGATATGATTGGCAATGGCAATGAAGGCGCCTTCGGGCAGGTTTTCCAGCCTTTCGGCATGGCCGATGGCAAAGTCTATCTGGGCATCGTCCAGAATGCCTTTTGCAAACTCGGGACCGTCGGGAGTACCCGCCGCACCCACATCGAAATGGGTTTTGTTGGCATGATCTATCCCCGTCACCTTCATGACAAGCCGATACAGAACTCTCCCTAACTTTCCTTTAAAGATGGGGGAGAGCTCCTTACCGGCTTCTTCGGGTGTGATGGCGTACATTACTGCTTCTTTACCGGAGGATCAATGGTGGAGAAATACTTGGCGTCCCTGAAGAAGCTCACAATATAGAACACGAACAGCAGCAGGGCTATGGCCACCGTAATGTAGTCGAACAGGCCCACACTGAAGTTGTTGTGGAACAGCACCACATCCTTTTTCCAAAGCCGCAGCCAGGGAACGTACATGAAAATGATGTTGACAAGGGCCAGAATGATTCGGAATTCGGTGGGTCCCAGGCCGCCATAGGTGAGACGCATTTCTCCCTTCAGGTGGCAGTCTATGTATACGTAGATGCTGAGCATGAAATAGCCCACCAGGGCCAGCATGGCAAAACTCATGTTCACCATGGGGCTGCAACCCACGCCTATGAACATAATGGTTTCGTTAATGACGTCTACGTTGTGGTCTATGAAGAAACCGTAGGTTTTGCGCTGGGTGTTGCGAACGCGGGCCAAACTGCCGTCCAGAGAATCTCCGAACCAGTTAATGAAAAGGCCCAGGCAGGCCAGCCACAACCAGTGGATGTTCAAATTGGAAAGGGCATAACCCGTAGCCATTACCAGGGCACCCAGGAAGCCCACGAAGGTGAGCATGTCGGAGGTAACCCAGGAGGGCATTCTTTCGGCCAACCAGACCAGAATTTTCTTTTCAGAGGCGCTCAGAATGGAAGTTTGAATGCGAGCGGCTTGCTTTTTTTCTTCAGACATGTTTTTCTTTTAAGGTTTGAAAGCGTTTCAGGAGCTTGCGCAGGTGCAGTTTACCGTGAGACAGGAAACTCTCCAGGTGGCGCTCGCGCTTCTCCGGATACAGATCCTCGAAGTTAATCATAATGCCGGAATCGTATACATCTCCGAACTCGTCGTTGATGCCGGTTCCGAAATAATCCATAGAAGGAGAAAGATTCATGTAGGTGTTTACCAGCGGGGGAATGAAGACTCCCATTTTGGTAACTTCGGCTTTAAGAACTTTGTAGCCTTCTTTGAAGTTCAGTCCTCTGAACAGCTTGGAATACCGGCGGGGATTCTCCACCTTCACTTCCTTGCGGATGCGGATGAGGCGGCTGTTCTTGCCGAAATATTTGCGAAGGAACACCATAATCATTTCGCGGGCCTCGGTGGGGTATCCGCGGTAGATGGTGGCCTTGCCAAAGAAGTATTTGATTCTTCTGTTATAGAGAACGCCGATGGCGGCAATGCCGTCAAAGAGGTTGTCCAGGGCATAGAGGCTCTTGGCGCCGGCTTTGGAACTCTGGTATTCTACGGAAACGAAGCTGCGACCCAGTTCCAGGGTGTAGGGGAGATAATCCCTGAGGAAGCGCTTGGAGAACTGGAACATGTGGGAAGAAGTGAGGTAGGGCTGGCCGAAACGGTCGAACACGGCCTGGTCGCAGAGGCAAAAGCGGTAACCGCCAATGATTTCCTGGGCGTCCGGGTCCCACAATACCAGCTGTTTATAGCCGTAAGCCGGATTGGTGTCGAACATGTCTATGTCCAGTTCCATACCGGTGCCGCCGCCGTCGTTGCGAAAGGCTATTTCCCTTAACCTGCCTATCTCCCTTAGCACGTTCACCGATTCCGGACCCACTACATACAACTCGTTTCCGGCGCGGTTGGTTTTGCGCAGGAGAGTCTTCTCGTTGAGCTCAGACAGCAAAGCTTCCCTTTCTACGGGTGCTATGATAGGTTTCATGGTTTTGTACAAATACGCTTGCTAAGATAGGCCAATTTTGCGACAATAACAAAAATTTGTACCTTTGTAAAATATGAGTCGAAAAAAGGAAATATTCGGCAAGTTCGTCATGTTCACCCTGACGAGCATGGCAGGCACCATTATAGACCTGGGCCTGCACTGGCTGCTGGCCAGTTATGCTTTTGACGGCTCATATTGGGGCAGTTTCTGGATTGCTCCCACCATCTCCTTTGAGGTGGCCACCCTGGCCAATTTCTTCATCGCTTATTACCTGGTGTGGAGAGAGCGCGTTTCCAAACCCGGAAGCATGCGCTCCCTGCTCCGTCACCTGGCAGCGTACAATGCTACCTGTATAGGCGGGTATATTATCAAATTCGTGGCCATGCAGGGCTTCCACTTCCTCTTTGTTTCCATGAACTGGCTGCAAGACTGGTCGGTGGAACCGGTGTTCTGTAACCTGATGGGCCTGTGCTTCTCGGGCATCTTCAATTTTGTGATGAACGAGTTTGTCATCTTCAACAAAAACAAAGTAAAAACGGATTATGGCGAACAAACCGATTGATACTGAGCTGCTGGACCGCGCAATCATCTTTGCCGTGAAAGCACATGCCGGCACAGAGCGCCGGGGAAAAGGTTTCCCTTATATTGTCCATCCCATGGAGGCTATGGAAATAGTGGCCACCATGACGCCGGACCTGGAACTGCTGGCTGCCGCTGCCCTGCACGACACCGTAGAGGATACGGACGTGACGGTGGAGCAAATCTGCCAGGAGTTCGGGGAGCGCGTTGCCTCCCTGGTAGCGGCCGAAAGTGACGTGGTGATGGAAGGCATCTCGGAGGAAGACAGTTGGCATGCCCGTAAGCAGGCGGCCATTGACCGGCTGGCCAAGGCCCCTCACGACGCCAAAATAGTGGCTCTGGGAGACAAGCTGTCCAACATGAGGGCCATCGCAAGGGATTATGCCGTCCAGGGAGACAAACTCTGGTCTCTGTTCCATACTAAAGACCCTAATGAGCATGAATGGCATTACAGAGGCCTGGCCAATTCCCTGAGGGAACTGTCGGACACCTTTGCTTTCAAGGAGTTTGAGACTCTCATTAACCAAGTTTTCCCTCCCAAGGCATGAACCACATTACACAGCATCTCAAGAAGAAAGGCACCTGGGCCGGTTTAATGCTGGTGATTGTTGCCGCCGTTACGCTGGAGGCAACGTCCCTTGTCCAGTATTATTTCTCTCAGCAGGGCATTAAGGAAGAAGCCACTGCCCGTGCCCAGAGCCAGCTGGAAACATCCCGCAGCCAAATCATGGACATCGTGAACCAGACGGAGGCTGCCGTTCGCAACAGTGTCTGGATTGCCCAGTGGTGTCTGGATGTGCCGGACAGTCTCATCCGTGTGGCTCAGCGAGTAGTGGAAGACAATCCGGTGGTGGTGGGCTCTACCGTTGCCATGGTCCCTGGCTATCTTAAGAAATATCCTCTCTTTTCCCCTTACGTCTGTGAAGGGCCGGAGGGGCTGGAGTTCAAGTCCCTGGCCACGGAAGATTACGATTACCCTTCCCAAGAGTGGTTTGTGAAGCCTATGAAACTGGGAGAGGGCTACTGGTCGGAACCTTATGTAGATGAAGGGGGAGGAGAAATCCTCATGACCACCTATTCGCTGCCCATCCGGGACAAGAAAGGGGAGATTGCCGCCATCCTGACGGCCGATATTTCCTTGGACTGGCTCACCGATATGGTGGGAGATATCAAGGTATATCCCAATGCCTTCAGCATGGTAGTGAGCCGGGATGGACAGATTATGGTGTGCCCGGTGGAAACCCTTGTCATGAATTCCACCGTGCATGAAGCCGCCAGGGCTATGGATGACGCCGATGGCATAGCGGCCCTTAATCAGGCCATGCTGTCGGGACAGTCGGGCAATATGTCCGTCCGGGAGAAGGGAAAGACCAGCCTGGTGTTCTTCTCGCCCATTGAGAAAACCGGCTGGGCTATGTCCATCGTCATTCCGGAGGATGAGGTGTATGCCGGTATCAGGAGGGTGGGCTTAATGGTTACCCTGCTGCAGATTCTGGGTATCTTCATGATTGTCCTCATTATCCGCTCGGTGGCCAAGAATCAGGAAAAGTATAACAACCTCAATTCCCAGAAGGAGCGTATGGAGAGCGAATTGCAGGTGGCCAGCAACATCCAGATGTCCATGGTCCCTAAGATCTTTCCTCCATTCCCCCATAGAAGCGATTTGGACATGTCGGCCTCCCTGGTGCCCGCCAAAGAGGTGGGAGGAGACCTCTATGATTTCTTTATCAGGGATGAGAAGCTGCATTTCTGCATAGGAGACGTTTCCGGTAAGGGCGTTCCTGCGTCCCTCCTCATGGCCGTTACCCGTACGCAGTATCGTACCCTGGCCACCCATTACGACAGCCCTGCCCACATTGTAACGTCCATCAACGACGGCATGTCGGACATGAATGAGAACAACATGTTCGTCACCTTCTTCTGCGGTGTACTGGATTTGAAAACCGGCCTTCTGCAGTACTGCAATGCCGGCCACAACGCCCCGTACATTCTGACGGACGCCACTAGGGAGTTGGACGTCAAGCCCAACTTGCCGCTGGGCATTATGGAGAATTTTGCCTATGAACAGCAGGAAGTGGTTATGCGTTATGACGACGCCCTATTCCTGTTTACAGATGGCCTTAACGAGGCCGAGAACGAGACGTGCGAGCAGTTTGGCGATGAGAACATCCGGGCCGTCTTGCACACCCGTCGGGATGCCGAGCATCACCTGAAGGCTATGCAGCAGGCTGTGGCCGATTTCCGCGGGAATGCCGATCAGAACGACGACCTCACCATGCTCTTTATTCACTATTTGAAGAAATAGGGCACAATATTTTTGCAGATTCGGGAATAACTGCTATCTTTGCATTCCCGTTTTGGTACTATGGCCGAGTGGTTAGGCACAGGTCTGCAAAACCTGCTACAGCGGTTCGATTCCGCTTGGTACCTCAAATAAGTCCCCGGACAAATCTGTCCGGGGCTTTTCTTTTTTGAGAGAAGTGGAGCGAAGCGACCCAGGGGG
>DFLI01000103.1:0-3698 GCA_002373715.1 Bacteroidales bacterium UBA3623
TTTTATAATGCTTAGCTTGCCCTGACGCTTGTTTCATAAAAGAAACTGACGCTCGTTTAAAGTGAAATTGTCTGTTACAATTTCCGGTACTTGCTTGTACTTTCTTTCAGTCTTTTCAATGAACTTTTTGGTGGCCTTTGGGCCTTAAAAATCCCGCTCCTTGCCGAACGGGACTGCAAAGGTACTACCTTTTTTTTATCCTGCAAATTTTTTCGAAGAAATTTTTCAAGAATTTTTAAAGATTTTTAAAATACTGCTAATAATCAATTACTTGCGTTTTCAGGGCCCTATTTTAACTTTTCTACGAAGCTTTGAGCGGCCTTGGAACGGGGTAAAATGGTCTTGGCAGCACGCAGCCAGGCATCGGCCTCATTCTCTCCCACGCCCTTGATGGGGAACACTTCCGACACCTCCCCTGCCACGGCCTTCAAGTCTATGGTAAGGGCCACCTGCGAGTCGGACACTTCCATCCGGCTGGTGACGGTGGGGATGAGACGGACGGCATCGGCCCCTTCTTCCGAAACGTTGAGCCCGCCGGCGCTGAGCATCTGGGTAAAACGCTGCACCAGCACCTGGGCGGCATCGGAGGGAATGGACGCATCGGCCACCACTTTAAAATCCTGTGCCTTGAGCACCAAGGCCCCCAGCAGCAGGAACAGAGATAGGAGAATCTTCTTACACATACGCAATATATTATATATAGGGATCATTTTCTACGATTGTTTGGGGGCTTCAAGGGGAATGGTGAAGACAAAACGGGCGCCCTGGCCTTTCCACGTTGTGTCCAGATAAACCTGAGCACCAATGCGGCCGGCGATGTCTCGGCAGATGGACAGGCCCAATCCCGTCCCCTGCACGAAATCGTTCAGTTTGGAGAAGCGTTCGAAGATTTTTTCAGCCTGGTCCGGCGGGATGCCGGGGCCGGTATCGGTGACGGCGTATGTGAGGAAACCCGGGTGCTCCGACAGGGAACTGCTCACCTTAATTTCGCCTTGGGACGTATGTTTGCAGGCGTTGGTGATGAGATTAATCAGAATCTGTTGGACGCGGCGGGGGTCGGTGACCAGGCTGAAAGGCTCGGGTTCTTCGGGTGCGTAGTAAAGCCGGACGCCGGGCTGCAGGCGGTGTTCCGCACTGGAGATGGCTTCCTGGGCCATGTGGTCCTTTTCGCATTCTTCGTAATTGATACTGTAATTGCCGCTGTCCATGGCCGATGCATTCAAGATATCGTCCAGTAGCATGGTGAGCATCTTGGTGTTGTTCACGATATGGCTGGCAAATTCTTCCTTTTCTTCGGGGGCCAGGCTACCATCCGGCAAAGAGAGCAGCTGGGAGAAACCCACGATGGCGTTCAGCGGAGTGCGGACTTCGTGGCTCATGTTCTGCACAAAGCGGGTTTTGGCATTATCGGCCATACGCACCCTCTCATTGGCTTCCCGCAGTTTGCGGTTGTGAACCCAGAAGAAGAGGGCGAGGGAGGCCATCAGGATAGACAGCAGGATGAGCGTCAGGTGCGAGATGCGGGAAATCTGGTGCTCCTTGGTTTCCAAATCGGCCCTGAGAGCGGCTTTGCCCATGGTTATTTCCAGTTCCGAAACCCGGGACTGATTGGTCCTGGAAATAGCCTTTTCCAGGCGTTCCACCAATTCCTTCTCCAGATTGAAGGCATAATCCTTGAGACCCTGGTTTTCACACAGGTTGGCTATGACCTTTTTTTCCCGGATGGAGGTCATATTTGCGATTTCGTCTTTCCGCTGGACGATGCTGCCATCGAAAACAGCGTCGATGAGGGAAAAGTAAATGTTGGCCTTCCGGTTCACCTGATAGATTTGAGGGTCTGTCAGGCAGAGGTCTCGCAGGTGGCGGTATTGTTTCTGATTCCCGTCCAGGGCGGCCAGGCGAGCCTGGTAATACCAGCACCGCAGTGTGTCCAGGTGCTGTTTGGCTTCTTCCATAGCCTTGGCAACATTGATACGCACCGAATCCGTGCCGATAGGATAGGTGTCGGCCAGGTCGCAGTAAATACGGGTGAGAGACTGGCGCTTCAGGGTCTCGTCCTCTGTCTCCTGCCAGGTTCGGATGGCGCTCTGCAGATAGGGTTTGGCGCTTACGTAGTCGTTCTGGGCGATGTACAGGGAGGCAAGGTTCCGGTCGCTCAGCCACAGGCCGTAGGGGTTCCCCGCTTCCAGGGCTTCGGCCTGCATTTCCTGGGTCATGGCCAGGGCGTGGTATTCCTGACCGTTGTTGTAATAGTAGTTCTGGAGCAGCAGATAAGAATAATAATAGTATTGGTCGTAGCCGGTTTCCGAGGCCACTTGCTTCAGCTTCTCCTGCGCTTCCAGGGCCTTCCGCTCATTCTCGGGAGTGAAAGGATATTTCACCCGGTCTTTAAGTATCAGTGTGTAATAGAGAGTCTCTGCCTTTTTGTCACCTGCTTCCAGGGCGGTCTTCAGCAATTGGTCGCTTGCCTCCTTGAAACCTTCCTGGCCCACCAGTAATTCCGCCTGCTGATACCAAGTATAGCAGTTGTTGTCTATTTCGTACGGATTGTCCTGTGCGGCCAGCCGGAAGGTGGTCACTAAAAATATCAGGGTAAAAAAGATGCGGGCTCTCATACCCCAAAGATACATAAAAATCATTGATTCTTGAATTATTGTGCTTATTATTAGCATAAGCCGTCGAGGGCTGCCAAATTGTCAGTCGGCGTCCATTGGCACAGCTGTTGAAGAAAATGGCGGCAGAAATAAACAAAAACAAACAAAATATTATGCTGAAACCTTTAGGAACAAGAGTGGTTATTGAGCCCAAAGAGGCCGAAACCATGACCGCCGGGGGCCTCTACATCCCGGATAACGCCAAAGAGAAACCCCAGCAGGGAGAGATTGTGGCCGTGGGTCCCGGCACCAAGGACGAGCCCATGGAGGTAAAGGTGGGAGACGTAGTTCTCTATGGCAAGTACGCCGGCACCGAGGTCACCGTGGAAAACAAGAAGTACCTCATTGTAAAACAGTCTGATATTTTGGCAATCCTCTAAGGAAGGAGATCCCCGATCAGGTCGGGGATGACGTTGTCGTCATTGCCGGCATGACCGGCAATCTAAAACATTAAGATTATGGCAAAAGAAATTAAATTCAATACCGAGGTTCGCTCCGCCATGAAGGACGGGGCCGATGCTCTCGCCAATGCAGTGAAGGTAACCCTGGGTCCCAAGGGCCGCAATGTGGTTATCGCCAAGAAATTCGGTGCTCCCCAGATTACCAAGGACGGCGTAACCGTAGCCAAGGAAGTGGAGCTGGAAGACGCCTACCAGAACATGGGCGCCCAGATGGTGAAGGAGGTTGCCTCCAAAACCAACGACCAGGCCGGTGACGGTACCACCACCGCTACCGTGCTGGCTCAGGCCATTATTAACGTAGGTCTGAAGAACGTTACCGCCGGTGCCAACCCCATGGACCTGAAGAAGGGCATTGACAAGGCTGTGGCCGCCGTGGTAGAAAACCTCAAGAAGCAGAGCCAGCCCGTAGGTGACGACTATTCCAAGGTAGAGCAGGTAGGTACCGTGAGCGCCAACAACGACGCCCAGATTGGTAAACTCATTGCCGAGGCCATGGCCAAGGTAAAGAAGGACGGCGTTATCACCGTAGAGGAAGCCAAGGGCACCGAGACCGAGGTAAAAGTGGTGGAAGGCATGCAGTTCG
>DFLI01000103.1:3766-5732 GCA_002373715.1 Bacteroidales bacterium UBA3623
CTACATCTCCCCGTACTTCATGACCAACGGAGACAAGATGGAAGCTGTACTGGATGACGCCTACATCCTCCTCACCGACAAGAAGATTGCCAACATGGAAGACCTCATGCCCGTGCTGGAGCCCGTAGCCCGCGAAGGCAAGAGCCTCCTCATCATTGCTGAAGACGTGGAAGGTCAGGCCCTCACTACCCTGGTGGTGAACCGCCTGCGTGGCACCCTGAAGGTAGCCGCCGTGAAGGCCCCCGGCTTTGGAGACCGCCGCAAGGAAATGCTGCAGGACATCGCCGTCCTCACCGGCGCCGTGGTCATTAGCGAAGAGCGCGGCTTCACCCTCCAGAACGCCAACGTCCAGATGCTGGGTAAGGCCGAGAAGGTAACCATCACCAAGGAGAACACCACCATCGTAGGTGGCGCAGGCCTCCAGGCCGACATCAAGGACCGCGCAGACCAGATCCGTGCCCAGATTGAGACCACCAAGAGCGACTACGACCGCGAGAAACTCCAGGAGCGCCTGGGCAAGTTGGCCGGCGGTGTAGCAGTTATCTACGTAGGTGCCACCACCGAGGTAGAGATGAAGGAGAAGAAGGACCGCGTGGACGACGCCCTTAACGCCACCCGCGCTGCCGTGGAAGAAGGTTACCTGCCGGGCGGCGGTGTAGCTTACATCCGCGCCACCGAGGCCCTGAAGAACCTCAAGGGTGAAAATGAGGACGAAACCACCGGTATCCGCATCATCGAGCGCGCCATCGAAGAGCCCCTCCGTCAGATTGCCGCCAACGCCGGTGTAGAGGCCTCCGTTATCATTAACAAGATTCGCGAAGGCAAGGGTGACTTCGGTTACAACGCCCGCACCGACGAGTACGTGAACATGTACGAGGCCGGCGTGATTGACCCCACCAAGGTGGCCCGCGTAGCCCTGGAGAACGCCGCTTCCGTAGCCGGCATGTTCCTCACCACCGAATGTGGCATTGTGGACATCCCGGAACCCACTCCGGCCGCTCCCGCCATGCCCGCCGGCGGAATGATGTAAAATTCATGCGAATAATGAAGGGCCGACGTTACAGCCGGCCCTTTTTTTATTAACTTTGTACGATATGGAACTCATTAAAGACCAATACTTCGAGGGGGAGCGTCCCCTATATGCCCGCAGGGATGGGCTGAGGCTGGAAAACGTTTCCATCGGCCCTGGAGAATCTTCCCTGAAAGAGGGGGCCGATATTGAAGCCCTCAACTGCGAATTCAACGGAAAATATCCCTTCTGGGAGTGCGACGGGTTCACCATTCGGAACTGCGTGTTCCGGGAAGGCGCCCGCGCTGCGCTTTGGTATACCCGCGGCTGCCGCATGTACGACACCCTGGTGGAAGCCCCCAAGATGTTCCGCCGCATTACCGGCACCTATCTGGAGAACGTAAAACTCACCAACGCCCTGGAAACTTTCTGGGACTGCAACCAGGTCACGCTTCGCAACGTAGATGCCCGGAAGGCCGATTATATCTTCATGCACACGGACAACATAGACATAGACAACTTCCGTCTGCAGGGCAACTACTCCTTCCAGTACTCCAAGAACGTGGTTATCCGCAACTCCGACCTGGACACTAAGGATGCCTTCTGGGAGAGCGAGAACGTAACTGTGTACAACTCCCGCATCCAGGGAGAGTTCCTGGGCTGGTATGCCAAGAATCTGCGGCTGGTGAACTGCCACATTGGCGGCACCCAGCCCCTGTGCTACTGCGAGAACCTGGTGCTGGAAAACTGCACCTTTGAGCCTGATGCAGACCTAGCCTTCGAATACAGCAGCGTCCAGGCCACCATCGAGGGTCCCATCCACTCCGTGAAGAACCCCCGCAGCGGCTTCATCAAGGCCGGCAGCATCGGCCAAACAATTCTGGACGAAAATATCAAACAACCCGGTAACTGTGAAATACAACTTTGACTCCTGTCCTGACAGAAATGGGACCGAAA
>DFLI01000140.1 GCA_002373715.1 Bacteroidales bacterium UBA3623
TGGCTTCTTCGATACCACCCTTAGCGAGAGCTGCCTCTACATCCTCGAGCAGTTTGGTTGTGTTGGTCTTGGAGAAGGCCAAATAAAGGATACGCTCGATAGCGAGAGCCATACCGATGATCAAGCAGATGATGATCAGGGACATGAAGCAGGCGCCACCTTCGATGAACTTGGTCTTCAGAGCCTGGTGGAGGGGAATTTCCTCACCGGAACCGGCGAACAGGTCCACAACTTCTTCAGCCTCTTCGGCAGCGGGAGCAGCCTGATCCTGGGCAGAAGCGATGGCAGCAGAGAAGGTCATAAGACCGGCGACTGCCAAAAACATGAAAAACTTTTTCATAATCGTTTTTGTGTTGTTAGTTATAAATTGAATTTAGTTAATAAAAATATTATCCTATTTGGTCGTGCAATTTAGGAAGAAAATTCGGGTTTTCCAAAGATTATTTGCTTATTTCGCCACACAGGTCCTTTTCCAAAAGGGTTTTTACCCTGGCATTATCCGGGGTTCTGCCCATCAGACAGAACAGTTTTCCAAGGGCTGCTTCGGTGGTAATATCGCCGCCAGAGAGCACTCCAGCGTGTTTGAGGCGGGCACCGGTGGCATACAAATCCATGTTCACGGTTCCAGATTTACACTGAGTAACGTTCAAAAGAACTTTCCCGCTCTCGCAGGCTTCCCTCAGAATGTCTACGAACCAGTCTTTGGACAGGGCATTGCCCGAACCGTAAGTTTCCAGGATGACGGCCCGGGTTCCCGGGTCGCTCACTACGGAGCGCATCACCTGCGGCGTCATGCCGGGATGGACCTTCAGTATGGCCACGCGGGTGTCCAGGGTGGTTTGCACCCTTAGCTGGGCGTCCCAGTACACGGGTTTGCGGATAAGGTCCGTATTGTAGCGGATGTTAATGCCGGCTTCGGCCAGGGGAGGGCAGTTGGGAGAGGCAAAGGCATTGAACGCCTCTGCGCTGTACTTAGTGGAACGGTTGCCCCTCAGGAGTTTGGAATCGAAGAAGATGGACACTTCCGGCACGCGGGCATGTCCCTTTTCGTCCTTGGCGGCGGCAATTTCCACAGCGCCAATCAGGTTTTCCTTGCCGTCGGTGCGGGGTACGCCGATGGGGAGCTGGCTTCCCGTGAACACCACCGGTTTGGTGAGGCCTTCCAGCATGAAACTGAGCGTGGAGGCGCTGTAGGCCATGGTGTCCGTGCCATGGAGAATTACAAACCCGTCGTAATCTTCGTAACGGTCCATGATGAGCTGGGCCAGGGAAACCCACAGGGAGGGTTCCACGTCGGAGGAATCGATGAGCGGGTCAAAGGTATAGGAATCCAGCTTTACGGCGAACTTGTTCAGTTCGGGAACCTCTTCCTTAATCTGGCTGAAGTCGAAGGGTTTGAGCGTACCGTCGGAAGGGTCTTCCTTCATGCCGATGGTACCGCCGGTGTAAATGATGAGGATAGAAGCGTTCATATGCCAAACAGCGTTTCCGCGTTACGGGTTGTTATGGTTTCAATGTCAGTTACGGGCAGCCCCTTGATTTCTGCCACCTTGGCGGCCACATAAGGGATGTAAGCGCTTTCATTGCGGCGGCCCCGGTAAGGGACGGGGGCCAGATAGGGAGCATCGGTCTCCAGCAGAATCTTCTCCAGGGGAATGCGCTCCAGGGTTTTGGCGATGGAGGCGTTCTTGAAGGTTACTACCCCTCCTATTCCCACGGAGAAATCTCCGTACTGGTTGGCCCTTTCGTAAATCTCATAGCTGGAGGTGAAGCAGTGCAGGTTTCCCCTCAGATGGAGGTGCCTGCAGTCGGCCAGGATGGTCATGAGGTCTTCCCAAGCATCCCGCAGGTGAATGTTCACCGGCAGGTTCATCTGCGCCGCCAGTTCCAGCTGCAGCCGCAGCACTTCCTTCTGCTCTTTCACAAATTCCAGCCCCTCGTGATAATCAAGGCCGATTTCGCCGATAGCGACAATACCCTTATCCTTGTAGGGCTCCAGGGCATCCAGTTCATCCCTCCAATTCTCGTTCACGGAGCCGGGATACAGGCCCAGCATTTCAAAGATGACCCCCGGGTGATGGTTGCCGATTTCCCACATGGTGGGGCGCTCGCGGGAGTCTACATCGGCCTGGATCATCTTGCCCACACCGGCCTCCAGCGCCCGCTGAACCGCCTGCTCTGCCTCCGGCAGCAGCCACTCGTCGTAAAAGTGCGTATGCGTGTCTACATACATAAGTACAAAGATACGCAAAAAAACCACATCTTGGCCCAAATTATACGCTAAGCGAGCAGCGGCCCAGGAGGTCGGTGGTGAGGAAGCCGTCGGCCTCCAGGGTACCGATGGCCGACAGAATCTGGCCAAAGGGCTTTTGGAGGGAAGAGGTGAGCTCTTCGGGTGTGATGCCCCGCTTTTCCAGCACGGCCAGGCCTACGGGGACCAGGAGGGAGCCGGCGCCGTAGCGCTTCACCAGGGTGGCTCGGAGCACTTCCGCAGGGTCTTCGGAACCGGGAGTGGCCCAGGAGCCGCCGGCGCCCCTTTGCACCCGTGAGGAACCCAGCCCCAGGGCATCGGCCAGCTGGGCCGGGGAAGTGATAATCTCTGCCATGTGTTCGTGGATGAGGGAATTGCAGCCGGCGCTTCGGATGTCATCGGCCCGGCCAGGAAGGGCAAACACGTCCCGGCCGTACTCTACGGCATATTTGGCCGTCATAAGGGACCCGCCCTTGGATTTGGATTCCACCACCACCACGGCCCGGGCCAGCCCGGCGATGATGCGGTTGCGCCGCACAAAGTTAAGGGCTACCGGCGAGGTATCTGTGGGATAATCCGTGATGAGGGCTCCTCCCGGGCTTCGGACTATTTCCATGGCCAGTTTTTCGTGTTGGAAGGGATATACTTTGTCAATCCCCGTAGCCATCACCCCGACGGTGGTTAATCCGCATTCCAGCGCCGTTTGGTGGGCCACCCCATCGGCCCCTAAGGCCAGGCCGCTCACAATGCAGGGCTGCACGCGGGCCTCAGACAGGGCCATTACCAGCTTCCGGCACCAGTCTTTGCCGTAGGAACTGAGATCCCGCGTGCCCACAAAGGCTACCATGGGGCGCATCTGAAAGATCTCGGCCGGGGAAGAACTGCCGTTCAGATAAAGGCCGATGGGAGGGTCGGGGCACTCGCGGAGAGGTTCGGGGTAATCGTCGCCCAGGAAGGTAAGGAAGCGGAAGCCGCCCGCGCGGATCCTATCCATTTCGCGGGCCGCCCACTCCAGCTGGGCCGGATCCAATTGGGCAAAGAGCTCCGGATGGGATGCCCGGTCGGTGCCGGGCATGACGTCACCCCCGGCTTGACCGGGGGTCTTCCAACTTCCATCGAACAGCGCCAGGGCGCTGCCGGCTTCCTGCAGGAGTTTGAGCCCCAGGGCGGGATGGTAACCAAAGATTTTGTTCAGGGCGCACAGGGCCACGGTTTCGTCGTACGTAGTCATGGGCGCAAGATAAGGCGATAAAACGAAAAACAACACAATCGTAAAAAAGATTGTGTTGTTTCAGGGGGTATTTTGTGTGTTTCTTACGATTTTTACACAATTAAAAGGGCGTCTCCGTAAGGGCCGAAACGGTAGCCTTCCTTCAGCGCTTCCTCGTAAGCGGCCATCACTCCCTTGTATCCTCCGAAGGCAGCCACGCTCATGAGCATGGTGCTCTGCGGCAGGTGGAAGTTGGACACGATGGCATCCGGGACGGAGTAATCGTAAGGCGGAAAAATGAACTTGTTGGTCCAGCCGTCAAAGGCGTTGACCTCGTGCGTGGTGGTCACGTAGGTTTCCAGACCGCGCATAACCGTGGCACCGATGGCAACCACCTTCTTTCCGCTGCGCTTGGCTTTGTTGATGACGGCGGCGGCCTCCTCGGTGATGATAAGGCGCTCGGAGTCCATGCGGTGCTTGGAAAGGTCTTCCACATCTACGGTGCGGAAGTGGCCAATGCCCATGTGCACGGTAATGAACGTCTTCTCAATATCCTTCAGAATCATGCGGTTGAAGAGCTCACGGCTGAAGTGCAGACCGGCGGCGGGAGCGCTTACGGCACCCTCGTGGGCGGCAAAGATGGTCTGGTAATTCTCCACATCTTCCGGAGTGGTTTTCTCCTTAACCCATTCAGGTACGTAGGGTTCTCCCAGGCCGAAGAGGGTTTCCTTGAAATCCTCGTACGGGCCGTCGAAGAGGAAACGCAGGGTGCGGCCGCGGGAGGTGGTGTTGTCAATGACCTCGGCTACCAGGCTTTCGTCTTCTCCGAAATAGAGCTTGTTGCCGATACGGATCTTACGGGCAGGGTCCACAATCACGTCCCAGAGGCGCTGCTCCCGGTTGAGTTCGCGGAGCAGGAGCACCATAATATCGGCCCCGGTCTTTTCCTTTTTGCCATACAGGCGGGCGGGGAAAACTTTGGTGTCGTTGAGCACAAAGGTGTCTCCCTTGCCAAAGTAATCTATGATGTCTTTGAAAATGCGGTGCTCAATGACACCGGTGTCCTTGTGCAGGACCATCAGACGGGCCTCGTCACGCCAGCGGGTAGGCTCCTTGGCAATACGGTCGGCCGGAAGTTCGAAGTTGAATTGTGAAAGTTTCATTTCGCCGTAATAGTGATACTCTTTATATACGCCTGATAATGGAAAAAAGTTTCACTTCTTTGTGGCGTATGCATCTAAACGTGCCTGAGCACTGGCGCGGTCGGTCTCAGTCTCTCCGTTTTTGGCCATCATCTCCAGGTATTTCTTCTCCAGTTTCACGTCTTTCTTGCTGCGTCCCAGAAGGATGCCGTTGCGAAGGGCCGTCATGTCGGAGGGATTCTTCTTGAGCACCTGATCAAAGTACTTCTGGGCCTTCTTGTAGTCTTTCTTGGTAAGATAATAGCTGCCCAGGTTGTTCAGGTACAGGGGCTCATCCTTGCAATAGTTAAGAAGGTATTCGGAGAATGCCCTGAAAGCCTCGGACCCGCCGGGTGTTCCCAGGCGGAAGAGGGCCACGCAGTAGTCCTGCATGAAGGCCTTGAACTGTTCGTTATCCACCTCTCCCAGACCTTCGTATATCCAGGCGGGGTGCTGCTTGAAGTGATAATCGGCCAGGGCCTTAAGCTGCTGGAGGGTCATATCGGGGTTTCCTTGCTCGAAGGAAAGCATGGCATCCAGCTTCACCAGGCGGTAGTCCAGATGGTTGGGCGCCAGGGCAATGGCCTGGTCTATGGCCAGGTTGGCCTGGGCGTACAGCTCTTCGTCATAGTCCGTGACCTCGAAGTAATTGCATTTGTTACCCAGGGAGTCCTTCATGGGGAGGATGGGCTCCCGGCCCAGGTAGCGGTCCACGGCCATCTGCTCCAGGCGGGTGGTCTGGCAGCGGGTAAAGCAGAAGCTGAAGCGGGCCAGCATCTGCTGCACGTCTTCGGGATAGGCTTCCTGCCAGCGGTTCAGAAGGGTTTCCACTCCCACGCCGGCGGGGCCTACGCGGTTAATCAGGTTGTTGTAACGGCGCAGGTACTCTTCCTGCGAGTAAGTTTCCTGGGCATGTGCAGTGAGGGTGACCAGGGTTAGCAGTATAAGGAATAAGCGTTTCATCGAACGTCCATTTTAATTCGTTTGGCTTTGGGATACAGGTTGTTGCAGCGTTTACCCAGGTTTTTTCCGGGACCCAGGGGATGTCCCTGGAAGCCGACGGTTACGGGCCCCGTAGGAGCGTCTTCGGGAAGGACGATGGCATCCCCGTGCAGGTAGCGCAGGGCCGTTTCGCGCTCTACGTTCACCAGCGGGGCCGATGCGTCCGCCGGGAGCGGACGCTGCGCCTGGAAGAGTCGGAAGACATCGGCCTGGCGGATGGATGAGCTCTCTCCGTGCTTTCGGAGGGCGGCCACATACTGGCCTTCTCCCGGCACCAGACCGGGCAGCAGCACCTGCCCGAAGCGGGTATTTACCACGGGCGGGAATTCCTGTGGCGGGAGGATATCGGCCCCCAGTTCCCGGGCTATCCATTCCACGGTGTCGTCGTTTTCGAAATGATTGAAGGTGCAGGTGGAATAAATGAGGAATCCGCCCGGCTTCAGGGTGGGCCAGATGTTTCCCAGGATGCGGCGGCTTCTGGCGGCGCAGAATTCTACGGTTTGGAGAGACCATTCGGCCACGGCCTGGGCGTCTTTGCGGAACATGCCCTCGCCGGAGCAGGGGACATCGGCCAGGATTACGTCAAATAGCGGGGCATCCCCGAAGGCCGACGGGTCCCGCGATACGCAGGCGGTGCAAGGGTCTCCCCAGGTGTCCAGGTTGGCCCGAAGCACGCCGTAGCGGTTTTTCATAACCTCGTTGCAAAGGAGGGAGAAACGGTCTCCGAAGCGCTCCCGGAGGGAAGCGGCCAGGTCTGTGCTTTTACCGCCGGGGGCGGCGCAAAGGTCCAGCACCGAGGCACCCGGCTCCAGCCGTTCCAGCACCTGCCGGAAAACGTGCCCCACAAACATGGCCGATGTGTCCTGCACATAATAACAGCCTGCGTGGAACAGAGGGTCCAGCGTAAAGACGGGACGCTCCTTCAGAAGATAGCCGTAGGGGCTCCACGCCACGGGTGTAGCATTCGGGAAGGGACATTCCTTCAGCTTGGAAGGATTCAGGCGAATGGAAACGGAAGGCGCTGCCTCCAGCGCCTCCAGCACAGTTTCTGCCTGCCCGGTGGATACCCGGAGCAGCTGTATGAAATCTTCGGAAAACACTACTTGGCCCACATGGAAGGGTCAAAGCCTTCGGGCATTTTGCCATTGGAGGCGTCTACCAGGCCGTCTACCACCTTGTCCAGGGCTTCCTTGATTTTGCCGGAAAGCATCATCTTCATCATGAGGTTCAGATCTGCCTCTATCTCTATCCAGAAGTCTGTGTAGTAGGGGTTCTCTGCGGCGGGCTCAAAGTGCACCAGAATATGGAAGGCAAAGGGGGCGCCGTAATCTACCAGCTCTATGCGGGAGTAAGGCACCCGCTGGTGCACCTTTACCCCTATGTTAAAGCCCTGCACCGTGGCGGTGAGGGTGTCCATATCGGCCGTTATCATTTCCCGCTTGTCTTCCGGGAGCATCTTCACGAAATTGCTCAAATCCGTGAAAGACATATATAATTCGTAGGGTTGGCGGGATACGATGCCGTGCTTGCTTTCTATATTGGTCATAATTTTCTAACTTTGTGCGTTGCAAATATAGCAAAAACCATGCACAAAATCTACTT
>DFLI01000126.1 GCA_002373715.1 Bacteroidales bacterium UBA3623
CCACAAAACCCGCCAGGCCGGAGAAAAAACCACCGGTGAGGAAGGCAAAGGGCACCCAGGGGTTCTGCACCCCGAAGCCATAAGCCAGGATGGCAAAGAATACGGACAGCACAAGGAATACAATCACAACCACTTTGTACTGCTGCTTGAGGTATGCCATGGCACCCTCACGCACGTACTGCGCAATTTCCTTCATGGTGGGGGTTCCTTCACTCTCCTTGTACATCTGCCGGAAGAAAATCCAGGCAAACAGGAGGGCCACCATGGCGGCGGCCGGAACCAGATAGAATAGCCAGTTCATAGTATGGTTTTAGCGTTTGGTTAGCGTATAGCGAGAACAAAGGTAGAAATTATTTCCAAACTTTGTACGGCATCTTGGCTAAAGAAGAATTGTAGTAGCGGCGGTCTCCCGTGACTTCTTCACCCAGCCAGTCGGGCTTTTCGAAGGGCTCGTCGGGTGCGCCCAGCTCTACCTCGGCCACCACCAGGCCTTCGTTGTCTCCGTGGAATTCGTCCACCTCGAAGGTATGGGCGCCCACTTTTACCAGGTAACGGGTTTTGTCTATGATGCCGGGCTCGCAGAGGGCCATGAGCTCGCGGGCTTCATCGGCCCCTATTTCCTTTTCCCATTCAAAACGGCTGAGGCCGCCGTCGTGGGAGGAACCTTTGATGGTGAGAAAGCCCTGGTTTCCCCTTATGCGCACCCGCACGCTGCGGCCGGGTGCAGAAGAAATGTAGCCCTGGCATATCTGTAGAGCATCAAAGGCAGCCTCTTTGAAGCTGCCCCTGACCAAAAACTTGCGTTCAATTTCCTGTGCCATTACGGAACCTGAATGGTTGCTCCATGCTCCTGGGCCACCGTCTCTTTCCAGAGTTCCGTGTAGCCGGGCCACTCCACCTTCTCGGGAGCGCCTTCGTCGTACTTGGCATGGATGAAATTGCCGTCCTTATCCTGAGGAACCACATTGCCGTCCATGAACTTCACCAACAGTTCCACTTCCAGGTTCTGCCACTTGGCAAACTGATCCTGGGCGGTATTGACGCTGTAGTCCGTTACGTATTTCACAATCTTGGCAAAGGGAGCGGAGGAAACCATTACGTCATGACGAGACTCCAGCTTCTTCTGCAGTTTCACCACCACCTGGTTGTACATAACCACGGCCATGCTGTCCACAGAGTGGGTGCGGCGCTCCATCTGGTCGCGCTCGAAAGCATCAATGCGGGTGCGCACATAGGGGGCCATCTGGTTGTACATCTTGTAGCAGGCGTTGGAGATGCGGTTGTTCATCCAGAAGGAAGAGGTGGGAGAATAGTGCAGACGGTCTCCGTTGCCCACGCGGAAGCAATCGGGCACCTTGGTGGTGCTGGTGTAGATGGGAGTGAGGTAGGAGGTGGCTGCATCGTCGGTACCGAACCAGAGGATGCCGCCCACTACGTCGGGAACGTAGTTGCGGGCCTGGCCCACCATCCAGAAACCGGTTTGCTGGGTGGCGATGGCACGCTCGTTAAGATAAGTCTTGCCTTCCACGGTGAACTCCATGGGACGCCAGCGGTACGGGAGGGCGTTGCCGCCTGCCCCAATGTCCTGGGTCATATCCATGGGGGTTCCCTCAAAGTGGTCTCTCATTACATCGGCCACGTCCTTCACGCCGGCCTTCTTGCGGGGGAATACGAACAGGGGCATATCGGCCTCCAGGTCTCTTCCCATTACATAGTCCAAATAGGTGTAGGCGTCACGGGTGATGGCGTTGCCGTTCTCGTCGTAGAAAGAGAACCAGCCGTCAGTGAGGATGTTGAAGGCGCTCCAAACGCGGGCGTCGCAGCCGCGCACGGTGCCAAAATCTGCCGGGCCGTAGGCCTTCTTGAAACTAAACTCTTCGTCCAGGCCCTCGAAATAACCTTTGCGGCGGGCGAAGGTGATAACATCCGGAGCATAGAGGCAGTTTTCAGGGTCCTTGAGGGGGAATTTGCCGATGCGGGCCTGGTTGGCATGGGCGCAGATGGCGCCGTCCGGCACGCGCATGGCCACCCAAACGATGCCCTTCTGCGTGTTCACGCCGTTGCGCATGTTGGTGCCCTTGCCGATGAGCTCCATAATCCAGGCTTCGTTCTTGTCGGCGATGGAGAAGGTTTCTCCCTCGGAGGCATAACCGTACTCGTTGGCCAGGTTTACAATTACGTCAATGGCCTCGCGGGCGGTTTTGGCGCGCTGCAGGGCAATGTAAATGAGGGAACCGTAGTCTATGCCGCCGGTTTTGTCTTCCAGTTCGGGACGGCCGCCCCAGGTGGTTTCGGTAATGATTACCTGGAACTCGTTCATGTTGCCCACCGTCTGATAGGTGTGGGGAACCTGCTCAATAACGCCCAGGGGCTTGTTGGTGTCCCAGTCGTAAATTTGGATGGTGCTGCCCGGTTTCCAGTCGCTGGCGGGTCTGTAGTACAGCTCTCCGTAGAGGGTGTGGGAATCTGCGGCATAGGAAACCAGTACGGAACCGTCCTGGCTGGCACCCCGGCTGATAATCACATTGGTGCAGGGGCGGGCCTCCATGGTAAAGAGCAGGGCCACCGTGGCCACCAGTGCTTTCAAGAGCGAATTTCTCATCGTATTTGGGCTTTTTCGATTTATTGCGTAATTTTGTCCTTTGACTTTATCCTGCAAAGTTATGAAAATTTATCATTTATTGAGCCTTGTCCTGTTATTTGGCCTGTCGCTTTTTACCGCAAAGGCACAAAATCAGAACATGAGTCCCGAAGAAAAGGAGAAGCGCATTCTCGAATACGTAGATAACCGCACCCAAAAGCTGGTCACCCTTCTGGAGCTGGAGTACTGGCAGGAATTCTACGTAGATTCCACCCTCAACCACGACGTTCACGCCCTGTATGAGGAGTCGGAAAAGCTGTCTGCCGCCAAGGTGGAGAACCGGGACCTGTACCAAGCCCTGGAAGATAAGTGGGAACAGCAGATAGACGACAGCTTCAAGCGTTTCTTTACGGAAGAGCAGTGGAAAAAATACATGAAATCCGGCGCAGAACGTGCCTGGAAAGCACGCCAGAAACGCAAAAAATAATTATCTTTGCAGGCCCATTTTTAGAGGAATATGAAAGAATCTATAGATAGAATTTTCCAAGAGCTGGCAGATTTGAAGGCCGCCAGCCAGAAAGAGGTAGAGGAAGCCCGCATCCGTTTCCTGGGAAAGAAAGGTGAAGTAACCGCCCTCATGGAGCAGTTCCGCACCGTGGCCCCCGAACTCAAAAGAGAGTACGGCCAGAAGCTGAACGAGCTGAAGAAGGCCGCCAATGCCCGCATCGAAGAGCTCAAGTTTGCCGTAGAGGAAACCGCCGATGCATTGGCCCCCAAGGAAGATTTGTCCATGCCGGGAGATTCCTTCCCGCTGGGCTCCCGTCATCCTGTTTCCATCGTGCGCCAGCAGATTGTGGACATCTTCCGCAAGTTTGGTTACGACGTGGCCGAAGGACCGGAAATTGAGGACGATTACCACGTATTCGAGGCCCTGAACTTCCCGCCCAACCATCCCGCCCGCGAAATGCAGGATACTTTCTTCGTGAGCACGGGTCACCTGAATCCGCTCCTTCTGCGCACCCACACCTCTTCCGTGCAGGTTCGCACCATGGAAAAGCAGCCCCTTCCCATCCGCGTGGTGTGCCCGGGCCGCGTTTTCAGAAACGAAGCCATATCGGCCCGCGCCCACTGCATCTTCCACCAGGTGGAGGGCCTTTATATTGATAAGGATGTAACGTTCGCAGACCTCAAGCAGGCCATTCTGCTCTTTGCCCGCGAAATGTTCGGCCCGGATACCGAAATCCGCATGCGTCCTTCCTACTTCCCCTTCACGGAGCCTTCCGCAGAAGTGGATGTTAGCTGCAACATTTGCCACGGCAAGGGCTGCAACATCTGCAAGGGCACCGGCTGGCTGGAAATTATGGGCTGCGGCATGGTAGATCCCAACGTTCTCAAGGCCAGCGGCATAGATCCCAACGAGTACAGCGGCTTCGCTTTCGGTATGGGCGTAGAGCGTATTGCCATGCTCAAGTGGCAGGTGAACGACCTCCGTCACTATTTCGAAAACGACATGCGTTTCCTGGGAGAATTCGCCACCGCCACGGAGGTGTAAGGCTCTACGCATTTTTTGACCCAAACGTGTAATGGGTGGCTCGGTCGGGCCACCCATTACTCATTTCATCGCACCGAGCCCGACCTGCCAAAATGTCAGTTCCGAGCAAAAGGAACGGAGATTGAAATACTTAGGGCAAAAGGAGAAACACATGATGAACGAAAACAATAACACTAATTTTTTGGAACGCTTTGCGATTAACCTCAACGAGAGGGCTTCGCAGGGCAAGTTGGATCCGGTGATTGGCCGGGACGACGAAATAAGGCGCGTGCTGCAAATCCTTAGCAGGCGCACCAAGAACAATCCTATCCTGGTGGGCGAGCCCGGCGTGGGCAAGACCGCCATCTCTGAGGGCATTGCCCAGAATATTGTGAACGGACAGGTGCCTGAAAACCTGAAATCCAAGAAGGTATACTCCCTGGACATGGGTGCCCTTATCGCGGGCGCGAAATATCAAGGTGAATTTGAAGAGCGTCTGAAAGGCGTGGTGAAAGAAGTGGTGGACAGCGCCGGTGAGATTATCTTGTTCATTGACGAGATTCATACGCTGGTGGGTGCCGGCCGTTCTTCGGGCGCCATGGACGCCTCCAACATCCTGAAGCCAGCGCTGGCGCGTGGCGAACTGCGCACCATAGGCAGCACCACCCTGGATGAATACCAGAAGTACTTTGAGGCCGATAAGGCCCTGGAGCGCCGCTTCCAGATGGTGATGGTGGACGAGCCCTCTCCCGCAGAGAGCATCGCCATCCTGCGTGGCCTGAAGGAGCGTTACGAGAACCACCACAAGGTGCGCATCGAGGACGACGCCCTCATTGCCGCCGTGAATTTAAGTCACCGCTATATTACTTCCCGTTTCCTGCCGGACAAGGCCATCGACCTGGTGGACGAGGCCGCTTCCAAGCTGCGTCTGGAGATGAATTCCGTGCCGGACCCCATCGACAACCTCAATTCCGCCATCCGGCAGAAAGAGATTGAGAGGGAGGCCATCAAGCGCGAAGGCGTATCGGCTAAACTGGAGAAGCTGGAGGCCGAACTGAAAGACCTGCAGGCCCAGCGTGAGGAGCTTATGAAGCGTTGGAACGAGGAAAAAGACACCCTGGGCGGCCTGCAGACGGCCCGTCAGGAGCTGGAGGAACTGAACCTCCAGGCCAAGACGGCCGAGCGCAACGGAGATTACGCCAAGGTGGCGGAAATCCGTTACGGCAAGATGGCGGCTACGCAGAAGAAGATTGACGAGCTCACCGCCAAGGCCGAGGCCATCCAGGATCCCCTGGTGACAGAGGCCGTGACGCCGCAGGACATTGCCGAGGTGGTGGCCAAGTGGACCGGCATCCCCGTGAACCGTATGCTGGAAAGCGAGAAGGAAAAGCTCCTTCGCATGGAGACCGAACTGCACAAGCGCGTAGTGGGTCAGGACGAGGCCATCCGGGCCGTAGCCGACGCCGTTCGCAGAAGCCGCGCAGGCCTGAGCAACGAGAAGCGTCCCATCGGCTCTTTCCTCTTCATGGGTACTACCGGCGTGGGTAAGACCGAACTGGCCAAAGCTCTGGCGGAGTTCCTGTTCAACGACGAGAACATGATCACGCGTATCGATATGAGTGAGTACCAGGAGCGGCACACCGTTAGCCGTCTTGTAGGTGCGCCTCCGGGATACGTGGGTTACGATGAGGGCGGTCAGCTCACCGAAGCCGTGCGCCGCAAGCCGTACAGCGTAGTGCTGCTGGACGAGATTGAAAAGGCCCATCCGGACGTTTTCAACGTGCTTCTGCAGGTGCTGGACGACGGCCGGCTCACGGACAACAAGGGCCGCACGGTGGACTTCAAGAACACCATCCTTATCATGACGTCCAACGCCGGGGCCGATATTATCCAGAGCTACATGGAGAAGCTCCCCGAAGTGGACGGAGTGGATATGCAGGCCATCGCCACCCGCCGCAGCCTCTTGGAGGAATGCAGGGGCAAGGTGCTGGACGTACTGAAGATGACCGTTCGTCCGGAGTTCCTGAACCGTATCGATGAGATTATCATGTTTGACCCGCTCACCAAGGCCGATATCCGCGAAATCCTGCACATCCAGGAAGAGGAGCTGCGCCACAGGTTGGCCGACAGCGGCGTCTCCCTGGAGTTCACCCCCGCCTTCGAAGACCACATGGTGGACCACGGCTACGACCCGTCTTACGGTGCCCGTCCCGTGAAGCGCCTGATGCAGCGTGAGCTGGTGAACCTCCTAGCAAAGAACATCCTGGAAGGCACCATCCACAAAGACTCCGTTGTTACGGTAGATGTCTCAGGCGGAGAAGTGGTTGTACGCAATTAAAGAAAAATCGCTATCTTTGACTTCATGAAAAAGATAGCGATTCTTTTTTGCGCTTTTCTGGCTCTGGGGAGCGCTGCGTATGCCCAGCACGACACGCGGGCAGAGGTATTGGCCGATATCGAACGCGCCGGCGGCGTGCACTACCTCTATCCCATGAACCAGCCGGCCCCTGCACAGGCCCCCAAGGGATACACGCCCTTCTATGTGAGCCATGTGGGCCGCCACGGCTCCCGCTTTGCCCTGGGCCACACCGTGTATGAAGACATCCTGGCCGTGTGGACCAAGGGTCACGAGAACGGCTGGCTCACCCCGGAAGGAGAGGAGCTCTGTGAGGCTTATGTCCAGCTGTATCCGTCCATCGCCCGCCGCGAGGGCATCCTCACGCTCAAAGGCCAGGGGCAGCATCGTTACATTGCCGGTCAAATCTATAAGAATTACCCCGAAGTGTTCAAGGGAAAGACGCATGCATCGGCCGTTTCTACAGAGTCCCACCGCGTGATTGTGAGCATGTTCTCCTTCCTTACCGAACTGGACAACCTGGACCGGGATTTTACCTTCGATGCCAACTACGGCCAGCCCTTCCAAAGCTATCTGCTGCCGGACGTCATTGACTCAGACGCAGAGCGCCACGGAGACGCCGAGGTAAAATTCAACAAGTTCCGCGACGAAGTGCTGGACCTGGACGCCATGCTGGGCCGATGGTTCACCCAGCCGGATTCCCTGATACGGAACAAGTATAAATTCGTCTTCGACCTCCATACCATGGTGTCCACGCTGGATAACCTGGACACCCCCGTTCCCATGAAGCTTTATGAACTGTTCACCCCCGAGGAGCGTTACCAGCTGTGGCGCGTGAACAACTATCGGGACTATCAGCTTTGCGCCGGCTCTCCGGACACCCAGAACCTCCGGATGAAGTCCCTGAGAGGCCTCCTGGACGATTTCATTGACAAAGCCGATGAAGACCTGGCTTCCGGCGCCGTGCAGCTGCGTCTTCGCTTTGCCCACGATTCCACCCTCATGCCGCTGCTTTCGCTGATGAACGTAAACGGAATGGGCGCCGTGATTGAAAACCCCTACGAGGTGGAGCAGGTGTGGCAAAGCTACAACATTCCCATGGCCTGCAACTTCCAGCTCATCTTTTTCAAAAGCAAAAAGAACCCGGATATCCTCATCCAGCCGCTCCTGAACGGCTTCCCGGCCAAGCTCCCCTTCCCTGAGGCTGCTCCGGGCTTTTACCGCTGGCAGGATTTCAAGGCTTTTTATCGGCAATAAGCTTGATGAAACATTTACTCACCACCTTCCTCCTTCTCTTCTGCGTTTTATCTTCTTGCGGAAAGCCCCAGCCTGAGCCGCCGGTGATTACCGAGCCGGAGACTCCCTCTTTCAGTCCGGCAACCCCTCCGGAGGGTTATATCATTGTAGGATATGTCACCTCCTGGGGAAGCATTATGCCGGACCCCACCTACCTCACGCATATCAACTATGCCTTCGGTAAGATTGACTCGGACTTCGAAACCCTGAAAATTCAAGGAGAGTCTCGCCTGAAGAAGATTGTCGCCCTCAAGGACTCCTACCCCAACCTGAAGGTTTGCCTGTCCATAGGAGGCTGGGGCGCCGGCAATTTCAGCGAAATGGCGGCCAGCGAAACCCATCGCAAAAAGTTCTGCCAGAACTGCGCAAAGGTCGTGCAGGAGTACAAGCTGGACGGCATAGACCTGGACTGGGAGTACCCCACCAGTAACGACGCCGGCATCTCCTCTTCACCCAGCGACACCAAGAACTTCACCCAGCTGGTGAAGGACCTGAGGGCCGCCCTGGGCAACGACAAACTCATTACCATGGCATCGGCAGCCAATGCTAAATACGTGGATTTCAAGAGCTGCATCGATTACATGAACTTCGTGAACCTCATGACCTACGACATGGGGGCCCCGCCGAAGCACAACGCCGCTCTGTACAAGTCTTCCAAGACCTGGTTAAGCTGCGATGAATCTGTGACCCTGCATCTGAACAAAGGCATTCCCAAAGAAAAAATAGTCTTGGGTATGCCCTTCTACGGCAGGGACGACAACAAAGCCTTCACGGCCGACGAGCCCGGCGACAACTTTGTCTATTACAAGGATATCGTCAAGGGCAGTTTTCTCGACCAGTGGGACGAAAAGGCCAAAGTTCCCTACCTCACCGACGCCGACGGCACTATGGTGCTCAGCTACGATGACGAAGAATCCATCGGCCTGAAAGCCGATTATGTGAAGGAGAAGGGCCTCAAGGGCGCCATGTACTGGGCCGTCGAGGGAGATGACGCCAACTGGACCCTGTCCAAGGCTATCGCCAGCCGGCTTAATCTGTATACTGAGCCTTAAAGGCTTCCCAGGAATAGTAAGGCCAGTTTTCCGTATCTATCGGGAGAGTGGCCTCTTTTCCGTTGTGGAGCACCTTGAAAAGGATGTCACCGGCATTGTTCTTATAGAACACAAAGTGCACATTGGCACCCATGGGAACCTGACTGGTGCGGCACCAGGAGGAGATATCGTCGGGGTTCTTCACTTCCTTACCCATGCCGTCCAGGTCCAGGATCATCATGAGGGGAAGGATGGTGTAGTCGTGGCCGAAACGGAGGTCTGCTCCCTTCTTTCCGGAAGCAATGCGCTCTTCGGCCTTGGCTATGATATCCTTCACGATGGGCATGTAGCCGTAGCGGGTGGGCCAGGCATACCAGTAGAACTGGAAATTGTCGGCCTTCCACAGGGCCACGCGCTCCTCGGCGGTGAAGATATCGTAGAACTCCAGGTCTGTATCCAGGCTCTTCATGCCGGCGGCGAAGAAATATAAATAGGACACAAAATCCCACTGCTTGGCAGGCTCCACGGCCTTGTCCGGGTCTTTGAACAGACGGGTCAGGATGGTTTTGCTGTCTATGTTACGGGCCACATACTGCTCGTAGGTTTCCTCGAAAGGTTCCTCCGTAATAAGGTATTTCTCCTCGCGGAAAGGATTGCTGCCGTCCAGGGGAAGGATGGCGGGCAGGAAGTATCTGCCAAAGTTTTCGAAGATATCCAGCTTGGGGTTCATACCCTTCAGACCCAGGCAGAAGGCGCTCATGGTCATGACGCAGCGGGTGCTGGTGGAGGTGCGGGCCATCACGTAGGCGTCGTCCTCGAAAAGCTCCGGGAAGTTATGGTACATGCGCTGGGCCAACTCCTGCTGTTGCTGCCAGCCTTTGCGGGAGAGGTCTCCGGTGCGGTATTGTACTTCCGGGTACAGGCTTTCGAAACGCTCCCGGTAGCTAATGCCCAGTTCCGTGAGGTTGTCTCCTTCCTGAGCTGCTCCAAACACATTGTGAAGGCGGCTGTACATATCGCTCTGCCAGGCATAACGGGCGCCATGGCGGCCATAGTGGCTCAGATAGAAGGCCTTGTACCCTTTGGGGGCCGGAGTAAGCTCTACGGGGCCTGTAGGGCACAGCATATCCGTTCCGTCCAGGTATTCGGGATGCTCTGCCACCAGGGCATCTGCATCCACGGGAGCCATGGCAGGAGCTTCCCGGAGAACCGGCTGCTCCTGGCAGGAGATGAGCAGCGCTGCAAAGGCTGCTACAGACAGGTATAACAGTTTTCTCATGCTTTGCGTTTATTTCATCAATTGTTTTACAATCTGGCCAATCTCCCCGTTCTCGTGCACGCCGGCAAACGCCTCAGCACCAGGGCCGTAGGCAAATACCGGAAGCACAATGCCGTCGTGCCCGCCGGTGGAGAAATGTACCTTCACCTCGCGGTCTTCAATGCTGCCCTTCAACAGGGTGAGGCCGCCGGTGTTGTGGTCTCCCGTGACCACCACCAGGGTCTGGCCGTCTTTCTCGGCCCACTCCAGCACGGCGCCAATCACTTTGTCAAAGTCGAAGAGCTCCTCCATGGCATATCCCACCTTGTTGCGGTGGCACCAGTCGTCTATCTGGGAGCCTTCCACCATGAGGAAGAAGCCTTTCTTATTATCCAGCATCTGGATGGCCTTCATGGTGCTTTCCATAAGGATGGGGCCGCGGTCCAGAGAGGGTTTGAGATCGTATTCATCGTACAGGCCCAGGAACTTGTCTCCGGGAGCCGTGGCAATGTCTTCCAGCTTGTCCACAAAGGTGTAGCCCTTGGCTTTCATTTCTTCAATGAGGTTGCGGCCGTCGGAGCGCTGGTTCCAGAAATGGGTGCCGCCACCGCTGATGAAATCTACGTTGGCGTCTACATACTGGGCGGCCAGGCCTTCTTCGTCTTTACGGGAAGGACCGTGGACGCAGAAATCGGCCGGGGTGGCGTCGTTGATGCGGCAGGTTACGGTAACTCCCGTCTTCATACCCTTCACGCGCTTGGCCCACTGGAGATTGGATTCCACAGGATTGCCATCGGGGTCCAGGCCGATATAGCCGTATTTGGTTTTGACGCCCGTTGCCAGGGCCGAGCCACCGGCGCAGGAATCGGTGACCAGCTTGTCCGTGGCATAGGTGCGGGAATAGCCCGCTACCGGCATCTGGTCAACGTTCAGGGCGCCGCCGTTGGCCACCCAGCCCACGCTCCACTGGCTAAGGCCGGTGCCGTCTCCAATCATGAAGATAACGTTCTTTACCTTCTTGCCCTTGGGCTGTTTTACACTCACCGTCTGGTAAGGAATTTCCACCTTATACTGGTCGTCCTTGGAGAAGGAATAGGTGGCGTACTTGGAACGGTCTCGGTCCAGTTCTTCGGGGGTTTGGGCAAATGCCTGCAGGGCGCTCAGCGCCAGGATAATGCTAAGGATTCGTTTCATTATTCAGCTATTTTGGCGTTCCAACCGGAGAAAGCAATACGGGCCTCACGGCAGCCTTCGGGAAGGGTGCCGTGCACGGTGCGGCTTTCGCCGGGAAGGATGGTAAAGAAATTCTCTGTCCAGAAGGTGCCGGGGATAAGCTGGCCGCTTGCATCCAGGGCTTTCAGGATATTCTGATAGGCAATAACGCCGGATTTGTTGGTGAGGGTAACGTCATAGCCGCCTTCCACCTGCTTTACCTGCATATCCAGGCTGGTCTGAGGAAGCTGGGAGACAAATCTCATATCGGCATACCCTTCCATGGGGATGCCCCACCAGTCGGCCTTGCTCCACTGATAGCGGTTCAGCTGGGCGGGAATGCAGTAGAAGTTGGTGGCGCAGTAATCATTTCCCTTCACGTCCAGGGCCACGAAGCAGGGGCCTTCAATGCCGCTGAAAACCTTCCAGGGGTCTCTGGGACGGGAGGTTACAGACGTCTTTTCGTCCCGAACCAGCCGGCTGTTGGCATCGTAAACGCGCATGCGTACCTCATACTCGCTCTCGGGTGTTCCGTCGTTCACCACCCATACGCTGCCGTCTCCATAATTATACACGGCCTGCACCGGGGCGTTGGCGGCCTTGACGCCGTAGTAGCCGGCGGTGGGGATGCCATACCAGTCGTACAGCTGCCAGTACAGGGACGGCCAGGCGCTGTTCAGCATCCACTGCACGATGCCGGTGGCCACCGGAACATTGGCGCGGAAGGCCTCGTACATGGAACGAGTGGCATCGTAGTCCATGGCGTGTGCCTTGCGCATCCAGTCTTCCAGACCGGTGGCTGAACCATAGAGGTTCTTCATGGCGCTATCCAGGAACTGGGTGTTGTTCATCGCGGAAGAGGAAGCCGTGCAGTGGTAGGCCCAGTTGGGGCCCACAGGCCAGAGGTCTTTCTCCCCTACCATGCGCTTCACGGATTCCAGCTGAGGCATCTGCAGGCCGGGGCCGGTTTCCGTATTGAAGCCGTAGTTGCCGCCGCTGCGGTTGTCTATCCACCAGTAATCCGGACCCACATACTCGTAAGGGCCTTCCATCTTGGTGCCCGACGGCCCGGCCAAAGAGGTCAGGCTCTTGGCCGAGCAAACATACGGGCGGTAATCGAGTTTTCCATAGTCTTCCAGATACTGCTTCTCCAGCCGGGGGTTGGGGATGCGGTCACTGCCGGTGAGCCAGCCAATCACGGAAGGGTGGTTGCGCAGCCAGATAACCTGATCGTGGAAATAGTGCACGGCCAGGGCCTCGGAAGCGGGGTCGTTGATGCAGCCGTAGCCCTTGGTCTCCGGCAGGCCGCAGTAGTCTTCCCATTCCCACTGGCAGCTGAAACCCACCAGGGCCATGAGGCCATACTTATCGCAGAGGTCGTAGATGGTGTGATCCTTGCCCCAGATATTCTCGAAGCGGATGCTGTTCAGGCCCATATCGGCCACCATCTTTACCTGGGCCTCCAGGCTTTCGGGGGTGTCCTGCATGAAGAGGTCGTCTGTCCAGCCGGCGCTCTTAACCAGCACTTTCTTGCCGTTCAGGATGAACTGGAGATGGCCGAAGGGAGTGATCTCGCTCTCTATGCTGCGAAGGCCGAAGGTAACTCCGGCGCTGTGGGAAGCCTTTCCCCCTTTGCAGAAGGCTGCCTCCAGGTGATACAGCTCCGGCTTACCCAGTTCTGCCGTCCACCAGATGCGGGGATTCTGCACCTTCTCGGTGACGGTGATGCGCTTGGTTTCCCCGGCGGCCAGGGTGGCGGGAACGGAGAAACGGCCGCCCTCGTACTTGCCTTCCACGGTGCCGCTCACAGGCTTGTTGCTGCGGTTCACCAGGGTTACCTGGGCCTCGAAGCTGGCCTGGGACAAATCGGCCGGGTTAATCAGGGGCTTTACAAACACGTCCTGCACCTCAACGTCCGGGGTGCAGATAACGGTGACGGGACGGATGATACCCATGCTCTCGTCCACGGGACGGGGATTCCAGTCCACGTAACCGGCGTTGAGGTCTCCCTTCTGTGCCCGGCGCAAGGTTACCTTGAGCGTATTCTTGCTCTTGATGAGCTCTGTCACGTCAAACTCCCAGGTACGGAACGGGCCGAAGGTGGTGTCCCGCGAGGCGATGAGCTTACCGTTCAGTTCAATATCGGCATAATAGTTCAGGCCCTCGAAGCGTAGGGCGTAACGCTGGCCTTTCTGGGCCTTGAACTGCGTGGTGAATACCCAGGGGCTGTCGAAAATGCTCTTGTCAATGGCCTTGTAGTTGTCCTGATCCAGGACATTGGGGCCGAAGACACCGTTTTCGTTAAGCACGCCGGCCACGGTGCAGGGAACCTGAACCTTGTACACGGTTTTGTCTCCCTGGCGCTGGAGCGTCCACTGCGTGAGCGGGCCCGCCCACGCGCACGCGCAAATAAGCATCATCACGGAAGAAAGGATAAATGACTTTTTCATAAGGAGTTATGCTAATGATGCCGCACCCACCAAAGCAGTGTCTTCGTCGGGCATGGCGGTAATTTTCAAGTTGTCCAGGGCAGCCTGGTAGGGATAGGAACAGCGCAGGGCTTCCCACATGGCCTCGCTGAAATGCTGGAAGGTATGGGCTATTCCGCCCCCCAGCACAATGCAGTCTGCATCGTAGGCGTACATGACCACGGATAGGAAGATACCCAGATGGCGGCCGAATTCCCGGAAATGCGCCTGGGCGGCTTCATCTCCTCCGGCTGCCGCAGCAGCCAATGCTCGGGTATCCAGGTTTCTGGCCGTAAAGAACTTCTTGGAGCAGAAGGATTCATAATCGGCCCCTTCATAGGGGATGGCACCTATTTCTCCTACGCCGCAATGGGTGCCGCTGAGCAGCTTCCCGTCTACGACAACGCCCACTCCCGTGCCTGTTCCCAGGGTGACGGTTACCACGGTGGGGAGAACTCTTCCCACCTTTACCGCCGCCCCAAGTGCATAGCAGTTGGCGTCGTTGTTCACAAAGATCGGGATATCAAAGCGGGTTTCCAGGAAATCTTTCAAGGGGACCACATCCCAGGACGGGATGTTGGCGGCGTTGTACACAATGCCCTTCACAGGGTCTGTAAGGGAAGGGACGCCGATGCCGATTTTGGCCACACCGGGCACAAGAAAAGCGGCTATCTGGTCTGCCAGATAGGTTAGCGTTTCATTCAGTGTTGCTCCTTTGGAGAAGGATGGAACCTGTACTTTTTTTAGTATACGGGGGCCGTCTACAAGGCCCAGATTGATGGTTGTTCCACCGATATCAATTCCAAGCGTCATCTGTTAAGTGGTTAACAGCACAAAGTTAGAGGATAAGCCGGAACCTAAAAGGCGCAATTTGCGAAATTAAGCTCCAGATTTGCGCAAATAAATAAAATAAAGTAGGCGCATACCGTGCGATTCGGTTATTGTTCGAGTCTACAACACAAAAATACATAATTTTTAGTAAATTTGCACCATTATGGATTTACAGGCGCTAAAGAATAAATACGACATCATAGGCAACGACCCTGCCCTGAACGAGGCCCTGGAAACGGCCGTGAAGTTTGCCCCCACGGGCCTGAGTGTGCTCATTCAGGGAGAAAGCGGCGTGGGTAAGGAAAGTTTTGCGCGCATTATCCACCAGTACGGTTCCCGCCGGCAGAATTCCTTCTTCGTGGTAAACTGCGGCGCCCTGCCCAAGGAACTGGTGAACTCGGAGCTGTTCGGACACGTGAAGGGCTCGTTCACCGGCGCTGTAGAAAACCGCAAGGGCTATTTTGAGGAGGCCGATGGCGGCACGCTCTTCCTGGATGAAATTGCAGAGCTGCCCCTGGAAAGCCAGGCGCTGCTGCTGCGCGTTCTGCAAAGCGGCGAATACCGCAAGGTGGGCTCCAACAAAGTAGAACATACAGACGTACGCGTAGTGGCCGCCACCAACGTGCACCTGTACGAGGCCGTCAAGCGGGGCAAGTTCCGCGAAGACCTTTACTTCCGCCTGTCGGCCGCCCAAATCCGCATCCCCCCGCTAAGAGAGCGTAAATCAGATATTTACCTGCTATTCCGCAAGTTCACGTCCGACTTCTCGGAGGTGAACGGCATGTGCAAGATTTCCCTGAGGCCGGACGCCATCCGGCTGCTGGAGCAGTACCGCTGGCCCGGAAACATCCGCCAGCTTCAAGGTTTCACGCAGTCGCTCACGGCGCAGCTCTCGCAAAAGGTAACCCCTACGCTGCAGCGCATTGAACTGTCGGCCGCAGAACTGGAGCCCTTCATGCCTAAGGAAGAAGGTGAACCCATCCCCATGCTGTATGAAGGGCCCCAGGCACAGGCCCCTTCCTTCAGTGCCGATGAGCGCCAGGCCATCTTCAAGGCCATCTTCGACCTCAAGCAGGAGGTGGATGCCTTGAAGGCACGCATAGACCGCCGGGAGCTGCCCGCCCCGCCGGCCCCGGTAGAAGAAGAGGCCGAGTGGCAGGGCCAGGAAGAATTCCCTTCAGACCGCCCCATCGTGCGTGTGGAGCACCACGAAATGCCCGAAGAAGAGCCTTCCCTGAGTGTTCGCCGCTCGGAGGAAGAGCTCATCCGCCAGGCCCTGGAGAAGTATCACGGCAACCGCAAGAAGGCAGCCGAAGAGCTGGGCATGAGCGAGCGCACCCTGTACCGCAAGCTTCCGCCCGAATACCGTAAGAAATGAAGCGCATAGCCGTCATACTGGCATCGGCCCTATTGGTGGCTTCCTGTGGAATTTATTCTTTCACAGGCACCTCCATTCAGTCCGACGTAAAAACCATCACCATTCCCTACGTGGAGTACAAGGCCCTGCGTGTGAACCCCAGCCTGGCCGGAGAGCTCACCGAGGCCCTGCAGGAGAAGTTCCGCAAGCTTACCCGCCTGGAGCAGGTGGACCAGGACGGAGACCTGGAACTGCTGGTGGAGGTAACCGGGTATGATGTAAAGGCCACGGCCATCACCGCCGACGAGCAGGCCGCCCGAAACCGCCTCACCGTGTCTGTGAAAATCAATTTCACCAACCACAAATACCCGGAGGACGACGTTTCCCAAAGCTTCAGCGCCTATGAAGACTTCGACTCCACCCTGTCGCTGGATTCCGTAGAAAGCGGGCTTTGCGACACCATCATCGAAAAACTGGTAGAAGATATTTTCAACGCAACCGTAGCACAATGGTAGGAAGCTCCCGCATAGACATTCATAACCTCAACCTGGACGAACTGGTGGGGGTGGTAAACCTGTATCCCTGGTACGGAAGCGCCCGGCTGGAACTGTGCCGCCGCATGGCCCGCATGGGAGACGCCTGGGACGAGGCGCAGTATGCCCCCGAAGCCCTGTACCTGCCGCAGCGCAGCGTACTGGTGGGCCTTTTGAAGCGTTCCCGCCAGGCCGATTATTCCGACAAAGACGTGAAGGAACTCCTAGCCTCCTACCTGGAGCCCGCCACACCGGAGTCTGAGACACCATCGGCCCAACACACCGTGCATGTGGTGGGAGGAGACTATTTCTCCCAGGCCCAGTACGACAACGTGAAAAAGGGCTCCGACAATATCTTCTCCCGCTTTGCCACGCAAATCCGCTCCGAGACCTCCCAGACCGCAGACGAATTATCCCCCATTGCAGACCGCTTTGCCACGGAAACCCTGGCCCGCATCTTTGTGGAACAGGGCCGTCTGGAAGAGGCAAAACGCATTTATTCGCGGCTGATTTTGGATATTCCGGAAAAAAGTGCTTACTTTGCATCCCTTATTGACTCATTAGGGTCAGAAACAAGCATATAAAAAGGTAAAATATATGTCTACTGCATTTGTAATTCTGTTGGTCCTGATTATTATCGCGTCCATCCTTCTGATTGCGGTTGTCCTCCTGCAAAACGGCAAGGACGGCGGCTTGGCAACCAACTTCACCTCTGCTAACCAAACCCTGGGCGTGCGCCAGACGGCCACCATCCTGGAGAAGGCTACCTGGTATCTGGTGTCCTTCATCCTGGTGGTTTCCATCATCACCGTGTACGTGAACCGCGGCAGCACCCAGAGCGGCACCTATGACGCCATCGGCTCCGGTATTGTAAACCAGGCCGAAAGCGCGGCCGAGGAAGCCGCCACCGTGGATTTCCCGGTGACCCAGCAGAACCCCGAGGCCGAATAATCGTTGCATCAACGTAAGCATCTATTCCTCCCGATCCTTCTGGGCCGGGAGGAATTTTCGTAAGCATTTGTTTGCAAAAGAGCGTAGGTTAGCGTATATTTGTGTCTTGCATAAGTTTAGTAACCAATATGAAAAAAATCCTCTTGTTCTTCGCCGCCGCCGCTCTTACCGTGGCCTGCGCGTCCCCCGAGAAAATGGCCAAGCTGGCCGACAGTGTTGCCGTAACCTGTGAACCCGCCGTACTGGAGGTGGTAAACGGAACCATAGACCCCGTGGTTTCGGTTTCCTATCCCAAGGATTATTTCAACCCGAACGTGATTGTGGAGGTTACCCCCGTGATTGTGTACGAGGGTGGTGAAGCCGCCATGAAGCCCTTCAAGTATCAGGGTGAGAAAGTGAAAGACAATTACAAGGTGGTTGCCGCCGCCGGCCAGAAGGTCACCGAGCGTCTCCACTTTGACTATGTGGAAGGAATGGAAAAGAGCCATCTGGAGCTCCGCGGCCGCGTCATTGCCGGCAAGAAGTCCATCAACCTCCCCACCAAGAAGGTGGCCGATGGCGCCAACACCACTTACATGCTGGTGAAGCGCGTCGGTAACGTGGCCTTCAAGAAAGACAACTACCAGGATGTGATTGTAACCTCCCCCGAGGGTCAGATCAAGTACCTGGTGAACAGCTCCGAGGTTCGCAATTCCGAGCTCAAGGGAGAGTCCGTGAAGGAATTCCTGGCCGCCCTGGATGCCGCCAACGCCAATGAGCGTTCCACCGTTACCAGCACCGAAATTGTGGCTTACGCCTCTCCCGAAGGCGCCGAGAAGCTGAACAACAAGCTCTCCGGCAACCGTTCCGAGAGCGCTTCCAAGGCCTGGGATAAGATTACCAAGGGCCACGAAGCCGCAGATCCCACCGTACGCAGCGTAGGTGAAGACTGGGAAGGCTTCCAGCAGCTGGTTTCCGAGAGCAATATCGAAGACAAGGAGCTCATCCTCCGCGTTCTGTCCATGTACAGCGACCCTGCCGTGCGCGAAAACGAGATCCGCAACATGTCCCAGGTGTTCACCGCCCTCAAGGGTGAGGTTCTTCCCGAGCTGCGCCGCGCCCGCCTCATCGCCAACGTGGAAACCAAGAACTACACCAACGAAGAACTCCTGGACATCCTCAAGAATAACGAGACCATTCTGGACGAGGAAGCCCTCCTCCGTGTAGCCTCCGTGGCCCAGGACAACGCCCAGAAGGAAAGCATCTACCAGAAGGCCATCGAGCGTTTCGACTCCCAGCGTGCCATGTACAACCTGGTAGCCCTGTACCTGAGCGAAGGTAAGGACGCCAAGGCCCAGGCCGGTATTGGAGAGCTCAACGCTTCGGACCCCGACGTCATTAACGCCAAGGGTGTTCTGGCCCTCCACAATGACGACTATGCTACCGCCGAGCAGCTCTTCCGCAAGGCCGGCAC
>DFLI01000007.1 GCA_002373715.1 Bacteroidales bacterium UBA3623
AGACCAAGTTCATCGAAGGTGGCGCCGGCTTCATGTCCCTGATCATCATCTGCTTGATCATCGGTATGGCTCTCGCTATCGAGCGTATCCTTTATTTGGCCTTCTCCAAGACCAACACAACCAAACTGCTCGAGGATGTAGAGGCAGCTCTCGCTAAGGGTGGTATCGAAGAAGCCAAGAAGGTTTGCCGCGAAACCCGTGGTCCCGTGGCCTCCATCTTCTACCAGGGTCTCCTCCGCGCAGACCAGGGTATCGATGTTGTTGAAAAGACCATCGTTTCCTATGGCGGCGTTCAGATGAGCCTCATGGAGAACGGCCTCAGCTGGATTGGTCTGTTCATCTCCATCGCCCCGTCCCTCGGATTCCTTGGTACCGTTATCGGTATGATCCAGGCCTTCGACGCTATCCAGGCTGCCGGTGATATCTCCCCGAACGTTGTGGCTGGCGGTATGAAGGTTGCCCTTATCACCACCGTGGGTGGTCTTATCGTTGCTATGATCCTCCAGATCTTCTACAACTACATCATCGCTAAGATCGACGCTCTGTCCATCGATATGGAAGACTCTTCCATCCGCTTCGTGGACACCATGGTAAAATACAACAAGAAGTAATCAACCCCTTTAATTCCAGATACAATGGAAAACCAGAAATACGCTAAAATCACCAAGATAATCCTCTGGGTCCTCATGGGCCTGAGTATCTGCGTGCTGGTCTGGGGTATGATTAAGGGATATCCGGACAACGTAGCCGCAGATAACGGTACTGTAGACCCTCTGCTGTACTGGGCATACATCGTGCTGGGTATCGCTGTCTTGGCAGTGGTTGGTCTGGGCCTGTACGTC
Source organism: Bacteroidales bacterium UBA3623 (assembly GCA_002373715.1). Taxonomy (GTDB): domain Bacteria; phylum Bacteroidota; class Bacteroidia; order Bacteroidales; family UBA932; genus Cryptobacteroides. The sequence goes on from DFLI01000007.1 coordinate 843, forward strand.
ACGGCCAAAACCAATCCCAAGGGTCTTGTTAAAATCGGTATCGCAGTTGTTGCAGCCGCCGTTCTGTTCGGTATCTGCTACCTGCTGGCTTCCGGCGCCCCCGCCATCGGTTATTCCGGTGCCACTCCGCCTACTGCCACCGAGCTTAAGATGACTGACACCATCCTCAACCTCGCCTACCTCGTTGGTGCGGCAGCTATCCTGTCCATCATCTGTGGCGAAGTCCTGATGACCATCCGCAATAAAAAGTAAAGGTAACCATGGCAAGAAGAAAATTTGAAGCAATCGGTTCCACGGCAGATATCGCGTTCCTGCTCCTGTGCTACTTCCTCATGACTACAACCATGGGTGATCAGTCGGGTCTGCAGCGCCGCCTTCCCCCCATCCCGGACAGCAATCAGGTCCAGGACCAGAAGGTGAACCGCCGTAACATCATCATCGTCAGAATCAACTCTGCCGATAAGCTGTTTGCCGGTAGCGAAGCCATGGATATCTCCCTCTTGAAAGACAAAATCAAAGAGTTCCTCACCAACCCCACCAACGACCCGAACCTCCCCGAAAAGGAGCCCAAGGAAATTGAGGGTAAGACCTACCAGGTGTCTAAGGGTGTTATCTCCCTCCAGAACGACCGTGGTACCAGTTATCAAGCATACATCGCCGTTCAGAACGAACTGGTAAAGGCTGTGAACGAACTCCGAGACGATTTCTCCAGAGCCAACTTCGGCAAGAAGTTCTCCCGCCTCACGGAGGAAGAGCAGGACATTGTTAAGAAGGCTGTGCCTCAGAACATTTCCGAGGCAGAACCTAAGGATACCGGTAAATAATAATAGGAGGTAAGAATTATGTCAAAATTTGGAAGTTCCAGCAATAAGAAGGAAGTCCCTCAGGCATCATCCAACTCCCTGTCCGATATCGTGTTCATGCTCCTGTTCTTCTTCATGGTAACCACCCAGATGCGTGAAACCGAGCAGAAGGTGAAAGTCACCATGCCGGTTGCATCCGAGGTTGCCAAGCTGGAGCGCAAGGACCTGAGTGCCAACATCAATATCGGTAGCCCTACTCTTCAGTACCAGGCTAAATTCGGTACCGATGCCCGCATTCAGCTCAACGATTCTTTCAAGAGCGTTAATGACATCCGTGACTTCATCGCCGCCGAGCGTGACGCCATGTCCGAAGCAGAGCGTTCCCTCATGACCGTGAACCTCCGCGTAGACCAGGACGTCCGCATGGGTATTGTGTCCGATGTAAAGCAGGAGCTGCGTCGCTGCTCCGCTCTCAAAATTATGTACGCTGCCAGAAAACCTGCGCAGGACTAATTTGAGCATCGCTATTATTAGAAAAAGCAGCCTCTCGGGGCTGCTTTTTTTGCTTCAGAAAATGCAACTTTTTTTCCTTTCTCTAACATACTCTCTCTCAAAAGATTAAATGAAGAATCGCCTCACTAAGAAGCACGCGTAATTAACTCTGAATCACGGAGTTAAGTCGCGGAAAAATTAACGCCCTAATTTTTCATAATCTTTTGGCTACTAACTATTTTAGCATGGCTAATTTAATTAATCCCCCAGATTATGAAACGCATCCAAGTCAAACATCCCCGAGGACTCGCATTCCTTTTTAAAAGCCGCCGCATCCAAAGAACCCGCATTCAGGAAGAACTGGTCTGGTTAAGTATCTTCCTGGAAGAATGGTTCTGGCAAAACCACGACATGAAAGAGGCCAACCAATACCAGGAGCCGGAATACATTCTCAAACGATGGGAGAAACTCCTGAAACAAGTGCTGGGCGGCCCCGGTTATGGAGACGGAATCCTTCAGGATATACTGAACCAGCGCATGGGCAATCTATTGGTGCGCCTCAAGGCCGACATCCCCTTCATCCCGGAAACGGATTACTTTGCTTACTCCTACTTTGTGGCCGGATTTGAGAACCATATGGTAGCTCACCTTCTGGGTCTTCCGTCCGCCAAGATAGTCTCCGCTATCAAATCCCGCCTCAAAGACCAATTCCTGCAAATTCACTCTCCTTACAAATTCGAATATCTGGAGCTCCTGCGCCCCCAGAAGTTGCCGAATTGTCAAAGAAATGCTATCTTTGCAAGATAGTAGTAAAGCATTCTATGGAAACTCTAAAAAGAACCAAAATCAAGGATCTCCTGGCCGCCAAGCCGGGAATTGAGGTGCTCGCCAAAGGTTGGGTACGCACCAAAAGAGGCAACAAGCAGGTAAAGTTCATCGCCCTCAATGACGGTTCTACCATTAACAATATACAGATAGTAGCCAACGCCGAACTCTTCGACGAAGAACTCTTCAAGAAGATTACCACCGGCGCTTCCCTCTCCGTGAGGGGCAAGCTGGTAGAATCCGTGGGCAGCGGACAGGCCGTAGAAATCCAGGCCACCGATATCCAGGTGCTCGGAGAATGCGACCCTATGCGCTTCCCTCTCCAGAAAAAGGACACTACGCTGGAATACCTTCGCAGCGTGGCCCACATGCGCCTCAGAACCAACACCTTCGGTGCCGTCCTTCGCATCCGCAACCAGATGGCCTATGCCATTCACACCTTCTTCAACCAGAAGGGCTTCGTATACCTCCACACTCCCCTCATCACCGAAAGTGATGCCGAGGGCGCCGGAGACATGTTCCAGGTAACCACCCTGGATCTGAAGAACATCCCCCTGGATAAGAAGGGAAATGTAGACTTCTCCAAAGACTTCTTCGGCAAGAAGACGTCCCTCACCGTTTCCGGTCAGCTGGAAGGTGAACTGGGCGCCACGGCCGTAGGAGAAATCTACACCTTTGGTCCCACCTTCCGCGCAGAGAATTCCAACACGCCCCGCCACCTGGCAGAGTTCTGGATGATAGAGCCCGAGATGGCCTTCTACGACATCAACGACAACATGGAACTGGCCGAGGAATTCGTAAAATTCCTGGTACAGTGGGCCCTGGATCACTGCATGGACGACCTCCAGTTCCTCAACGACAAGTACGATGACGGCCTCATAGAGCGCATGCGCAGCGTCCTGGGCATTGCCTTCCAGAAGGTCACCTACACGGAAGCCGTAGAAATTCTGGAGAAAGCCATCGCAGACGGTGTCAAGTTTGAGTATCCGGTTCACTGGGGCACAGACTTCCAGAGCGAACACGAGCGTTATCTGGTAGAAAAGCACTTTGGCAAACCCGTTATCCTCATAGATTTCCCCAAGGACATCAAGGCCTTCTACATGAAGCAGAACGAAGACGGCCGCACCGTCCGCGGTATGGACGTCCTCTTCCCCAAGATTGGAGAAATAATTGGCGGCTCCGAGCGTGAGTCCTCCCTGGAGAAACTGGAAACCCGCATCGAAGAGCTGGGTATGTCCCGCAAGAACCTGGAGTGGTACATAGACACCCGTCGCTACGGAACCGTGCCGCACAGCGGCTTCGGCCTAGGCTTCGAGCGCCTGCTCCTATTCGTCACCGGCATGTCCAACATCCGAGACGTAATCCCGTTCCCCAGAACCCCGAAAAACGCAGAGTTTTAACGGCTGAAATCCTCCTCCCCTGGCCACAGGGGAGGTTTTACAAAGAATATAAGGTATTAGATTATGCTCGTCATTGGTATTGCAGGAGGCTCCGGCTCCGGAAAAACCACGGTGGTAAAAGCCATCGTGAACCAGCTTCAGGGACGCGTAGTGGTAATCCCCCAGGATTCCTACTACAAAGATTCCAGCCACGTTCCCGTAGAGGAGCGCAAGAACATCAACTTCGACCACCCGGACGCCATTGACTGGAAGCTCATGTGCCAGCAAATCCGTGAGCTCAAAAGCGGCCGAACCATCGAGCAGCCGGTCTATTCCTACATCACCTGCTCCCGTTCCACCACGGAAACCATTACGGTAGAGCCGGCCGATGTCATCATCGTGGAAGGCATCCTCATCTTCACCTGCAAGGAGCTGAGAGACCAGATGAACATCAAGATTTTCGTAGATGCCGACGACGACGATCGCGTACTGCGCATCATCGTGAGGGACATCGCCGAACGTGGCCGCACCATTGAAACGGCCATAGAACATTACTGCGATACGGTGAAACCCATGCACCTGCAGTTCATCGAGCCGTCCAAGCGTTATGCAGATGTCATTGTCCCCCAGGGCGGGCACAACCGGGTGGCCATTGACATCCTCACCAACACCGTAGAAAAAGCGCTGAACCAGAAGAAAGCCAAACGCAAAAAATGAAGCTAACCCCGGATCAGAAAGCAGGAATCTACATCACCGTGAGTGTTCATCTCGCGGTGATTATCGTATTGCTGCTCATCCGGATTGGCCAGGAAATCCAGCGGGAGAACAGCTTTGTGCTGGACTTCTCCCAGCAGGAAGAAATGGAGCGCAAACAGGAGGAAGCCCAGTTGAAGGAACTCACGGCCGAACAGGTAGAAAGGCTGCTGGCCGCCGCCGAGGGCATCCCCATCCGCAACGTCACCGTGGACCGCAGCGCCCTCAAGGACGACCGCGGCACCAACGCCGACGAGCTGTACAAAGAGGCCGAACGCCTGGCACAGGAGTTGAAAGATGGACAGAACCGCCAGGTGGAAGACCCCGAGGCCTTTGCCGCAGCCGCAGACCCTGTGAAACCCCAGCCGCAGAAAACCCAGGAGAAAACCTACAGCGGTCCCTCCGTGCTTTCCTGGAGCCTGGACGGCCGCAAGGCCACCCACCTTCCCATCCCGGCCTACCGCTGCTACGGTGCCGGAGAGGTGGTCGTGATTATTGCCGTGAACAACCGGGGAGACGTGGTGAATGCCAAGGTAGACAACGATGTCTCCTCCTCGGACGGCTGCCTGCGCAACTTTGCCATCCGCGCCGCGCGCCTGTCCAAGTTCTCCTCATCGACCACCGCCCCGGCCCGGCAAATGGGCACCATAACTTACGCTTTTATTGCACAATGAGAAAGATAGGCATCATACTCCTTACATTATGCATCGGCCTGCCCCTGTTTGCCCAGGGACAAGTGAGCACGCGCAAGCACCGCCTGCTGGACTTTACCGACAAGATGACTCAGGTGGTCATGAGCGGAGACGAAGTGCTGGACGCCGCCCTGCGCAAAGAATTCCCCTATATCTGGACGTCTTCCACCTTCGAATTCTGCAGCCTGGAGAAGTTTGAACAAATCAAAACCCAGGACAAATACTACTTCCTCATCCCCGTAGACAGTAAGTTCAAGCACGAGGAAGAGCCCGGCGTACGCCTGCTCACCCTGGTAAAGGGCGGGGAGGAAGCCAAGAAAGGCATTAGCGCCATGTTCGAGGTGGTGAGCCTCCCCGTATCGGCCGCCATGGGCACCAGCGAAAGGGATTTGGTATACCTGGGAGGCATTATCCAGGCCATCCAGGAATTCACCCTGGCCGCCATGGAGTCGGAGACCGTGGCCTATAAGATGAGCGAATGGTTTAATGGCCGATACAAAAAAACCGTAGAAGATAAGAAAGTCTATATAGCCCAGGAAGATCTTTCCTCTGCCGTAAGCGAAAAAGACCTGGCCCGGCTGGAAGACAAGGTGAACCTGCGCATTGTCCCTTCGGCCGAATCGGACTGGCAATACGTCAATCTAAGCGCCGACGCCGTGGTGGGCTATACCATTGCCCCCTTCCTTCCCGGAAAAGGCTCGGTGTGCTACAAGCTGCTGTTCAACGCCAGCGACCACCGGCTCTGCTACCTGGAGCGCCACAAGATTAACGAAAAGAAGGGAGAAGGATTCCTTCCTTCCGAGCTTAAATCTTTCGCCAAGTAGGCATGATTACCGGAACTTCCCCCCAAGGACTCAGATATGCCGTGCGTCGGAGCGGACGTGCCGTGGCCTATTGCGCCCTCACCATCGGGGCAGGCACCCGGGACGAAGCTCCCTTCCCTGCCGGCATAGCCCATTTCGTAGAGCATAACCTGTTCCGCGGCACCCGTCGCAAAAGCGCCTCTGTCATTTCCAGTTACCTGGACCGCCTGGGCGGGGAACTGAACGCCTACACCACCAAGGAAGAGATCGTGTTGCACGCCACCGTGCTCAAGGAAGACCTTCCCAAGGCCGCCCGGCTGCTCTTTGAACTGGCCACCGAATCCACCTTCCCGGACCGCGAAATAGAGACCGAGAGAGGCGTAGTTTTGGACGAGATCATCTCCTACAAGGACAACCCCGCCGAAGACGTCTACGACCGCTTTGAGAGCCTCCTTTTCGAGGGTACACCCCTGGACAGGCCCATCCTGGGCACCCAGGCTTCGGTGAAAAAAATATCGGCCGATATGCTCCGCCGCTTCGTGGCAGAGAAGTTTATCCCGGAGAAGATGGTGTTCACCGTGGTGGCCGATATAGAAGAGCCCAAACTGGAAAAACGCGTTTTAAAACTGATAGGTGATGTCTTTCCACAAGGTCATTGACAAACGTCACCACGAGGTGAACGCCGTAATTGGCTGCAAGGCGCCGTCTCTGTACGAAACGCCGGAGCGGCTGGTGTGCGCCATGCTGGCCAATATCCTGGGAGGGCCTGCCAGCAATTCGCTGTTAAACGCCGAACTCAGAGAAAAACGCGGCTGGGTGTACAGCATTGAATGCTCCTACACGCAGTATGCCGACACGGGCATCCTGGCCATCACCTTCGGCTGCGACAAGCCCAACCTGGACGCCTGCTTGGCCGCCATAGATAAGATTTTTGCCCGCCTGCGGGACATTCCCTTCACAGACCGCCAGCTCAAGGCCTACCGCAAGCAGCTCCTGGGACAGCTGGCCATCAGCTCCGAGGCCGGCGAGGCCCAGTGCCTGTCCATGGGCAAGAGCATGCTCTCCTGGGGCACCATTCTCTCCCCGCAGGAAACCCGCGCCAAACTGGAGGCCATCACCCCCGAAGACTTACAAAAAATGGCTGCCCGGCTCTTCGCCCCGGACAACCTTTCTTCCCTTATTTACTTATAGTTAGTTCGCGACCTCACAGAGGAATTTTATGCGCACCAGGCGAATCTCCAGTTCCTCGTATTCGTCTTCCAGGGCGGCAATGGCATCCGGGAGGGAATCTGAAGTGGCTTCCTGCTTGAACCAGGTGAAGATTTCTTCCACCACATCCGGGTCCAGCTCTTCCTCTATGTAGTAGTTGATATTGATGCGCGTGCCGGTAGCCACAATGGCTTCAATCTCTGTAAGGAGTTCCCTCATATCCAGGCCACGGGCGGCTGCAATGTCTTCCAGATCCATCTTTCTGTCTATGGACTGGATAATGTACACCTTGTTGCCGGATTTGGGAGCCACGGACCTCACCACGAAATCGTCCGGCCTTTCTATTTCATTTTCCTCTACGTACTTGGCAATGAGGTCTATGAACGGTTTTCCGAACTTGTGGGCCTTGCCCTCTCCCACGCCCTGGCACTTTTCTGAAAGCTCCTTGAGCGTGAGGGGATACACAATGGTCATATCTTCCAAGGCAGGGTCTGAGAATACCACCCAGGGCTGCAGATGCAGCTTGCGGGCCACGTCTTTGCGGAGGTCCTTAAGCATGGACAGGAGCACAGGGTCTCCCCCGCCTCCTCCCCGCATGGCGGCGCCGGCGTCGTCGTCATCTTCGTCTACGCCCTCGGAGAAAGTGCGGTCTTCTACCATGAGGACCTCGTGCGGGTGGTCCAGGAAGGCCAGGCCCGTTTCGGTAACGAAGATAAGACCGTAATTCTCAATGTCTTTATCCAGATAATGGTAAATGAGTCCCTGGTGAATGACGGCGGCCCAGAAACGAACGTCGTGGTCTTTTCCGGCACCGAACAGCGGCAGTTCATCGTGCTTGTAAGACTTGATCATGGCCGTGGTAACACCGGCCAGGATGGCGGCCAGATGCTCCAGCTTGAAGCGTTCCGGCAGGGACTGGATCAGTTCGATCACCAGGCA
>DFLI01000100.1 GCA_002373715.1 Bacteroidales bacterium UBA3623
TGCTTCCTCACCAACAACGACATCACCGGCGGTAACTCCGGATCCCCCGTTCTAAACGCTAAGGGAGACCTCATCGGCCTGGCCTTTGACGGCAACTGGGAGAGCATGAGCTCCGACGTAATGTTCGAGCCGGACCTCCAGCGCTGCATCTGCGTGGATATCCGTTACGTGCTGTGGATGGTGGAGAAGGTGGGCGGAGCCACCAACATCATCAACGAACTCACCTACGCTAAATAACGCTTTCGGCGAGCTTCTTGGCTAAGTCCAGGAAAGCAAGGGAATCGGGGCGGGTGCCAAGAGCCACGGGCTCACCGGCATCGGCCCCTTCTCTTATACCCTGCACCAGGGGAATCTGGCCCAGGAGGGGAAGATCCAGGTCCCCCGCCATCTTCACGCCGCCGTCCTTTCCGAAGAGGTAGTATTTCTCATCGGGATGGGCTTCCGGGGTGAACCAGGCCATGTTTTCCACCAGGCCGTAGATGGGTTTGTTCACCTGCGGATTGCGGAACATATTGACGCCGCGGAGGACGTCGGAGAGGGCTACCTGCTGGGGTGTAGTGACAATAACGGCGCCGGTGAGGGGCACGTCTCCAATAAGGGAAATATGGATGTCTCCGGTTCCCGGAGGCATGTCTATGAGGAGGAAATCCAGCGGGCCCCAGAGGGTTTGCAGGATAATCTGTTTGAGGGCCGTGGAGGCCATGGGGCCGCGCCAGATGAGCGCCTGTCCGGCGCCGGACACGTGGCCCACGGAGAGCCATTTCACCCCGTATTTCTCTACAGGAACGAAGAGATTGTCGTTCTCGTCTTCTCCGTACATTTCAATGGTGACGCCTTCGGTGGCCGTCATGGTGGGGATGGAGGGACCGTAGACGTCGGCATCGGCCACGCCCACGCGGTAGCCCAGACGGGCCAGCGCCACGGCCAGGTTTACGGTGACGGTGCTCTTTCCCACGCCGCCCTTGCCGGAGGCCACGCCAATGATATGGGATACCTCCCGCAGCTGGTCCAGGTTGAACTGGATGCCCTTGGGGGCCGGCTTGGCGGGGTCTTTCACAATGGTATCCACCTCTATCTCGGTGCCGCCGGGGGCGTTGCGGTACAGGCAGGCCTGCACGGCGCCTACCAGGTAGTTTTTCAGAGGGTCCGGCCGCTTGGGAAAGCCCAGCGTAACGCGGATACGGCCGTCGGCCACTTCTATCTTGTCTACCAGGCCCAGGGCCACCACGCTCTGGTCTTCCTTGGCCGGGTGCTGCACTTCCTGCAGCCAGTTAAGGATATCGTTCTTATTGATCATTTTTCTTTTCGGTGTAAAAGAGAAGGCCGATGCTCACCAGCAGGAGCAGCAGCAGGCCGATGGAGGTAATGCTGGACACCAGGGCGCCCTGCTTGTAGCTGTCGGGCAGGAAGGTCATCACCACCTCATGCTCTCCGGCAGGGAGAAGGGCGGCGCGGAAGGTCCAATCGGCCCGGATGAGCTTCACGGGCTGTCCGTCTACGGTGGCGTGCCAGCCGTTGGGGTAATAGATTTCGCTGAAGACGGCCAGGCGCTCCGTGGCGGCGGTGTAGTGGTAATGCAGCTCGTTGGGGGCGTAGGAAGTCATCTCGATGAGATCCCCGGTCTCGCCGGGGATGACGGTCGTCATGGCCGGCACCGACCGGCCATCTACCACGGCCTGATGCGCCAAATCCACGGCGCCCACAAGGGCAATTTCTTCGTCCGGATTGGCAGCTTTTACCACGGAATCTACAAACCAGGCGGTGCCAAAGGCAGCCTCATTCACCAGCGGCGGATAGTCTCCGTCCAGAATGATATAACGCGTATTCAGGGCGTTCAGAACCGGCGTACCGGTGGCCATCCAATCGGTAATGGCATCCTGGTCTTCGGCTTCGTTCAGCTGCTTGTAAAGGCCGTTGATTTCTCCGGAGAGGTAATGTTCGATGAGGTCCTGATAGCGCTGCAGCTTGGCGGGAGAATAACCGCCCACGTTCTTGTGGTGATAGCTGGGTACGGAAGAGTTGAACACGTTTACCGTAAGGTCAAGAACGCGGTACTGAGGGTCTTCATCGGCCTTGATAATTTTGTCCACCTGGCGCTCTGCGAAGGGCTTGGAGAAGTCCTTGGGCGTGGTAAAATGGTCTGCGTTCAGGTAACGCTTGCCCACCACAAAGAGGTTCGCGGCGCTAAGAAGGCAGATACCGGCCACGGCCACCCACTTGCGCCCCTTTTGCGTATAGGCCCACCAGAGCAGGGCGGCAGAGGCAAAGATAAGGAAGAGAGAAATGCGTGCGTCGGTTTTGAAGAGGGTTATGCGGTCCAGCACCAGGGCGTCTACCAGCACATCCTGCATCTGGGCATCGGCGGCCGATGTGAAAGTGCCAAAAAGGCTGGGGACCATCCAGCAAAGCAGACAGAAACCGCCCGTGAGCCCGAAGGCCCAGGCAAGGCCCTTCTTGAACTCTTTCTGGGAGTATTTTTCCTTGAAAATCTGGTCCAGGGTGAGGAAACCCAGCACCGGCAGCGTTACTTGCAGCACCACCAGCGCCATGGAAACCGTACGGAACTTATTGTAAAGAGGCAGCACCTCAAAACAGAACCTGGTAAAGGCCATGAAATGGCTTCCCACGGCCATGAGGATGGCCAGAACGGTGGCCACCACCAGCCACCATTTCCTGCGTCCTTTGTACAGGAACAAGCCCAGCACAAAGAGGAACACGCTTACGGCGCCCATGTACATGGGGCCGGCGGTGAAGGGCTGCGGGCCCCAGTACAGCGGCAGGTTCTTGGCCGTTTCCTTGAGGTTGCGCTGCCCGGCTTTTTTCAGGAGCTGGATGGTTTCCGACTTGTCGGGGTTCATGGCGCCGGCAGAGGAGCCGCCGTTGAAGTTGGGGATCATGAGGTTGGGAAGCTCTTCCCAGCCGTAGCTCCAGGAGGTGGCATAGTCCAGATCCAGGCCCTTGGCGTTGGCGCCTTCCTTGGACAGTTCGGAGCCGCCGCGCATGGTGTTAGGCGTATATTTGGCCAGGGGCAGCAGCTTGTTGGTGTTGGTGGCAATGCCCGCCACTCCCAGCACCAGCAAGAGGACCGATGCCGCCAGGAACGGCTTCCAATCCTTGGTTTTAATGGTATGAACCAGTTCTACCAGGGCATAGAGGATGACCACGATGGCCAGGTAGTAGGTAATTTGCTGATGGTTGGCCTTCACCTGCATGCTGAGCGCCAGGCCGAAGAGCACCGCCCCCATTAGCGTTCCGCCCCAATTAAAAGCGCTCCCAGTCGCTCTGCAGAGCGACCGGCCGGAGGCCGCGGGGGATAATAGGGGGCAGAGCCCCCTCAGATTTGCCTGCGCATGGGCTTGTGCGTACGTATAAACCAGCGCAGCCAGCACCCAGGGCATGAGGGCGATGGCCTGCATCTTGGTGTTGTGGCCCACCTGAATAATCTGGAAGTTGTAGCTGCAGAATGCGATGGCTATGGCGCCGCCCACCGCAACGGGCAGGCTCACGCCCAGGGCCAGGAACAGCAGCAGCGAACCCAGCATGGTGACAAAGAGCCAGGTGGCCGGACGCTTGCCGGCGAACAGGGCCTTGTACAGCGGCTCGGTATAGTCTCCGCCGTTCTGGGTGGAAATGGCCGTGGTGGGCATCCCGCCGAACATGGAATCTGTCCAGTAGGTGGGGTTGTCCGGGTGGGCCTTATTCCACTCGCTCATTTCGTGGGACATGCCCACATAACCGGAAATATCGCTCTGGTTCACTATTTTTCCTTCCAGCACCTGCGGCACAAAGCCGTAACTGAGGGCCAGGAACAACACAACAATGCCCAGGGCAATGCCAATTTTCTTGAGCAGTTCTTTATTCATGTTTACTTACTTTTTCCAGAAGATCCGCCAGGGCCTTGGTGAGGTTGCGGCGGGTGTAGGGGGCTATGTCTCCCGTGGTGGCGGGGACGCCTCCTTCGCAGTGCTGGCGCCAGGCGTTCGCAATGAAGGCCCGCATGGGCGCCGGGTTTTCCCAATCGGTGGTTATGCCCGCCCGGGCGCTGAAAAGCACATGGGCCATAGCTCCTTCCTCCTGGCCGATTCCCAGGATGGGCCGACGGGCCGCCAGGTACTCAAAGAGCTTGCCGGGAAGGATGGGGGCGTACTGAGGGTCGTTGCGGAGGGGCAGCAGGAGAAGGGTGGCGCTGCGCTGTTCCCGCACGGCTTCCGCGTGGTTCAGGGGGCCCAGAAGCACCACGTTGTCTGAGAGGCCCGCTGCGGCTATGGCGTCCAGCACCTCCCGATCCACTTTTCCCACCAGGCGGATGCGCAGTTCCTCTCCGAAACCCGGCACTGTCTTAGCCAGTTTTCCCAGTTCTTTCCACAGGGCGAAGGGGTTGCCATCGGCCGCAAAAAGACCGGTGTGGGTGATATTGAAATGGCCGTCTCCCTCCGGGGCAGGGCCGGCGAAATCTTCTTCGTCAAAACCGTTGGTGATGCACGCCACGGGCGTTTTTGTCTGCTCCTGGAAATCTGCCTGCACCTGCGGGGTACAAGTTAGCACGGTGGTACACTGGTCCAGTACCCCCTGCTCCATCTTTAGCAGTTTGGCCCAGGTGGCAGCGGTCATGGGGAGGTACTTGAGATAATACATCCGGCTCCAGGGGTCCCGGAAATCGGGAATCCAGGGAATGCCCAGAGCCTCATGCAGCCGCTGACCAATCAGGTGTACGGAATGCGGCGGACCGGTGGTGATAATGGCATCTACCGGATGTTCTGCCAGATACGCCTTAAGGGTTTTCACCGAAGGCTTTACCCAGCCCACGCGAGGGTCCGGCACAAAGACGTTGGCTCTTACCCAGAGGCTGAGTTTTTGCTTGGGAGTCTTCTTCCCGGAAGAGATTTCCGTCACTTGCGTACTCTTGGCGCCCGTGAGCTTGCGGTAGGCCGAATAGGGCTCCCAGATGCGTCCCCTGAGCACCTCCAGGCTTTCCGGCAGTTCTTTCTGGAAAGACGGATCCAGCGAAGGGTAATCGGCATTTTCGGGGGCAAAGACTACGGGCTCCCAGCCTTCCTGGGGCAGGTATTTGCAGAACTTCACCCAGCGCTGCACCCCCGACCCTCCGGACGGCGGCCAATAATAGGCTATAACCAGTACACGTTTCATAACCTACAAAGATAGAAAATCTTTGCGGGACCCCCAAACGCCGCTTCGTATCCGGGAAAAGTGTCTTAAATCCGGATAACGCCTACAAATAGCGTCTCGTATCCGGAAAAAGTTCGAAAAATCCGGATGGGGCCACCACTTAAAGCAGCATTAGGAGAAGGTCCAGGAAGGATTTGGCGGCGGTTTCGTTATGGGTGCCGCTCCGGTCGCGGCGGTAGAGAACACTGTGGTGGCCGGCCTTTTTGAGCTCCTGCACCAGGCGGTCTGAGCATTCCACGGGAACGTAAGTGTCCTGGACAGAGTGCCGGACATAAACGGGCACCGTGTGGGGAAAATCTTCCCCCGGGCCGGGAACCACAAGGTTTTCCAGGTCTTTCATCAAGCGGCGCAAGTCTTCGTTGTATCCCTCCCGGAAGCAGTCCGGATGAAGATAGGAGTGCACGTCGGTCCCGTATCTCTGTGCCATATCGGCCGGATTTTCCCGACAGGAGGCAATGTAGTCAAAATCCCGAAGGACTTCCCCGATGAACAGCTGTGCCGGATCCAGCTCCAGCCCCCGCCAGCGGTTGAGGCTCAGGGTGATGGCCGGGAACAGGAGAAAGCCATTTTCTCCCAGCCCGAAAGTGCCGCGAAGAGAAAGGCCGGGATCGTAGGCGCCCCCGCCCAGGTATATCTGCTCAAGTTTAACCCCCAGCTCCGGATGAGCGGTATAGTGGCACGCCAGGGCCAGGGTGCCGGGAGCCCCCAGGGAATAGCCAAATAAGCTTGTCTCGGAGGGAAGGACCCGCTTTTCGCCCACCGAGAGGAAGTATTCCCTCACGGCCTGGCGCATATCGGCCGATACTTGCGCCGTATTGCGGCTCAGGAGCAGGGGAATCACCTCGTCTTCACTGACGCCGTAGCCGATGGTATCGGGAATAATGACCACGTATCCCAGTAAAGAAGGCAGCGCTTCCAGGGTATAAAGGCGCTTGGAGCCGCTCCGGCCTTTTTCTTTGCTGAAGGGGGCCACCTCCACAGTGCCCCTGAATGCGCCCTTCACCGGATACGCCACAAGACCCGAGGCAAGAATCTCTTTTCCAAGGGGATCCCGCGTCCGATAAGTGATGGCGGTCATTCGCACCGTCTTCCCGAGGGATGCGGCAACAGAGATGGGAAGCTTGTAATTCTGTGAATCAAAATCTTCTCCGAACTCTGCGAGAAGGGAGTCTGTCTGCGCGCGGGCGCTGAGGGTCTGCGATGCCGGGGCCTGTACAAAGAATTTCTGCGCGTGCCCCACCAGGCACGCGAGTAATAGAATGATGAGAAGGGAGGCGCGCCTCATAAAATTATTTCCACCACTCCGGCTTGGAGTAGGAGAAGCCTTCACGCTCGGCGGCCCAAGCCTCGTTCACGAACACGGTGTCGGCCCGGTCGGTGTACAGGATACCGTCCAGGTGGTCGCATTCGTGCTGGAAGATAATGGCCGAATAGCCTTCAACCTTCTCGGTGACGGGGGTGCCGTCGGGCTTCAGATAGCTAATCTGTACGCTGGGGTAACGGCGCACGGTGCCGCGGTAGGGAGGCACGGAAAGGCAGCCTTCGGGGCCGGGAACCTTTTCTCCCAGCAAGCTGTCTATCTTGATGTTGAGGTAAGGTTCGATGGGCATATCGGGCTTGTCATAACGCATCACCAGCACCATGCGACGGTTAATTCCAACCTGCGGGGCGGCAATGCCCACACCGTCCTGCGAAGGATCCGTGAGGGTGCGGTACATCTTGTCAATAAGGGTCTTGAGCTGGGGAGAAGCCAGTTCCCCGGGCCCGAAATCCCGGCTCTGGGCGCGCAGGATTGTGCTATCGGCCGGCATTACACAGACATACATCACGGAGTCGGACTGCTCAATCACAGTCTTTTCCCATTCCGTCCAGGCGCTGCGGGAGGTGCAGCTAACAGCTATCAAAAGGAGTAATAGGATTCTTTTCATACCACAAAGATAACCGTTTTAATGGACATTGGCTAAGTTGTTTAGATACCCAGTTCTTCCTTCATGGCCCGCAGCAGGTCGAAGGCCTGGAGGGGAGTCATGTTATTAATATCGGCCGATTTAAGGCGGTCCCTCAGAGACTCCAGCAGAGGGTCTTCCAGTTGGAACATAGACAGTTGCAGGGAACCGTCTTTCTCCACGTGGCCTTCTTTTACGTTATGCGGCTTCACGGGCGTGAGGGCGCCGATGGCATCCAGCTTCTGACTGTTTTCCAGGGCCTTCAACGTTCTTTCGGCGCTCTCCAGCACGGGACCAGGCATGCCGGCCATACGGGCCACGTGGATACCGAAGCTGTGGGCCGTGCCGCCTTCCTTGATTTTGCGCAGGAACAGCACCTCCTTGCCCACTTCCTTCACGGTAACGTGGAAGTTCTTTACGCGCGGGAACAGACCTTCCAGGTCGTTCAGTTCGTGATAGTGGGTGGCAAAGAGCGTCTTGGCGCCCTTGCCGTATTCGTGAATGTACTCCACAATACCGCGGGCAATGGACATGCCGTCGTAGGTGGATGTGCCTCGGCCAATTTCGTCCAGGAGCACCAGGGAACGGGCCGATAAGTTATTCAGAATCATGGCTGTTTCCAGCATCTCCACCATGAAGGTGGACTCTCCGCGGGAGATGTTGTCCGTGGCGCCTACGCGGGTGAACAGTTTGTCAAACCAGCCGATGTGGGCCTCCCGGGCGGGCACAAAGGAGCCGGCCTGGGCCATGAGCACAATGAGGGCCGTCTGGCGCAGCAGGGCGCTCTTACCGGCCATGTTGGGACCGGTGAGGATAATGATTTGCTGCTTTTCGGTGTCCAGATAAACGTCGTTGGGAACGTATTCCTCGCCCACCGGCATAAGGGTTTCAATCACGGGATGGCGGCCGTCCTTGATGTCCAACGCCTTGCCCTCGTTCATGTCCGGGCGGCAGTAACCCCGCTCTGCGGCCTGCTGGGCAAAGCCGGAGAGCACATCCAGTTTGGCCAGGATGCGGCTGTTGCACTGGATGTCCGGAATCTGCTGCTGAATGCGGGCGATGAGCTCCCCGTACAGGCGGGTTTCTATGGCGTAGATGCGGTCTTCGGCCGTAAGAATCTTTTCCTCGTACTCCTTGAGCTCTTCGGTAATATAACGCTCTGCGTTTACCAGTGTCTGCTTGCGAATCCACTCCGGAGGCACCTGGTCTTTGTAGGCGTTGCGAACCTCAATATAGTAGCCGAAAACGTTATTGTAAGCAATCTTGAGCGAGGAAATGCCGGTTCTTTCGGCCTCCCGCTGCTGCATTTGCAGAAGGTAATCCTTGCCTCCGGAAGAGAGGGCGCGAAGCTCGTCCAGCTGGGCGTCCACGCCCGTGCCGATGACGGGGCCCTTGCCAATCTGGATGGCGGGTTCGGGGTCCATCACGCGCTGGATTTCCTGAAGCAGTTTTTCGCAGTTGCGAAGGCCCTTGAGAAGTTTTTCCAGGGCATCGCAGCCGGTGAGGCGGGCTTTGATGGGCCCCGTAAGAGCGAGTCCCCGGCCCAGTTGCATAACCTCACGGGGATTGGCTTTTCCGGTGGCAATGCGGCCCAGGATGCGCTCCATATCTCCCAGCTTGCCCAAATCTATCTGCGTTTCCTGCAGGATTTCCGGGTTCCGGGTGAAGTACTCAACAATATCGTAGCGGGCGTTCAGCTCCTTCAGGTCCATGATGGGCATGGCCAGCCATTGACGAAGCATACGGGCACCCATGGGGCTGGAGCACTTGTCCAGAGTTTGCACCAGAGAGACGCCATCGGCCCCCGAGGCGCTTTGGAAGACCTCCAGGTTGCGAAGGGTGAACTTGTCCATCCACACAAACTTGGCCTCGTCTATGCGGCCAATAGTGCAGATGTTCTTAAGCCCCACGTGCTGGGTTTGCTCCAGATATACCAGCAAGGCGCCGGCGCTGCAGATGCCCAGCGGATATGGTTCCACGGCAAAGCCCTTGAGGCTGTCTACCCCCAGTTGGCGCTTAAGGCGCTCCACCGCGGCATCGTACACAAAGGCCCATTCATCTATGGACGTGGTAAAAATATCTCCCAGGCGCTCGCGCAGGCCCTTTTCGTAGCCGCGCTGTACCACCAGCTCCTTAGGTTTAAGAGAACCCACCAGGGTGGCAATATAATCCAGCGAACCCTGGGCCACCTGGAACTGGCCGGTGGAAACATCTAGAAAAGCGGCTCCGCAAAGGTCCTTTTCCACCGTAAGGCCGCAGAGATAGTTATTCTCCTTGGTGTCCAGCATGTTCTCCCCGAAGGAGATGCCGGGAGTAACAATTTCCGTTACGCCGCGCTTGACCAGTTTCTTGGCAAACTTGGGGTCTTCCAGCTGGTCGCAGACGGCCACCTTGAAGCCCGCGCGTACCAGTTTGGTAAGATAATTCTCCAGGGCGTGGTGCGGAAAACCGGCCATGGCCACGGGCCCTTTGTCTCCGTTGGACTTTTTGGTCTGCACCAGGCCCAGCACCCGAACGGCCGTGATGGCATCGTCCGAATAGCACTCGTAGAAGTCTCCTACACGGTACAAAAGCAGCGCCTCGGGGTGTTGT
The DNA here is from genome assembly GCA_002373715.1 of Bacteroidales bacterium UBA3623. Lineage (GTDB taxonomy): Bacteria > Bacteroidota > Bacteroidia > Bacteroidales > UBA932 > Cryptobacteroides. The sequence continues at coordinate 9,726 of DFLI01000100.1, forward strand.
GCTTTCACCTCGAAGTAATGCTTCAGCATAGGGGTATCTTCCGCTACTTTTGCCATGGGGATACAAATATACAAAAAAACTACATCAACAGATTGGTCAGGAAAACCACCACAATACCCACGGGGGCCAGGTAGCGCATGAGGAAATAAACGAACTCGAAGACGCGCACGTTACGGGTGCCGCCATTGGTGAATTCGTCGCGCACATCGGCTTTGGACATCTTCCAGCCCACGAAGACCGTGAACAGCAGGCCGCCCAGCGGCATGAGCCAGTTGGAGCATAGCTTGTCCAGGAAGTCAAAGATGGAGAGGTCCAGAATCTTCACTCCGGCCAGCGGCCCGAAGGACAGTGAACACACAATGCCAATACCCCAGGTAAGGAAAGCCAGACCGATGGTGGCCTTGGTGCGGCTGTATCCGCGCTCTACCAGGAAGGCAACGCCCACCTCCAGCAGGGAGATGGAAGAGGTGAGGGCGGCCACCAGAATGGCCAGGAAAAAGAGGATGGCCACAACGCCGCCCAAGACAGAATGCATCTGGCCGAAGATGAAGGGCAGGGTGTCGAAGACCAGGCCCGCACCTTCGCCGGGCTGGATGCCGGCGGCAAACACGGCGGGCATCACGGCAAAACCGGCCAGGAGGGCGAACAGCAGGTCAAAAAACGCCGTTCCGCCGGCCGATACCAGCAGGTTTTCCTTCTTGGAAACGTAAGAGGCATAAGTGAGAATGGTACCCACGCCCAGGGAAAGGGAGAAGAATGCCTGTCCCATGGCGGTGGCCACCACATTGATGTCTACTTTGGAAAAATCCGGCTTCACCAGATATTCCACGCCCTTGAAGGCGCCCGGGAGCGTTATGGAATACACCACCAGGAACACGATGAGCACAAAGAGCAGGGGCATGGTGATTTTGGTGAAGAGCTCAATACCCTTCTTTACGCCCAAAAGAATGATGGCGGCCGTAACCACAATGAAAACGGAATGGGTGAACAGCGGCTCCCAGGTAGAGGAAATGAAAGAGCCGAACAAGCCCTCGGTGTTTCCGTCAAAACGGAAGGCGCAGGCCTTGAAGAAATAATCTACCGACCAGCCGCCCACCACGCTGTAGTAGCCCAGCAGAATCATGGGCGTAATCACGGTGAGCAGGCCCAGCCAGCGCCATTTGCTGCCGGGGGCCAGTTTTCGCATGGCACCGAAGGTGTCACAGCCGCTTCGGCGGCCAATGATGCTCTCGGCTATGAAAATGGGAAGAGCCAGCACCAGCATGGCCACAATGTACACGATGATGAAAGCGGCACCGCCGTTCTGCCCCGCCAGATAGGGAAAACGCCAGATGTTACCCAGGCCGATGGCACTTCCCGCCATGGCGAGAATGACAGCCAGCCTGCTGCCAAAATGTTCGCGCGCAGTTTTCATAATTTGGAGGGTATTGATACACTACTACTGTTGCAAAGATAATGATTTCTGATTATTTTTGCATACATGCAACAGTATCTAGACCTCCTCAGACATATCCGTGCCAACGGGGCCATGAAGGAAGACCGCACCGGAACCGGTACGCAAAGCGTTTTCGGCTACCAGATGCGCTTCAATCTGGCCGATGGCTTCCCCCTCCTCACCACCAAAAAGGTGCACCTCAAATCCATTATTTACGAGCTTCTGTGGTTCATCTCCGGTAACACCAACGTGCGTTACCTGCAGGAGCACGGGGTCACCATTTGGGACGAGTGGGCCGACGAAAACGGAGAATTGGGACCGGTATACGGCCACCAGTGGCGCTCCTGGCCCGCCCCCGACGGCCGCAGCATAGACCAGCTGGGGCAGGTGGTGGATATGATCAAGAACAACCCGGATTCCCGCCGCATGCTGGTGTGCGCCTGGAATCCCGGAGAGGTGGACAAGATGGCCCTGCCGCCCTGCCACTGCCTTTTCCAGTTCTATGTGGCAAACGGAAAGCTTTCCTGCCAGCTGTATCAGCGCAGTGCGGATGTATTCCTGGGCGTACCCTTCAACATTGCCTCCTACGCCCTCCTCACCATGATGATAGCTCAGGTTTGCGGCCTGGAGCCCGGTGAATTCATCCACACCACCGGAGACACGCACATCTACCGCAACCATTTTGAGCAGGTGGCCCTGCAGCTGTCCCGCGAACCCCGGAAACTGCCCACCATGCGCCTGAACCCGAACGTCAAATCCATCTTTGACTTCCAATATGAAGATTTCACTCTGGAAGGCTACGACCCGTGGCCTGCCATTAAAGCGCCTGTTGCCGTATAATATGGAAAAATGCTTAATCGTAGCCGTTGCCGATAACTGGGGCATCGGAATTAAAAACCAGCTTCCCTGGCATATTGCGGAAGACCTCAAGTATTTCAAGGAAACCACCAAGGGCTTCCCTGTAATCATGGGCCGCACCACTTATTTCTCCCTGCCTTTCCGTCCACTGAAGGGCAGAAAGAACATTGTGCTCAACCTGGGAGGAGACCCTATCCCGGAGGTAACCTGCGTGTATTCTTTTGAGGAGGCCTACAAAGAGGCCGAAGCCACCGGAGCAGACAAGTGCTTCGTCATGGGTGGCGCCTCCGTTTACCGCGCCGCCATGCCGGACATGGACAAGCTCTATATCACCCATGTTCACACCGTGCTTCCGGATGCAGATGTCTTCTTCCCGGAGATAGACCCCGCCGTCTGGGAGAGAATAAGCACCTCCGAAACCCATACAGACCCGGAAACCGGTTACACTTTTGAATTCGTCGTTTACAAGAAGAAATAATGATTACCAAAGAGCTCTGGGGCACTGCGCCCGACGGGAAGGAAATCTTCCTCTACACCCTTAAGAACGCTTCCGGCGCATCTGTGCAGCTTTGCAGCGTGGGCGCCGGCATTGTGTCCATTGTGGTTCCGGACAAGGCCGGAAAAATGGAAGACGTGGTCATCGGCTACAAGAAAGCCGAAGATTATTTTGCCGACGGTCCCTGCTCCGGCAAGGTGCCCGGCCGTTATGCCAACCGCATTGCCAAGGGCAAATTCACCCTGGACGGCGTGGAATATACGCTGCCCGTGAACAACGGCCCCAACCACCTGCACGGCGGCCCGGACGGCTTCCAGAACCAGGTTTGGGAAAGCCGCATAGAGGGAGATGCCGTAGAGTTCCTTTATTATTCGGCCGATGGAGAAGCCGGCTACCCCGGCAACCTGAAAGCCGTGGCCCACTACACCTGGGGAGAGGATAATTCTCTCAAGCTTATCCTCACTGCAGAAACCGACAAACCCACGGTAGTGAACCTTACCAACCACGTGTACATCAACCTGGACGGAGAAGCCTCCGGCAGCGTTTTAAACCACAAGCTGGAGCTCAACGCCTCCCAGTTCCTCCCCACCGACGAAACCCTCATCCCGCAGGGAGAACCCGCCGACGTGGCCGGTACGCCCATGGATTTTGTGGAGGCCAAGCCCATCGGCCAGGATATCAAGGCAGATTTCCCCGCCCTCAACTATGGCAAGGGCTACGACAACTGTTATCTGATTGACGGCGCCATGCCCGGCCAGCTTTCCGAGGCTGCACAGCTCTGGGGGCCCAAGAGCGGCCGTCACCTCACAGTGCTCACCACCCAGCCGGCCGTACAGGTTTACACCGGCAACTGGCTCAAAGGCTGCCCCATGGGAAAAACCCGCGCCTACGAGGATTACGACGGTGTGGCCATTGAGTGCCAGCACTGCCCGGATTCCCCCAACCGGCCAGACTTCCCCTCCACCGTGCTGCGGCCCGGCGAGGTAATGGAAGAAGCCATTATCTGGGTATTTGATTAAAGATTCGGAAGAATTTCCAATACTTGTTCTATGGGAGCGTCCTTCATGAGGACGTTCTTTTTTTCGTCCAGCAGGTACAGAGAAGGAACGGCGCGGATGGCGTAAATGCGGTCTGTGCGCACCACAAAGTCCGGGTCGTAGCCATTAATCCACGCTTTGGGATAGGTGCCGGCCTTTTCTTTCCAGAGGGCAATGTCTTCGTCAATATACACGTCCACCACCTTCAGGCGGCCGCTCTCAATAAGGGCCGATATTTCCGGCGAGGCGGCCATCTGCTCCATAATATCCCGGCAGGCCTTGCAGTCCGGGTTGCCGAAGATAAGGAGGGTGTATTCTGCCTTTACTCCGTATAAGGTACGACGCTTGCCGGCGGTATCTACGAAGGTGAAATCGGCCGCCGGGGTGCCCGTCCGGTTAAGCTGGCAAACGCGGGTGTCCCAGGCGTACTGGCCGCGGTCTTCATCGGCCACCAGCTCCGAAGAGGCCAAAAGGGACACGTACGGCAGGTAAAGGTCTTCGCTTCGCACCGGAGAGTTGGGGTCATAGAAATAGCGGGAAATAAGGGCCGATGTCTGGGCAAACACATTTCCCTCCGGCTGGGCCTTTTGGAAGGCCTCCAGGCGGCCAAAAGCGGCCTTCATGGCTTCCTGGCCTGCGGGAAGGGGAATCTGCTGCAGGATGCTGGCAAAAAGGCCAACCTGCTGCTCCAGTTTATCGGCCGATACGCCGTTCACCGTAACGGAGTCGCAGTAATAGAGCTTTTCGGGCTTGGTGAAGGCATCCCAGAAATGCTGGGCAATCCACACCGCGCGCTGGGCGGGTTCGGTTATCATCATGGGCACTTCCGCCATAGGGAACTCCCGCGTGGCGGGCGCCTGGGCTGCCTGTTTTTTGGGCTGGCCGCAGGAGAGCGCCAGTACCAGCAAGAAAGCTATTCCTATTAACCTTTTCATACAACGCAAATTTACGGTTTTTTCGCTATTTTTGCACCCGGTATGAGAAAGATCCTGATTTCCCTCATAGCCTTGGTGGGCGTTTCCCTCAGTGCCCGGGCGCAGTTTTTTACCTGGGGCAGCGACCCCGGTAATCTGCACTGGTACTCGCTGGAAAGCCCCTACTACAAGATTATTTACCCGCAGGGGGCCGATTCCCTGGCCCGCACCTACGCGCAGCTGCTGGAGCAGTTTCGGGAGCCCGTGAGCCGCTCCGTAGGCTTTACGCCCAAAAGTGGAAAATGGAGCCGGAAAATGCCCGTGGTGCTGCACACCCACCATCTTAGCTCCAACGGTTCTGTGGGTTACGCTCCCGTGCGAATGGACCTTTTCACCACGCCGGAGTCTTATGGTTCAGACCCCCTGGCCTGGCCCATCCAG
>DFLI01000105.1:0-1201 GCA_002373715.1 Bacteroidales bacterium UBA3623
ACGTCAAAATACCAGGCCAGTTTGAGGGCGGCCAGGATGTTGTTGGCGTTGTATGCGCCCACCAGCTGAGTCTTCAAAACGGCATCTCCAAAGTCCAGCTCCACAAAGGGATTGGCCTTGATTTTCACGCCTTCCTTAGAGTAGCCGATGGCATCCAAACCTCTTTCGGAGAGCATCTCCTGCAGAACGGGGTCATCGGAATTGGCAAACACCACGCCGTCATGCTCTTTCAGGTAATCGTATAACAGACCTTTGGCATGCTTCACGCCTTCGAAGGAGCCAAATCCCAGTAAATGGGCCTTCCCCACATTGGTAATGAGGCCTAGATTGGGCTGCGCCACGGCCAGAAGGGGTTTCAAGTCTTCCGGATGGCTGGCACCCATCTCCACAATGGCCAGCTGGGCACGCTGGCTAATGCGCAGCACCGTAAGCGGAACACCAATCTCGTTGTTCAGGTTGCCTTCGGTGGCGCTTACGCGGTAGGCAGCACCCAAAGCCGTCTTGATGAGTTCCTTGGTGGTAGTTTTTCCGTTGGTACCCGTAAGGCCAATCACGGGGATCCTCAGTTGCCGGCGATGGTACGCAGCCAGGGCCTTGAGGGTTTCCAGAGTGTCCGGCACCTTGATAAGGCGGGGATCATCGGCCTTCAAATCCTCTCCGGCCACCGCATAGGCTGCGCCCTTCTCCAGGGCCTGGAGGGCAAAGGCGTTTCCGTCAAAATTCTCTCCCTTAAGGGCAAAGAAAAGCTGGTTCTTCTTGAGGGTACGGGTATCCGTACATACGCCGCTGCTGGCGCAGAAGATATCGTAGAGTTTACTGATTTCCATTATTTTCCTGTGCTTCCAAAACCGCCGGCACCACGTTCGGTGGCATCCAGCTGCTCCACTTGCTCCCATTCCACCTGTTCGTGGCGGGCAATCACCATCTGGGCAATGCGCTCTCCCGGTACAATCTCGAAGGGCTCGTTAGACAAATTAACCAGGATTACCTTAATCTCTCCCCTATAGTCGGCATCTATGGTGCCGGGGGTATTGAGTACGGTAATGCCGTGCTTGGCCGCCAGTCCGCTGCGGGGACGCACCTGCGCCTCAAAACCGGCCGGAAGGGCCATGAACAGCCCGGTAGGTACCAGGGTGCGCTGCAGGGGCTGCAGGGTAATGGGCTCTTCCAGGTTGGCTTTCAAATCCACGCCTGCGCTCTG
>DFLI01000105.1:1320-42302 GCA_002373715.1 Bacteroidales bacterium UBA3623
TATTTAGGAGCTTTTATATACAGGACTACTGCTATTATGGTGTACAGGTAGTTGGGCAGCCAGATGGCTATGGATGCGGGCAGGGTGTCCGTTATCACGAACATCTCGCTGAACTGCATGAACAGGATATAGGAAAAGCCCAGGGCCGTTCCCGCCGCCAGGTTCCATCCCATTCCTCCCCTTTTCTTCTTGGTACACAAGGCCAGGCCGATGACGGTAAGGATAATGGTGGAGAAAGGCAGGGCATAACGGTTGTTCATCTCAATGAGCGCCCGGTTCACCGAGGCATCTCCTCGCATGGTCTGCGTCTCAATCAATTGCTGCAGTTCCCGTTTATTCAGGCGCTGGATGGTGTACTTATTCAGGAAGAAATCGTCCCGGGTAAGGCTCAGAGTGGTATCCATCTGCCGGCCGCTGCGGATGTAATCCCGCATGCCTTCGTCATAATCCCGAATGAACCAGTTTCTCAGGTGCCAAACACCGGTAAGCGTGTCATACTGAGCACTTTCGGCCGTAAGCTTAGAGCGCAGCCTGCCGCTGGACAAATCCTCCAGCGTGAAATTGTAGGCCGTATTGTTATAGGCGCTGAAGCTTTCCAAATATACAAAATGGTTGTCCTCCAGCTTATAGTGCATGTCGTGGCCTATCTTTACTTTTCGCCAGGGATTATACTTCTGTTCAAACTCTACGCGCTTGCCATTGGCATGGGGAATCACCCACTGCCCCAGTTCCAGGGACAGCAGCGCAATAAAGCAGGCCGATAACATATAGGGCAACACGAAGCGGTGGTAGCTTACGCCGCTGGACAGGATAGCCACCACCTCTGAGTCCTGCGTCATCTTGGATGTGAAGATGATCACCGTCAGGAACACGAACATGGGCGAGTACTGATTCATGAAGTACGGCACAAAGTTCATGTAGTAGTCGAAGATAATCTCGTGAAGAGGGGCCTCCCTGCGAATGAAATCCTCAATCTTTTCGCTCACGTCAAAGATAACGATAATCACGGCGAGCAGCAGCAGCGCCATGAAAAACGTGAACAGGAACTTACGGATAATGTACCAGTCCAGCCTCTGGAACAGTTTGAACTTGCTGGTCATAGCCGTTGCATCAGTTTAGGAACCGTGGCGTTCTTCCAGGCCAGGAAGTCCCCTGCCAGAATGTGTTCGCGGGCAACGCGAACCAAGTCCAGATAGAAGGCCAGGTTATGCTCACTGGCCACCATGGCGGCAAACATTTCCTTGGCAATGAACAGGTGATGGATATATCCCCTTGTGTAGTAACTGTCCACAAAAGAGGTTCCCTTGGGGTCCAGGGGTGAGAAATCGTCCGTCCACTTGGAATTGCGCATGTTCATAATGCCATCCCATGTGAAAAGCATGCCATTGCGGCCGTTTCGGGTGGGCATTACGCAGTCGAACATGTCTATTCCCCTGGCAATACCTTCCAGAATGTTGGCAGGAGTGCCTACTCCCATCAGGTAACGGGGCTTATTTAGCGGCAGCAGCGGGCAGGTAACCTCCAGCATCTCGTACATTTTCTCGGTGGGCTCCCCTACCGCCAGGCCGCCCACGGCATAGCCGCCGCGGTTGGCGTTGTCCAGTTTCAGAGCGTGCTCCACAGCCTGTTTTCTCAGCTCCGGATACACGCAGCCCTGGATAATGGGGAACATCACCTGCTGGTAACCATACAGGGGCTCCGTCTCGTCAAAATGCTTAGCGAAACGCTCCAACCAGCCCTGCGTAAGCTTCAGGGATTTGGTGGCGTAACGCACATCCGCGTCTCCCGGGCAGCACTCGTCCAGGGCCATGATAATATCGGCCCCAATGATGCGCTGGGTGTCCACGTTGTTTTCCGGGGTGAAGATGTGCTTGCTGCCGTCTATGTGCGAGGAGAACTTGCAGCCCTCCTCCGTGAGCTTCCGGATGGGAGCCAGAGAGAACACCTGGAAGCCGCCGCTGTCCGTAAGGATGGGGCGGTCCCAATGCTCAAACTTATGCAGGCCACCGGCCTTGTAAAGGGTGTCCAGACCGGGTCTCAGATACAGATGATAGGTGTTGCCCAGAATAATCTGGGCCTTGATATCCAGTTCCAAATCCCGGTGATACACGCCCTTCACCGAGCCCACCGTTCCCACTGGCATAAAGATGGGAGTGAGGATTTCCCCGTGGTCCGTGGAAATCTTTCCCGCGCGGGCTGCGCTGGCTGCATCCTGGGCTATGTTCTCGAACTTGAACATCCTGGCGCCTTATGCCGTCTTCTTCTGCGGGTCTTTGAACAGAATCCAGAACAGGATGGCTACTACAAGGGCGTAACCGGCAAAGATGTACCAGGCGGTGGGCCAGTTGGAAGGCGTGTTGAACACGTCGCAGGCATCTACCACCGCACCGGCAGCCAGGGTGCCGATAGTGGCGCCAAAACCGTTGGTCATCATCATGAACAGGCCCTGGGCACTGGAACGGATGCTCGTTTCGGCATTCTGCTCCACATACAAGGAACCGGAGATATTGAAAAAGTCAAAGGCCATACCGTATACAATGCAGCTCAGCACAAAGAGCAGCACGCCCGGCATAGCGGGGTTACCCATGCCGAAGAAGGCAAAACGGAGCACCCAGGCAAACATGGAGATGAGCATCACCTTCTTGATGCCAAACTTCTTCATGAAGAAGGGAATCAGAAGGATGCAGAGGGTTTCGGAAGCCTGGGAGATGGCAATGAGGGCGTTGGAATTCTTCACGGCAAAGGTATCTGCCAGAGTAGGATCCGATGCGAAGGAGCCCAGGAAGGTATTGGCATAGCCGTTGGTAATTTGCAGAGAAGCACCCAGGAGCATGCTGAAGATGAAGAAGATGGCGAACTGGCTGTCCTTGAACAGGGCGAAGGCCTTCAGGCCGAAGGCATCGGCCAGGGTTTCGTTCTTCTTAGTCTTGTCAATGGGGCAGGCCGGCATGGTGAGGGCGTAACCAGCCAGAATGAGGGACAGAATACCGGAAGACATGAGCTGCCAGTAGGTGTCCTGCATACGGGCGCCGTCCACGGACAGGAAGTTGGTAAGAAGCATGCTGCAGATAAAGCCCACGGTACCGAACACACGGATGGGAGGGAAATCCTTCACCGGGTCCATTCCTTCCTTGGTGAGGGCGTTGTAAGCCACGGAGTTCACCAGGGCAATGGTGGGCATGAAGAAGGCCACGCTCAGGCTATAAAGGATGAACAGCGGGGCAAACTCTACGACGCCTCCTGCATTGATGCAATAGATGCAGGCTCCGGCCATAAACAAGCCGGCAAAGCAGTGGCACATGGAGAGCACCTTCTGTGCCTCCATCTTCTTGTCTGCCAGAATACCCATGAGGGTGGGCATGAAGATGGACACAACGCCCTGCATGGCGAAGAACCACTTAATCTGGCTTCCCAGACCAATGTTGCCCAGGTAGCGGCCCAGCGAAGTAAGGTAGGCGCCCCATACGGCAAACTCCAGGAAGTTCATCACGATGAGCTTGACGGTAACGGGTTTAATCTTAATCTGCATATCTTTGTTTTGCTAATTTTTCGTATATCGTACAAAGATACAAATTATTCTGCAGAAATCACCTCTTTGTAATCATCTCCAGCTTCTTGATGCGGGTGGGCGTCATTTCGTATTGGAGGTCGAAGATGGCGAAAATATCATGGCGGCCCACACGGCGGAAGTTGGTGACGAAATGAGGATCGAAACCAAGATGTGAAAGAGTAAGGAGGTCGATGGTGTGAATATCCATCTTATACAGACGCTCCAGGATTGCATGGTTCAGGTCTATCCTCCTGAGAACCGCGCCTTCCATATCTTCCCGCATAGGGTATCGGCGCCTGTTATGATATGAGTTCTTGCAGGCCTCGCAGCAAAACTTACGGTCCACCCGCCCGTACAGAATCTCCTTACCACACTGAAGACAGCGGGTCTTGATTTTGATGTATTTGAGCGAATATGCCATAAGCCGCTTTTTCGCAAAGGTGATAAACGGAGGCCGTTATTCCAAGTATCGTAAAAAAGATTTCCGAAAATATTTTTGTTTTGCTCGTACAACAAGAAACGCGAATCGAAAGAATCATTCTTACGATTCGCGATTTTTCTTGTGATACAACAAGCGAAACACACAAAAAGCATAAAAAACAGCAAAATCTGCCACCTCCAAGGCCATTGTCAATGGAAACGGGAAAATTCCAAACTTACTTTGCTTCCGGGCTCCAAGGCAGCGCGCGCCGGTTTCGGGCCCTAGTTCAACGAATAATCAGTAAGCATTATGGAATTCTTAAACAAGATCGAACTCAAAGGCGTGGTGGGCCGCGCCGAGATCAACAGTTTCAACAACAGCCAAGTCTGTAACTTTTCTGTAGTCACGGAATACAGCACCATTGATAAAGAACGCAACTCCATCGTAGAAACTTGTTGGTTCAATTGCTCTGCCTGGAGCGGCCGTGACAGTATCATAGACCTCTACAGCATTCAGAAAGGCAGTTGGGTCCATGTAATCGGACGCACCCGTATGCGTAAGTACACCACTCAGAGCGGAGAAGAACGTACCGCAATGGATGTCATCGCCACCACGGTAGAACTGCTACAGAAAGAAGAAAGCCCGATGCAACCCCAAAGAGACTAATCCTATGAACACAGCATGCCATAGCAAACTCCTGATGATACTCCTTCTGCTGGCGCCCAGCTGTGCCCCGACCTCCCATATCCGGCAGCTGAGGGAGGGTCAGGTGACGGCGCAACTGTCGCTGAGCGAGGAAAGGGAATTGCCAACACTGGATATAGGGGCACCTGTCCACCGCGACACCCTGGTGGTAGAGGACCCGGAAGGCCGTGAGGTCATCATCATGAAAGCCGTCAAAGACGAGAATGGAGAAATGGTGGCCCATGAGACCCTGGATGCCGCCAAGGTGACCGCCCGTTTCCGAAATGTAGCGGAGCGAGGCGGCAGTGTAGACCTGCGTTTCCAGATTCTGGTTCCGGAAAAAATGCAGGACAGCGACTGGCAGCTGTGTTTCTATCCCGACTTGTTTGTCCTGGAAGACAGCATCCGCCTGGAGCCTGTCCTGATTACCGGCAGCGGATACCGGAAGGCGCAGTTAAAAGGATATGAACAGTACCGTCGCTTCCTGGCTTCCATTGCCGCCGATTCGCTTCACTTTGTAGATCATCGGCAACTCGAAAACTTCCTCCGCCGCAACATCCCGTCCATCTATCAGTTCCGAACCGACAGCAGTTATGTCTCGGACGAGGTCTTTACATCGGCCTTTGGCATAACGGAACAACGGGCCCTGGAGCACTATACCAACGGCCTGCGTGTACGCCTGAACCGCCGGAAGGTAGAGAGGAAGGATGAGGTGTTCCGGCAATATGTGAAAGCGCCCATCGTAACGGAGGGGTTGCGCCTGGACACGGTCATTCAGAATATCGGAGGCGACATTGCCTACGAATACGTGCAGAATATCCGTGTTCGGCCCAAGATGCGAAAAGCATCCGTCGTTCTGGGCGGAGAAGTTCTCCAGGACGGACAAGTCATTTATCGGGTACCGGCCAGCGAGCCGCTCACTTTCTATATCAGCTCCCTTAGCAGTCTCACAGACAACCGAGTGCGCTACAAGACCAAGGTCATAAGCAGAGCCGTCCAGGCCAATACCGCCTGCTACATTGAATTTGAGCAGGGAAAGGCCGATATCCGGGAGAAACAAGGCAATAACCCCGCCGAAATGGGCCGCATCAAGGAGAACCTGGTGAGCCTGGTGGAGGATAAGGTATTTGACCTGGATTCCATTGTAATTACGGCCTCCTGCTCGCCCGAAGGCAGCTGGGAAAGCAACCGGAAACTGTCTGTACTGCGTTCCCAGTCTGTTTCCAAACATTATCAATCATTTCTGAAACGAAGGGAAGACTCACTTAGGAGGAGCCAGGGTGTTATTCTCTCCATGGACGACAGTTACCGGACAGATGCCAGGGCCCCCATACGCTTCCTCCCCCACTATGATGCCGAAAACTGGAGTATGCTGGATGCTTTGGTAGAAAAGGACAGCACGTTGCGCGAGGCCGACAAAGCCCAGTACAACGAGCTTAAAAGCATCTCCAACCTGGATGAACGGGAGAAAAGAATGCAGGGACTTCCCAGCTACCGCTATCTCCGTGAGAACCTCTATCCCCGCCTGAGGACGGTTCGATTCGACTTCCACCTTCACCGGAAGGGAATGGTAAAAGATACCATCCATACCACCGAGGTGGACAGCACCTATCTGGAAGGAGTATCGGCCCTGAAGGAAAGAGAGTACGAGAGAGCCTTGTCCCTGTTAAGAGATTACCGCGATTACAATACCGCCATTGCCTATGTCTCGCTGGACTACAATGCATCGGCCATGGACATTCTGAAAGATTTGGACAAGACTCCGCAGGTTCTCTACATGATGGCCCTGCTCTATGCCAGGAAGGGAGATGACCAAAACGCCGTACAGTCCTATCTGAACGCCTGTCACCAGGACCGTTCCTATGTTTTCCGAGGCAATCTGGACCCTGAAATCAACGTTCTAATCCAGCGATATGGTCTCAACCAGGAAAAAGAAGAAATCAATTATTAAACAAGTAGCACCATGAAAAAAACCTTTCTACTAGCGCTCTGCCTTCTGGCAGCAGCCTGTCAGCAGAACTCACCTTCCCAGTGGCTTCAGGGGGACGAATCCACCCCTACCGGGACCCTGCTCATCAACCTGATCCTACCGGGCAGTCCTTCTACAAAAGTGATGGGTACCGCAACGGACGAATCGGCAGTAAACACTTTGCAAATATTTGTCTTTAAAGATATCAGCTCCTCCGACCCGAGTCAGAACATTAAGGAAACCGATAAATGGAGTTCCGACGGCAGCACTACTCTCACGCTCAACACATATGTTGGAAAAAAGAAGGTTTGGGCCCTGGTTAACGCCCCACGTCTCGCGTTTGCCAACGAACAGGAACTCATCACCCATTATTCCATGCTGGAGGAGAACAGTGCCACCAATCTGTTAATGACAGGCTCTACTTCCATTGAAGTAAGTGAATACAACACTGCCGCCACTGTAGGTGCCGTCACCCCAGCCCCCATCGTTGTGAGCCACCTGGGAGCACGCATCTCCGTCCGGAACGTAAATGTAGACTATTCGGGCACTTCGCTGGAAGGCTGCTACTTTGACGTCAAGGAGGTATATGTACTCAATGCTGTAAACAGCGTAAGATTGGACGGTACCAGCCGCACGGTGTCCGAGTTAGGATCTTCCTCCAACTGGTACAACCTGGAAGCCTGGAACGAAGGGGTTCCGGCGGGCGCTAAGGGCATCCTGGGAGACAGGGGGAATCTGGGCATCTCCATCGGCCCCACCACTGGCACGCAGGACCTCAACCGATTCTTCTATGTTTATCCCAACGTATCCACGGCCGAGAATGACAATACCGAAGCAACGGCATCGGCCCGCCTTACGCGATTGATTCTCCACGGGTACGTGAGGGGCGCCGCCGGCAGAAATCAGGGAGATAACGCCGCCCACGGAGAGGAATCCTTCTTTTGCTTTGACATTCCCAAATCCAGTTCCGGGGCCTCTTTGGAGCGGAATCATACCTATGATATTGAGAATATAACCATTACTATGCCCGGCGGAATCTCCGACTCACCTGCCAACCGGCCCAAGTTCGGAAAAGTCAGCGCCACCGTAACGGTGGGCGAATGGGGCGGGCACACTACACTCACATACGAACTCTGATTATGAAAAGCAAGATCCCTTTACTGGGGGCAATCGGCCTCCTTCTTTCCTGCCAGAATCTGGTACTGGAAAACCGCATCAACTGCCCCAGTATGCTGCTGTTCGACATTGAGAATGCAGACGCTTTCGATGGGGTCAATCAAGTGCATGTTGCTGCCTATTCCCAATCGGAGCAGGCTTTTCTGACGGCAGATACCACAGCCGTAACCAATATTCAAGACCAGTCTTTCTACCTGAAAGTCAAAAAGATGGACGCCGTTATGGGGTATGGAATCATGGGATACGAGGGGGCCCGCAATCAGGGAAACTTCGAATGGGTGGTGAACGAAGGGGACAATTACGTTCCACTCTACCGCTTTGCCTACAGCAAGGTTCCCGCCCGGGAAGAATCCGTTCTCATTCCGGTGGAGTTTGTCAAGGACTTCACAAGGGTAACGGTCCATTTCACCCATTTTGACAAGTTTGAAAATGCCAGAGGCCGACTCCCCTTCCGTCTGTCCATCACAGGACATACCATAGGGATAGATGCCTCAAGCGGCATCCCGGTCAAAGGCGAATTTCGCTATGAGCCCGAGGAAGAGTCTTCCGGGACCTTCCGTTTCATCGTTCCCCGCCAGGCCGATCATTCCCTCACCATGGAACTGTACGGCATCCCCGAGCTGGGACAGGAGGAGGGGCTGGCCGATTCTTTCAACCTCTGGACCCTTTTTCGGGAACAGGCAGATTTCTCCTGGGAAGCCAAGAACCTGGCAGATGTTTTCATAGAATTCGACTATACCGAGGCCAAATTCCGTATCAGCGTGGCCGATTGGGAAAAAGGCGACAACCTGGTGTTTGAGATTTAACTGAAGTATGAGACCATGAAACGCTATATTCATCTTATATTATTGGGCGCGCTGCTCCTGTCCTGCCATCGCGAGAGTTCCGCTCCTGAGAGCTGCGCAGCAGGCAAAGAATGTGTCGTGAGCCTCACGGTTGGCCGAGAACCAGTGACCAAGAGCATTCTTCCGGCGGGGATTGAAAACCGCCTGGACAATGCCTTTGTCCTCATTCTGAGCCAGGACGGGTATTCCCGTTACCAGTACTTCGATTTCACCTCGGCCTCCCAGCCCAACACCGTAGACTGGCGGCTCCCTGCCGGAAGAGCCTACACCGTATATGCCGTAGGCAATATGGGGAACATTCTCAACTCCCTTCCCAGAACAGAAACGGGGTACGACATGGCTTCTTTCCGCTATGAGATTCCGGCATATGCAGGACTCACCGCCATGCCTATGGCTAAAACCGCCGTTTTCAGTGCCAGTCAATTTACAGATGGCGCTAATATCCAGCTGTCCATTGCACTGGAAAGACTTATGGCCAAAGTGGTAGTACGCGTGAATAAATCCGGCATCACAAGTGGTCAGGCCGCACAGGCTCTCCAATCGGCCTCTCTCCATCTGAGACAGGTATCCAAGGCTCTTTATCCCTTTCGGGCCGATGGGTCAATGGCCCTTAGCGAGGCCGACGTCTTTTCGGGAAGCACCGATTATTACGTCTTTCCATCCGGAGAAGCCTGGAACATGGATTCCGGAGATATTACCCTCTACGTCCCTGAAAACAGGCAAGGGACCGGCGTTACCGGCGTCAGTCAGGCCGATAAGCAGCCGGCCTCCGGCCGTGCCGCCCTGTGCACTTATCTCGAGTACACTGCGGGCAAGGATGGCTCCAGCGATGGCGTGCTTGCCGACCAGATGACTTACCGCGCTTATCTTGGTGAAGACGAGTCTGAGGACTTCAACGTCATCAGAGACCGTATTTACAGTGCGACGCTATCCCTTAGCTGGAATGGCATGTGGGAAGGCGCCTGGAGGGTTACCACCTCCTCTTTCAGTGACACGAGAACCCTTGTTATCTCTGCCTCAGAGAACTCTTCCACGGCCATCATTAATACCGCAGATGACGCGGTGCGCGTCCGTAAAACCTCGCCAACCGCTTTCTACTTGAACTACTTCGTCAATGGTTCATCCAGCCCGGCCCATGGCAGAAAGGACCTCGCCGACTGGCCGTATGGGTGGGAGGTATACCTGGATGGTGTGAAAACATCAATGGCAGGGACCTCCGGCACTATTGTCACAGGAACGACTAATCTGTTCACTTGGACATATAACTCAACTAATGACCTTCTGTCAGTCCAGGCAGCGCCGACGTGCCCGTCCGAAAGCTTACATTCCCTTCAGCTCAAGACTATCGACGGCCGCAAGGAGTCGAATCTCGTTTACTTCACATCGACGGTTCCATATGACTATGGTTGGGAAGGAGACATTGCGCCCAACCACGTGGCGCAAACCAATACGCTGAAGGCTCTCGACGCCGATACGCACGAGATTGATGAAACCGGAGCTTTCTTAGTAAGGGATGGTTTTAATGAATTGATCAGCCTTGTGGACCATAATAACGGAACCGCTACCGTATCACTGCTAAAGCCATTTGCCAATGTAGAAGATGCTATTCGTATCATTGAAAGAGGCACGGTAGATGACCGTCAATGTAATGTACCGGCAGAGGCCCGCCTGCCTCACTTCGATTGCACGGATCTCGGAACGGCTTACATCGACGCTTCGCAGAAGCTTACTTATACATATTTCGCATCTGATGAAAACGGGAACAAGGTAGCGGCTTCGCCGATGACCGTGGTGAACACCGCCACCGCTGCGGGCCTGAACCTTAGCCAGGCACTTGTTGAGCAGCTCATAGCTCCGGCAGGTTCTTCCACTGCTAACAAGCTTGGTTTTGAATACAACCTTAATGACTCCGGAAGCTATGATCTGTTTGTGTATATTGCGACTTACGAAGGCCTGATGACTGGTACTGGCGCAACGTTCAATGTTGATAATGCTAGTATCTTCATCAACAATTATAAAGAACAAAGAGGCACGCATTCTACCGGTTTTATCGCCTATAACCCCTGGAAACTTTATGGGAGCGGCTATACGCCAGTAGCAGGCCCCGTACTAAAGGATTACACACTGTACAAAGTCCCGGCAAGAGCCGCTGGTGACAATGTCCTTCCCGGCTGGACTGCCAATCCATCTGACGCACCTATTGATGCGACATCTAAGAACGTCGATGTTTACAACGTCGTCATTTCCAACGAGAGGAATCTTCGTTTTGATGCCAAGTTCAACAATAATGCAGGATACATCAGCGAAAAAATAGCAACGGGAACCCCGGGCATCGTAAGTCCGGACTATACCGACTCCTATACTTATCAGCTTCGCGTACATATTACGGACGCGGCGAATTTTGATTGGAAGAAACTTGGTGACTACCTCTGGTATGAGCAGGGCCACTATATGACTGGCGGCGTATGGGACAACCCCACTGCCACCGACGCCATAAAGAAGCAGGCTCTCCTGGATTTCTTCGGCGAGGCGGGTGGCTGGCTGGCCATCTCGGCCTATTGTCAGAATGAGGTGGACGCATGGAACGAAGCTCCTTCCGGTGTCGATGCATCGCATCCAACCTATCTCCAGGGTGTAGAGTTTTATCTTGACACAAAGAGCATCAGCTCAACGTGGACGCTTAACTATACAATGAACGGCCTTACGGCCTCTGACATGAACTGTCATAGCGCCGGAAAAATCGATGTCGTATTAAAGATTGTAAACCCCTACGATAAGGATGGTGCCACTTTGGATAAAATCGTCTCGGACGCATATATGCAGCTGCACCTGTGGGTCTGGGCAAGTGTTAGGGATGTTCAGCAAATGACTCCCGGGTACGTCACCTCTAACGTTGGCTGGGCATACACGGCTTCCCCTTATGTATTTACTGACGGGAAACCTGTCGATGCCATTACTTCGCTATTCCAAAGCAACCTCTTGGAATCCGCTGCAGAGACCTATACTAACGCTTCGACAACTTATTATCGTGGCGAAGCGGCGAACATGAGCTTCAGCGGGGATTATTACGGTTATAAGGGCGTTGCAGCATGGCAGTTCAGGGACGACGACCTCTTCGACAACGCAGGGAGCGACGCTGAGAAACGTCATGTTCTTATGAATGTTTTAAGCACGATTCACTCCGGCAGCGTTTTCACATTCCTCACCGCAAACGATAAGAGTGTCTACTATCCTAATCTCTATGGAACCGGAAGCGACGGAAGCATTAACCTGAAAGGCCTGAACAGTACTTTGGGTAGCGATACCTTTTACAGACCAGACGCCATGACACTCTATTACGCCCCTTCCACGGACTATAAGACAAGTGAGAATCCGACTGACAAGCTCTTTGTGTTACACATTGGAAACAGCGCCCTGTCAACATCGCAATATTTCTTCGACCCGCAACTCGGGTTCTAAGCCATCAAATTAACAGGAGCGTGGATGATCCCCCACTCCTGTTCCAAGCAGTTCTTTGACAATACTGGATAACTAATCACAGGAGGAATTTGTCCACATTCGTCGGGTTGATAATCTTGAAGGAGGCCTCCGGATAGGCTTCGGCAAAGGCCTTCGGACACGGGGGATTATCCTCCGGATTCCACTTGAATTCATAGGCGGTGATTTTACCGTCCTCTTCCTCAATCAAGTCAATCTCTTTCTTGCCAGACGTTCTCCAGAAGTACTTGCCGGCAAAGGACCGATCGTATTCGAGTTTCTTCATTCGTTCAGCCATGAGCCAGTTTTCCCACATGTGGCCTACTTCCTTGGGATCTCGGAGCTCAATCGGCGAGAAATTGCCGATGATGGCGTTGCGAATGCCCATATCCCAGAAGTAAATCTTCTTGTCAAACTTAAGCTCGTTTCGAAGATTCCTGGCGAAGGACGGAAGACGAAAGATGATGTAGCATTTCTCCAGGATGTCGATATATTTCTGGACTGTCTTGGAGTCTATGCGGATGAGACTGGCTATTTCGCTATAGCTAACCTGGGAGCCAATTTGGAAAGCCAGGGCACGGAGCAGGGATTCGAGTTTGTCTTGCTTTGCAATGCCTTTGATGTTGAGGATATCTTTGTATAGATAACTGTCCATCAGTTCCTTGAGGACAACACGCTCCTCGCCGGGAGAGGTGACGACTTCCGGATAGTTGCCATAGAGAATGCGCTGCGGCAGGAGCCTGGTTTGGTCCAGGAGATTGGTATCATCGACCAGTTCCTTGAATGAAAACGGAAAAAGCCTGAACTCGCGCTTGCGGCCGGAAAGGGATTCGTTGACTTCTTGGGCCAGTTCAAAGGCTGAACTGCCGGTGGCGACCAGCCGGATGTCTTTCATCTGGTCGGTGACGAGTTTGAGAACGTTACCTATGTCCTCAATCTTCTGGGCCTCATCGATAACCACGGTGGTGGCTTTGCCGAAAATGGTGCGAAGGCGGGTGGATGTGGCATCTTTGAGAATGGCGCGGACATCAGCCTCGTCTCCGTTCAGATAGAGGACGTTTTCTTCTCCGGAGAATAGGGCTTCAGTGAGGGTTGACTTGCCAACCTGGCGGGCGCCCATAATGGTGACCGCTTTCTTGCCGGAGAGGGCTTTGAGAATGTTATCTTCTATGCTTCTTCGTATCATATGCTGTTCCTATTGTTGTGCGAATATAGGCTTTTTCATAGAAGATTCCAAGAAAATCGTGAAATTCGTGGAATTAATTCCGAGAATTTCAGCAAATATGAGGATTCTAGACGAATAGATGCACCTCCACAGATCAAACCTATGGCTGTTGTGAAAGCCGGTTGGCCTCGTCGGCAGTCCGGCTGTACCAGAGGTAAAAGTATTTGGATGTATTTCCACATTTGAACCTGAGGCCGGCCATATAGAAACTGAGTTGAAGTCCTGCAACCCAGGTATCTGTCCCGACATAACAACAGATATCTCTGTCGATGCTTACGTCATTCGGCCAGGGACCATGATTTGGTCCCTCAGTGTAACCGGAACGTACCCGTATTATCGCATTATAGCTAAGCAGGTAATCAAACTCGCTTTCAAAACAGGTAATGGTCCTGAACGATGCGTTCTCCGGGGTGATGCCTTTAAAGACGAGCAATGCGCCCTGGTCGGGGTCTGGTATTCTATGTCCGTTTACCTGGTCTTCCGGCCAGTTGTCCCACACCCAGATAGCGGGTTTGTCTAAATGCTTGGTAAAGAAATCCGTTTCACTCTCGTTACGCTGCCCGGGATAGGCCCTTCGCTTATCCACATCGTCAGCGTCGTTAGTGGCAATATCCCCGGGGCGGCTGGATGAGTGTCTCGTGATAACGAGCTCCTTGCCTTCCCATTCGAAGACTATACCCTTTACGTCAATAAACTCAACAGCAGCTACGGAGAAGCTGCGCTGAATCTTATCCTTCCCTTCTGTGCCGTTCCACATTGTGATGGTAGCGGCCCCATCGGCCTTGTAATGAAGCTTAAAGGAACTGCCCGATGAGCCTATGCGCTCAACGGAGACCACCTTAGGGTCTGAGGAACAGACGTTTACCGGAGCAGTGACGTTAAGTGTCACGTCATTGTAGGCCGTAACGTAGAGCATCTTGGTGGATTCCTCGCCGTTATCCAGGACGCCGTTCACCTCGGCCCAATGGAACTCTTTGTGTTCCGTACGCTGCTCGAGGAGAGTGTAATCGAACTGTGCGGCCGGCAACTGCTCGACGGGAGGGTTAAGACTATCTTGACAGGCAGTCAAAAGACCGGCCAGGACCAGAAGGAAAAGTGCATTGTTTTTCATAATAGCATCATCTGTTTTGGTCGGTAAATATATAGAATAAAGAACGAACAGATGGTATCACGGATTACTAAAAACCGCATTTAACGAAATCATTATAAAACAATAACAATCTAATATTTAATCAATTAAGCAATGGAAAAATTTTACAAAAAAACTGCTTTGGCTCTTTTACTGAGCCTCCTGACATGGGGATTTACTTCTTGCAAGGATCCCCTCTCTTCCCAGCTAAGTGAGTACCACATGACCCTGCACGTCAATGACGGCATCACCAGTGGAGCGGAGGTTGTCTTCTATCCGCAACTGAGTTTGACCATCACCGGGCCAACGGTGGAACGATGGAATGTGGAAGTGAGGACCGAAGATGACGAGTTCTTCACACTATTGGCTATGACCGATTACAAGGAAACGGTGGATCTCAAATTCAAAGCTTTCGAGGAGGGCGCCACGTCTGTCCGTTTCACCGTCACCGCTACCACCCTGTATGAGAAGGAAGTTCTGGACCAGCAAACCCTTGTTGCCCAGATGAACAAGACGTCCGGGACACAGATTATGTTTAAACTGGCCGATATAGCCACCAAAGCCACGGAAACCACCATCTCAACCCTGGAGTCCGGCGGGTTCAAGGTAACGGCCACCAAAGGCACATCCGGTGACGAAACCGCTGTCTGGAACAATGCCTCTTTCACCAAAAGCGGCAGCGTCTTCTCAGGAGACAAATGGTGGCCCAGCTCCAACCAGAACTATCACTTCTACGCCAGCAACATGGACCTGACCTTCCAAGCATCCGGCACCACCATCTCCCCTTCCACTAACACGGATGCCGTCTGTGCATACATTGGAACGCCCAACTACGGAAATCCCAACACGCTCAATTTCCAGCATGTATTTGCAAGGATTGGCAATGTCACCATCCAGGCGCCCAACTACTATTCCGTCACCGTTTCCTCTGTCACCATCACCCCTTACACCTCCGGGACCTACAATCTTCGCACCCAGGAGTGGTCCGGGAAACAGCCCGGCAGCGCTGTCAACCTCAACATCGGATCGGCCAACGACCTTTGGTGTATCCCAGGCAGCTATACCTTAACTGTGGAGTATACACTTACGCGTGGAGAGTATATCAAAACCTTCACCAAGAGCGGAACCGTAACGCTGACAGCCGGTAAGACCAACAACCTCACCGGCACTTTACCCAACGGTGACGCTGTGGGAATTGAATTCAGTATCTCCGTCGCCGGATGGGACTCCCAGAGCCAGGCCATCAACTTCCCTTCCTAAATTATGAGACCACAGCTAATTCTTTTCGCCTTTACTATCGGCCTCCTCTCCTGCCTGCGGGAGAGCGAGGTCCCCAAAGGCGGAGACCTAACGGATGAAATCACCTTTGCAGGCCGGATGGGATGGGAGGCGGCCACCAAGTCGGAGGAAAGGGCCGATGGATGGTCTCTGCACATGGAAGTCCTTCCCATAGAAGCAGAGTCCAGCAAGGCATCTGCCGTGAATAGCCTCTCATCCTTTTATGTGGTGGCCACTACAGGGAGCGCAGGCAGTGAGAACCTGGCCTGGGGAAACACCAGCTTTTCCGGCTCCGGAACCTACACCGGAGGCCGCTTCTGGCCCAGTTCCAACCCGGGCTATCACTTCTATGCCAGCAACCAGGCCCTCGAGTTCCAGTCGGGAGGCTGCTACGTAAACGCCGACAGCGGCACCGACGTAGTGTGCGCCTATCTGGCCAGCCCGGGCTATGGCACGCGGAATACGCTCACCTTTCAACACATCTTTGCCCGTATAGGCCGCTTCACGGTGAGCCAGGCCTCTTCCGAATATGTTCTCCATGATGTAGACATAACTCTCACCCCAAACACGAGCGGGCAGTACAACCTGCGCACCCAGAGTTGGTCCAATACCGCTTCGGGCAGCCCGGTCCGTATCGGCCCCACAGGCTTGGGATACCAGGACAACGACCTCTATCTGGTTCCCGGGTCCTATACCGTCTATTGTTCCTGGACACTGGATTACAGGGGCTTCTCCTCCCATTACGAAACCGAGCAGACCGTCTATTTCGCGGCCGGGAAGATCTATAACTTGAGCGCAGAACTGTCCGGCTCCGTCACCATTCCGCCCCTCACATTTTACTGTGACGAAGCGGGCACCTTTACCATTTATGGTAACACATCATACGCCGGTACGGCTTATCAGAACGCAGTAAAGTATAGCATCAACGGGGGCAGCTGGGTTACTATCAACACCCAGAAAGGCTCACAAACCACTTTCCGGGTCAAAGCAGGAGATGTCATCGTGTGGGAGAAAACGGACGGCAAATGCTGTCACTTCCACTTCACCTCCTCCAATAAGTTCCATGCCTATGGGAATATCAACAGCCTGAACAACTACAGCGACGTTGTCACTTTTAAGGAAATGTACCACGGTGTGTTTTACAACTGCACAAAGATGGAGACCTATCAGGACAAGCGAATCATTCTTCCGCACACAACGCTTACGGAGTCCATCTATAACTTGATGTTCTACTACTGCGAAAAGATGCAGTATCCACCTGAGCTTCCGGCCACGGAGCTGGCCGACCGCTGTTATTATGGCATGTTCAATGAATGTATTTCACTCATAGAAGCCCCGGCGCTTCCGGCCATGACGCTCAAGAGCTATTGTTATTGGCAAATGTTCAAGCACTGCACCTCTCTGGTCAGGGCTCCTGACCTGCCTGCCACCAGCGTCCCCAGCGGCGTGGAGAAGGCATACGGCCACATGTTCGTAGACTGCACCTCCCTGCAGTACCTCAGATGTAGGTGGGTCCAATACTACAAGAACAATTGCGATTACTGGGTAAGCGGAGTCCCCACCAGTGGCGGGACATTTTATAAGAGGTCATTTGCCGACTGGAGCACCAGCGATGCCTACAGCACCTCCCATGCCCCCAGGGGTTGGACCGTGGTCAATGAATGATTACTCCTCCGCTCCGCGGTTACTCTTTTTGAAGCTGTGACGGTCTATAACGGTCACGTCATCCGGAAGTTCCTCGAGGGGCTCTTTGAGCACTTCCGGGTGGGTATAATACTTCCTGAGCACGCGAAGGGCGGTGGAGAAATAGAAGCCGTCGCAGAAACGCTCGTCCGTCACAATCTTGAAGGGCAGGCGCTTGGCAGGCACCACTTCCTTTCCGGAAACCACGGGGACCATCGCCTCCTTACCCATGGAGAAGAACATACCGGTGTTGCCAAAATCGTACACGTGGTGATAGATGGAAGGGCCCTTGATGGACTTCATGTTGGTGACGAAAGCCGTTGTATGGAAAGGACTTACGCCAATGACGGATTTCGGAAGCAGGCCGTGCTTGTCCAGGAACTTGATGAACCCCACCAGCATGGCTATGACTACATTGGGCGTGAAAGTAATCAAGCGCGCCAGCTTGTCCGTACCGTTGTTGGAATCCATGTTACTGTTGGCCACTATGACCTCGTTAATCTTTTCCCTCACCTCGGCGATGGTCTCGCGGCCGGTGAATGCCAGCTTGACGGTGGTATCAGGAGCATCGGGACTCATGCCCTTCCTCACCACGAAGGAGATGTTGATGACATTGCGCTTGTAGATGCGCCCGTTCATCACGAAGCGGTTCAGCCGGGGGTAATTGGCAATGATTCGGACAAGACCGGCGATGATGATGTGCATATAGTCGTACTCTCCGTTTCCGTCGGCCGACTCTTTCTTGATAAACTCGTCGAAAGGCTCACAGGGAAGTTCAACAGTTAGGAAATTCATCGCGTCGTGCCTGTGACGCATGATATGGGGTACGATTCGCTGAATAGGATCGATATCCCTTACTTTTTTTCCGTCTGCTCTATATCCAAACATATTATTGTCTTTTATTCATCCGGTAAAACGCGGCGGGCACCAATGTAACGCATCATAAAGTAGGGGTGATTGGAGTTATCCTCGGTAACGCCCTTGGAAACGGAAGCGTGAATAAAGTTAAAGCTGCCGTTCTCTTCATTAATGGAAACTACAATGCCCACATGGCCAATGTTACGCACGCTGCCCCGCTTACCAAAGAACACCAGGTCTCCGGGCTGGAGGTCTCCAAAGGAAGGTACTTCCCTGCCCTCGGAGAACTGAGTAACGGTATAAGGCGTTAGCGTATAGCCAAAGTGCTTGAAAACGTGGGTGGTAAAGTGAGAGCAGTCAAACTGGTTGGGGCCGGCGGCGCCCAGCTTGTAGGGCGTTCCCGTATAGGTGCGGGCATAGTCAATCACCTGCTGGGACAGAGGGCGATTCCTCTTGGGGGCCGCTTCCTCTTCCTTGGGTTCCAGTTTGGTGGGGTACTTGTCTGCATCTACGGAAGGCTTCTTCGGATCGGGCGCCGTGGGCTTCTTTTCCTCGGCCGTGGGATACTGCTTCAAGTCTTCCACAGCAATGGGGGTGGCACGCCTCACGGAAGCGCAGGAGAGCACCGTAAGGGTCAGGGCCAGAAATATGAGATTCCTTCTCATGAGCAGCAAAGTTAATAATTTTTTCGTATCTTTGCCTCCACGTCTAGCGGGGGTGTTTTGGTTTTGACAGCGCTGATGCTGGACGGTAAGCATGTCGGGCGTTGGAGCCTTGCCCGTAAATCTCAGACTCCGAAAAATTAGTTGCCAACAACAACTATGCACTCGCTGCCTAATTCGGCCAAGTCCAATTAGCTTAATCCGCCGCGCCAAGGTTGCGCCGCCGACGAGTATCCCTCGGCCCTTCCGCCTCTTAAGGGCCCCTCAAGGGGTATCATCCATTTGAGGCTGCTCCGGAGGACGCCTCTAAATCCGGCTAAGACTTAAAGGCTAAGGTTGTCTTCGCCCGCCCTCCGGCAGGGACAGCACGAAAACCAAAGGAAGGATAAGCATGTAGAAAGCCGCCTGGTGCGACGTTTGGACAGCGGTTCGAGTCCGCTCACCTCCACAAAAAAAGCTACCCTCCGGGGTAGCTTTTTTTTTGTGGGTAGAGCCACAACTATTTCATCTTGGCAATGTAATCGAGGATAACATCTACGGCATCGTCCTCGTCAATATCATCCACATTGATAACCAGATTGTAGTTGCGGGCATCGTAGCGGGTCTTGCCGGTGTAACGCTGCACATAGTTGTCACGCTGCTTGTCTACGCGATCAATTACCTCAATGGACTGCTCACGGCTAAGGCCCTGCTTGGCCATCACGCGCTCAATGCGGTGTTCCTTGGAGGCCGTGACAAACACGTCTACCTTGCCAGGGATGTCCTGCAGGATAAAGAAAGCGGAGCGGCCGGCAATCACGCAGGGGCCTTCAGCGGCAATGGCCTTGATAATTTCTACCTCTGCCTCGTGAATATCGTCGGTGGTAAGGTCTGCGCGGAACTCCTTGATATAGGGGCTGTCGGCCTCTACCAACATATCGGCCTGCGGCGCAGGTGCCACCAACTGGATAAAGTCGTTAAACCAGCTCTTTTTCTGACCCTTCAGCTTCTCAATGCCGCTGGTAGTGAGGTTGAACTTATTCTGCAGATCATGAATAAGTTCCTTATCGCTGTAGCGATAGTTCAGCTTGGCAGCCAGCTTGCGGCCGATGGTGCGGCCACCGCTACCCAGCTCACGGCTAACGGTAATGATTTTAGGAACCATACTTTACTGAATTTCGAAAAGGTTGAGGAAACCCGTCATCATAAATACCTGACGGATGTCGTTGTTAATGTCCTTCACAATCACGTTTCCGCCCTTGGCGGCAGCCGCCTTGCGGATGGTGAGGAAAATACGCAGACCCGAGCTGGAAATGTAGCTCATGTCCTTGCAGTCCAGCACGATGGTGCCGGTGGGGTTCTCGAGGATGGGCTCGATGCTCTTGGTGACTTCCTGGGAAGCCGGGGTGTCCAGACGACCAACGAAGCGGGCGGTGGTCACATTGTTCTCGTTTTCAATAAATACTTCCATATTGCTTTAGATTTTTTTGATCATCGTGAGAATATTCTTTCCATTTTCATATCGGTAGGATACAGTATCCATGATATTTCTTACCAGGTAGATGCCCAGGCCGCCAATCTTGCGTTCATCCACGCCCAGCGTGACGTCTGCATCAGGGGCAGCCGTGGGGTCGAAGGGTTTGCCACTGTCGCTGAGGATGAATCTCAAGCAGTCATCCTCAATAAAGGCTTCTATATCCACCAAGCCATCTATCCCGTCAGGATAGGCATACAGGATGACGTTGGTCACTGCCTCCTCCAGTGCCAGGTTAAGGCTCATGGCCATAGCCTGATCTATACCCTTCTCTTCGGCAATTGCTTCCACAAATTCGGCCAACTGTGGAATCTGTTGAATGTTGTTGTGCAATACCAAGTGACGTGCCATAGTTTTTGGTTCTGAATTATCATTTAAATAGTGGATGAACAACATAGTTATGTCGTCGCTCTGAGGAGCGTCCTCCACAAAGTCGGCAATGGCCTCCTTCATGGCTTCCATATGCTCCCAGGCCGTACGTCGTTCGCCCAGCACAGCTATCATACGTTCCAGGCCGAAGAGTTCGTGTTTGGGATTCTCGGCCTCGGAGATGCCATCTGTGTACAAGTACAGGGCATCGTCCAGGAGCAGATTCATCTCCTGCTCCTCAAATACCATGCTACTCTCTACCCCAAGGGGCAGGTTGGGCAGCACTTCCAGCTCATGGATGTGGTCCGTAAAAATGAGCGGAGGGTTGTGACCGGCATTGCAATAGCGCAGGCGGCCGCTTTGCATATAGAGGACGCCGCAGAAGAAGGTCACGAACATACCGTTCTCGTCCATGGTGTCCATGGACTTGTTAATGCCTTCCACAATCTTGGCCGGGCTTTCTTCCTGGGCCGATATATTGCGGAACAGACTGCGGGTCACAGCCATCAGGAGGGAGGCGGGAACGCCCTTGCCGGAAACGTCTCCTATGCAGAAAAAGAGTTTCTCGTCCCTCATATAGAAATCGTAGAGGTCTCCTCCTACCATCTTGGCAGGAACAATGGTGGCCGCTATGTCTATGTCATTTCTTTCCGGGAAGGGCGGGAACACCTTGGGAATCATGGACATCTGGATGTCCCTGCCAATCTGCAGTTCGCTTTCCAACTTGTCTTCCTCATCCCTGGCCTTCTGGTAGTCCATCCAGCCCTTGGCAACAGACAGCAGGATGATGATGAGCATAAAGAGGCCCAGTACCTGCAGGGCCAGACACACAACGCTCACGCGGCGGACGTCTTTATAAATCTCCGATTCCGGGATAACTACGGCCATGGACCAACCCGTTCTGGGAATGGGAGCATAATGAACAAAATTGGTTCCCCGCCCACGGGTATGGATGGATACCACACCGCGCTTTCCGGCCAGCATGCCCTCAATGAGTTCCGACATACCCGCCTCGTCCTTTATTTGACGGGCCATATCCTGCAAGGACATCTTCATGGCCAGGCTGTCCACGGGGCCTATCATCACCGTTCCTTTGCGGCTCACCAGAACACTGAACGCCTTAGGGTAAATATCCAGCCTTCCAACATGCTTGGAAAGCCATTCCAGCGAGACATCGGCCGTAATCACCGCACCGGTTACACCCTGAGGGTCCAGTACGGGGCTGGAATAGGTGGTCATCTTGATATTGCCGCCGTTGGTGTCCAAATAAGGTTCCGACCAGTAGCCCATGCCTACTTCCAGGGGTTCAATAAACCATTCATGGGTAGGGTAATTGTACTTCTCGGTGGCCAGGGAGGTCTGGTGAAGTTTCCCGTCTCTCAGATAAGAATACGGGGCGTAGAAAGGAAGTTTCTTGTTATAGCCGGGGACCAGCGCCACGGTAGAGCCCACCACCACGGGGTTATCCTCCACTATGCGGCGGGTTACGTTAATCAGGCTGTCGGGATTGTCCAGACACCACTGGGTAATCCACATATTATCCCTCACGGCCTGCTCGGCCTGGTCTACCACATCCATAATCTCGTACCGGGCGGTACTCAGGACCTTATCGGTCTTTATCTCGGCCTCACGCCTGGTGCTCTGGTTCAGGAAGCGCAACTGCATAAAGGACGTAGCCTCCAGGATAACGGCGGCCAGAATAACCAGAGCCATGCGGCCCCAGGTCTTCTTTTCCCTTTCGGTCTTAATGAATTCCCTTAAACTCCCTTCTTTCATCTTAATCCTCCGTATCACCCATTAAAATAAGCAGATGGTCGTCTTCCATCAGTTTGAGGCTCCCATGCGGCACAATAAACTTATCCCCTCGCTTGACCATAATCACACGGATGCCGTGAGGCAGGTGCAAATCCCTCAGGGTTTCTCCCATGGCCAGGTCTTCCTTTGCTACAATATGGTCTCTCATCATGCCCATTTCCTCGGGCAGATCCAGGCCGAAGGTTTCCACCTCCGGGTCTTCGTCTATACTCAGGTTCAGCCATTTGGCCACCAGAGGCAAGGTCATGCCCTGCAGCAGAAGGGACATGAGCGTAATCACAAGCACTATATTGAAAATCTCCGACGAGCCGCCCACCTCGTGCACCACCGTGTAGAGGGCAAAGAGAATGGGACCGGCGCCCTTGATGCCCACCCAGGACACAAAGAGCTTGGCCCGGGCCGGCAACTTGCGGAACGGCATCAGCGTGAGGAAAACAGCCGCGGGACGTGCCACAAAGATAAGGAACAGGCCGATGAGGATGGCCGGCACCAGCACGGGAGCCATGTGCGAAGGACGAGCCAACAGGCCCAGGAAGAGAACCATGAGCAGTTGACTGAGCCAGGACACGCCGTCGAAGAATTTGAGAACCTCCCGCTTTTCGGGAAGCTTGGGAGAATTGCCGATGATAATGGCGGCCACATACAGGGCCAACAGACCATTGCCGCCCACCAGGGAGCCGAAGCCGTTGGCAAAGAAAGCCAGGCTGAGCACCAATATACTCATCAGGGGGCTGGACTTGAGCTTCAGGCGGGGCAGCAGCCAGTTGGCAAAGCGGCCCACCAGATAACCAATCAGGAAGCCCATGGCCAGCTGGTACACCAGAACAAGCACGATGGCCAGTCCACCGGCCCACTCGGGGAGGTGGAAGACATTGATATCGGTGCCCTTGATAATATCTACCAGAATGATGGTGCTCGCATAGGCCATTGGGTCATTACTACCGGATTCCAGCTCCAGCATGGGGCCCAGATGTTCCCGCAGCTGCAGTCTCTTGCTGCGAAGGATGGAGAACACGGCCGTGGAATCTGTAGAGGAGAGCACAGCGGCCACCAGCAGAGCCCCTGTCAGGGACACGGCTACACCGCCGATGGACTGCCCCACAAAGAAATAAATGAAGCCGCCCGTGAAAAGGATGGTGAGAAGCACGCCCACCGTAGACAGCAAGGCGCCTTGCCGGAGCACCGGACGGGTTTCGTGCATTTCCGTTTCCAGACCGCCCGTAAGCAGAATCACCGTCATGCAAAGGTGGCAGATGAATTCCGCCAAATGCAGGTTATGGAACTCCAGGCCCATTCCGTCGGGACCGGCCAGCATACCGATGATAAGGAACACCAGCATGGACGGCACACCGAACTTGGCGCCGATCTTATTGGAAAGAACGGCCACAAATACCAGGACGGAGAGCAGCAGGAGCAGATTGCCTGCATCTAGGCTAATGGAAAACATCTACTTCAGTATTAAATCCAGGCCTACGCGCAGTTCCGGCATGGGCCTACCGGTATCACGTTCAACAATAAGGGTTTTCAGGCTGGCATAAGGAAGAATGAGCCGCTCAATCTCCTCAAGCGACTTGTCTTCGCCGAAGTATGCCTTGGCAAAATACTCCCAGAACTGGATGGCCACCTTCTTGGGCATATGGAAAGTTTCCTCGATGAAATCCTCGTTGCTCAGGCAGCAGCAGAGGTACACCATGCCCACATCGAACAGGTGGTTGCCATAGCAGAAGTCTCCCAGGTCTATGAAATAGCGCTTGTCTCCCACAAAAATGGCATTGCTGTACTGGAGGTCTCCATGGATGGCCGTATCTTCGTCGGGGGTATCGGCTATAAACTTGCCTATCTTTTCTTTTTCGTCCGATGTAAAGAAGGGATTGGCCGCCAAAAGCCTGTAGTAACGGTCTTTTACGTTCTCGAACTGGGTGGTGTCTACATGCGTAGCGTGCAGCTTCAGGCACATCTGTGCAAACTCCCTGGCATATTGCTCCACCTTTTCAGGATTGTCTCCCGTAGCGCGGGAATAGGATTTCTTGCCAAGGATGCGGTGGAAGCGGATGCCGTATCTGCCATCTTCCGTTACTACGTATTCACCCGGTTCCGGCGTGGGAATGCCCATATCATAAACCTTGCGGGCCAGCAGCATCTCGTCCAGAGGCTGCTGAATTTTGCCCGGGAAATACAGTTTGAGCATGAGGGACGGGTCTGACACGCAGTCGTAGCTTTCCCCGTTGGCGCCGCCTCCGAAGAGGACGTAATCTTTCAGTGATATCTTAATGGGTTTCATGCGTCTTAACGTTCATAAAAGGTAAATCTTTTGCCTGTTCCACCAGGTATTCGGCCATAAACTCGTTGCTGTCAGATTCTCCGTTAAGCAAATCCAGCATATGCTTGAGGCCGGCCACGCCACCTCCCCTCTTGAGGATATGGGCTATACACAGGTTCTGCGGCCCCACGGAAGAAGATATAATATCCAGGTCTGTCAGGCTCATCTGGTAGGAAGCCAGTTGGAAAGCTCCGTCGGAATACTCCTTAATAAGCCTCTCCAAATCTCCCAGGGTATGGAATTCCATCCATTGGAATACTTCCAGATAAGGAAGGAGCGACACCTCCTGAATTTCCGCCTGATTGATGGCGGCAATGGAGCGATTGAGCCGGCCGAATGGATTGATGTTCAGGTAACTCCTGTAAGTCTCTCCGTCCAGAGGGGCGTCGTCCAGGTTACCGGAAGCCACCAGGGACCGCACGCGGCGGCGATAGTCTGCCAATTCTTCACGGATGCGGCTGAACTCATCGTCCACCAGCTCCAGAAGGCCCGCCATACGGCTTAGGTTGCGTTTGTAGTAGATGGGAATTTCCACCCCGCTCTTGTAGCCGGTGTCGTGGTTCATGTTGGCCCAGGCATGCTGCAGGATGGTTCTCATCTGAACCTCGAAGCGGTACGGAAAACCTTTCTTGGAACAGATATAGTGCAGGGAAAGATAGCCGAAACTGTCTATTTCCAGGAGCTTACGCTTATCTACCGAATTATCCCAGTCTATCACGAAAAGACGGTCTATGGCCGATGCCACCTTGTCCACGTCTTCGCTGTAGAAGGTAATGACACGAAGGCCGATGATATCCGTAATATCGGCCAACGACTTGTACTTGGCGCCCTTGAGTTCCAGCTTCCCGGCCAGGGAATCTTCCGACTTTACCCGGTACTCCACACTGGCCACCACGAGCCCTACCTTCCGGAGGGTCTCCTGTATGGTCTCGTATATTTCCTTGGCCTGCTCCTGAAACTCCGGGAGGTGATCCAGGTATTCCCGCAGAATCTGCTGAGAGTGGGCGTCCAGTAATCTTTCCATGTGGTTCTTAGTACGGTATATCCCTACAAATATAAGAATATTTTTACAAAATATCTATCTTTGCACAGCAATGAAAAAAGAGTTTTTACTTTCTGCCGCCCTGCTGCTTCTCTGCTCGCTGGCCAGCGGACAAATCAAGACCCTTCAAGACTCCCTGGACGCCGCCCGTATCACGGCGGTTAGGGAGAAGATGAAGAATACCACCCAAACCGGCCTCATGCGGCTGGATGCCAAGGAGTTAAAGAGCGGAGTAGCCGTATTCGGCACCCCCGACGTCATCAAGAAACTGCAGCTGCTTCCCGGCGTAGCAGCCGGTAACGAGCTCATGAGCGGCCTGTACGTGCATGGAGGAGACGGAAACGACAATCTCTTCCTGCTGGACGGCATTCCCCTGTATAACATCAGTCACTTCGGAGGCCTGTTCTCCAGCTTCAATACCGACGTCATAGACAACCTGGACTTCTACAAGAGCGGCTTCCCCGCCCGCTACGGCAGCCGCCTGTCTTCCGTAGTGGATGTAGAAACCCGTGAGGGAGACATGCAGCGCTACCACGGGTCCTTCTCCCTGGGCCTCATAGACGGGCGCCTGCAGTTCGAAGGTCCCATCGTAAAGGGAAAAACCTCCTTCAACCTGGGCCTCAGGCGCTCCTGGATGGACCTGGTAACCACCCCAGCCATCTGGTATGCAAACCGCCGGAATGGAGACGACCAGACGGTGGGAGGCGGCTATTCCATGAGCGATATCAACGCCCGCCTTACCCATCGTTTTGCTCCGGGCAACACCCTCAACGTTTGCTTCTACACGGGGTCTGATTACCTGCGCGCCAGCCAGGAAGAAAAGCAGTATGACCAGGAAGGTCACCGCGGTGAAAACCTCATGAAGATTGGCGTTAAATGGGGAAGCCTTACATCCTCTGTATCACATCAGTACGAGCTGTCAAAAAAGCTCCGCATGAAGAACGTCCTATACTATTCCCAGAGCACGTCCAACACCGCCTATGAGTTCCGTTTCTGGAGCTGGAACGAGGGCGAGCAAATCACCTCCATGGAAGACGCCAACAAGGCCTATGTGCGGGAGGTAGGACTCAAGAGTGACTGGGAGTGGACACCCAACGCCTACCACCGCGTGCGCTACGGCTTATCGGCCCAATATCACTGGTACCATTCCGGCCGCAGCTTCATCTCTTCCAGCCCCGGGGCCGACGGGACGGCCAGCACCCTGGAAGACAGCGAATCCATGGGCTACCGTTCCCTGGAACCTGCCATTTATGCCGAGGACGAAATCTTCCTCCGTTACAACTTTACCGTAAACCTGGGCCTGCGCTACGCCCTTTTCAAGACCGGCAGCAAGCTCTATCACTCCCCCGAACCCCGCGTAGCCTTCAAGTGGCTCATTAACAACTCCCTATCGGCCAAACTGTCCTATACGCGCATGAGCCAGTTTGCGCATCTGGTGGCAGCCATGTACATGGATCTTCCCTCCAACAGTTGGATGCCTTCCACGGACAGCGCCCGCCCCATGACCAGCGACCAAGTGGCCGGCGGCCTCTATTTCACCCCGCACAAGTACTGGAAGATTAACCTGGAAGGCTGGTACAAGACCATGAACCACCTGCTGGTATACAACGGTTCCAACACCTTCACGCCCCCGCTCACGGAGTGGGAGAAGTCCTTTACGGAGGGCAAGGGAAAGAGCTACGGAATGGAGCTGGAAGCCACTTTCGACAACGGAAAACTATCACTGAGTGCCTACTACACGCTCTCCTGGACGCTCCGTAACTTCGAGGCCATCTATGGAGGATGGTTCCCCGACCGCAACGACAACCGGCACAAAATCAACCTGGTAGCCTCCTGGCACTTTGCCAAAAACTGGAACGTTTTCGCCAACTGGAACTACCACAGCGGCAACCACATCACCTTCCCCACCCATTTCATCGAAGTGGACGGCAAGAAGCGTTACCTTTACGACGCTCCCTACAACACCAGCCTGCCGGACTACCACCGCCTGGATGTGGGTCTGGACTGGTGCAAGACCTTCCGCAACGGCCACTCGCTGGACGTTAACCTAAGCGTGTACAACGCCTACAACCACCTCAACGCATCCATGGCCTTCCTGGAAACCCGGGAAGACGGTTCCTTCTACGGAATGGCCTACGGCCTCATCCCCATTATCCCCACCATCACAGTTACTTACAAGTTCTAAATGAAACGCTTCCTTCATATCATTAGCCTGGGCTGCCTGCTGGCCATGAGTGCCTGTGAAATTCCCTTTGAGATAGAGCAGGAAGGCCAGCCCAAGATCTACGTTCAGGCCATAGCCGACCAGGGGGTGGGAGTCATCTCCATCAAGCCCCGCTATGCTACTCCCATCGGCCAGGAGCCCCTGGAAGACGTAGACTACGAGGCCACGCTGGAAATTAACGGGGAAAACGTCCCGCTGACGGGAGGAGGCCCCAATCCCTTCCTTTGCCGGCATACCCTCTCCGAAGGGGACGAGATTTCCGTCAAAGTATGGGCCGATGGCCTGCCCGCCGCCGAGGGCCGCACCACCATGGTGCCCACCCCGGTGATTACCGACATGACCTGGGAAGAGGTTCAGGCCGATACCATCCTGGCCACCCGCGTACATCTTACCCTGCAGCACGCACCCCAGGAAGGGGAACACTACGCCATCCAGATTATGGTTCGCACCTCCATTACCTACCTGGACGGCAACACCGTCGAATACCTTTCCTACACCGTTCCCGGCTATGCCCTCACGGCGGCCGAAAGCGGCGTTCTCAATCTGGAAGACTTCCTGCAGGTAAACTACTCCCACGGCAGTTCCCTGGGCGGAGAGGAATACCAGCCTCTTACCCTGCTGGAGATGAAGCACTTCAAAGGAAACGAGTACTCCTTCTATCTCAATTCCTACGACCAGTATCTCCTGGAAGCCCTCCGGGAGAATATGCCGGAAGAAGATACAGGCATAGCCGGCGGCGGCATCGCCAGCGGAAATACGGGCGGGCAGCTCCCGGGTGGCGGCGTTCCCATCGATCCCAGCCGCATTCCCATCGGCATGAAGACCACCTATTTCTTCTACATGTACCGCCTCTCCTCCGAATTCTACTACTACGCCAAAGCCCTCTACCAGAGCAATTTTGACTTCCTCTCCAACATGGGCCTCACCCCTGCCAACTTCACCTACAGCAACGTGCGCGGGGGCCTGGGCTTTGTGGGCGCCGCCTCCTGCGCCGCACCCCAGGAGCTAGTCATCGAAGAGCCCCTTATCGGCGAAAATGCTTATCTTTGAACCCTTAAAATCAGAATGATGAGAGTCGGTTTCCTCGTAATACTGTTGGTTTTCTTCGGGCTGGTAGCCTATGTCACCTGGCATCTGTGGCGCATTATGCCCGGCAGCTGGGTGGCCAAGTCGCTTGTTGCAGGACTGTTTCTGCTTTGGATGGTGGCCGCATTTTCCAGCATGCTCTTGAGAAACAGACTCCCCTATCCCGCCGTTGTAGCCATCTATGAGGTGGGACAGCCGTGGCTGATAGCCTTTGCATACCTTCTCATCGCCTTTGTTTTGGCCGATATCGCCGTGCTCTGCAGGTTACTTCCGAAAGCCTGTCTCAACGGGAATCTCACCGCCATGCTCTCCATCTTCGGTGCAGTAGCCATCGTTATGATAGCCGGAGGCATCCACTACAAACACAAATATCGCGAGGAGCTGGCCATTACAACGGAAAAGCCCCTGGAGCAGCAGCACCTGAGGGTAGTTCTGGCCAGCGACCTGCACATTGGCTACAGCAACCGGAAGACCGAACTGGCCAGCTGGATAGACATCATCAATGCCGAAAAACCGGACCTGGTGCTCTTCGGCGGAGACATCATAGATATCCAGACCAAGCCACTTGTAGATAAGAATTATGCCGATGAGTTCCATCGGCTGGAAGCCCCGGCCTATGCCGTTCTTGGTAACCACGAATACATTGCCGGAGGGGAAGATTCCGAGCAATTCCTTGCCCTTGCCGGCCTTAGCGTCTTAAAGGACTCTGTGGCCCACTTCAAAGGAATCGATATCATCGGCCGGGACGACAGAAGCAACCCCTCCAGGCCGGCCCTTTGGGAATTTGCCGATTCCCTGAGCGGGTTCACCATCCTGCTGGACCACCAGCCTTCCCGCCTGGAAGACGCCCAGGAGGCCGGCATCGACTTCCAGTTCAGCGGGCACACGCACCGCGGCCAGGTCTGGCCCCTTTCCTGGATAACGGATGCCCTTTTCGAGAAATCCTGGGGCCATTATCAGCGTGGGAGCACCCGGTATTACATCAGCTCCGGCCTGGGCATCTGGGGCCCGAAAATCCGCATAGGAACCCGCTCCGAATACCTGGTGCTGGACATCTACTCCTCTATTTGAGGATGAGTTCCTGGATAAAGCTTACCGTCCGGTTATCTGCCGTAAACAATTCGTCTTTAGACAAATAGTCGTTCATCTTTTCAATCAGCTCTGCTTTCTGGAAGTAGAGCTGATTCCGGATAACGGAGGAGCTTAAAGTGATGTAGAGTTTGCCCAAGCGGAAGTAGCGGCGGAGGGTGAAAGGACCGGCCCCGGAACAGGCATCCCAGGCGGCGAAAATGCGCTGGGTGTTCAGGCCGGCGGCCAGCTTCATGGACTTGATGTACTGCTGCACCAACTGGTCCATGCTCACGGCCTCCTTGCGGTGTATGCGAATGGGTTCTGCCATGCTACTCTACTCGGGTAAAGGAGCCTTTCTCTGTCACAAAATAGGCCCTGTCTTCCGTAATGCGGTCCACTATGCCGGAGAGGCGCTGACGGTCTGTATCCGTAATGAAAATCTGGCCGAAATCTGCCCCGGCCACCATGGAGATGAGGTTGGAGATGCGGCCCAGATCCAGTTTGTCGAACACGTCGTCCAACAGGAGCATGGGGGCAAAGCCATAAGCGCGTTTCATAATCTCATACTGGGCAAACTTGAGCGCTACCAGGAAACTCTTCTGCTGTCCCTGGCTGCCGGCCCGGCGGATGGGATGTCCGTCCATGGTGAACAGGAAGTCGTCTCTTTGGACACCGGAGGATGTGTATCTTAAGATAAAGTCCCGCTCCCGGTGAACCGCAAAAACATCTATGAGTGAGGCTTTTTCCAAATCCGATTTATACTCAATGGCAACCGATTCCCCGCCGCCGGAAATGAGGCGGTAATACTCTGCTACAACGGGCTGAAGATCCTGTGCAAACTGCTTGCGGCAGGCATAGATGGTGGCGGCCATCGGGGCCATCCGGGCGTCTATGGCATCCAGCAGGGAGGCATCGGCCCCCATATCTTTGAGCACCTTGTTGCGCTGCTGAAGAAGGCGCGTATAACCCTGCACGGCGGCCAGATACTCCTGGTTCATCTGGGACAGCACAGCGTTGGACAGACGGCGCCGCTCTTCGCCCGAATCGCTCACAAGGGCGGTGTCTCCGGGAGAAACCATAACGACAGGCAGCACGCCGATGTGTTCTCCCAGGCGGGTGTAGGGCTTTTCGTCCCTTATCAGCTTCTTCTCCCCTTCCTTCACCTGGATGGAAAAACGGGATTCCAAACCGCTTTCCATGCTATAGGTTCCGCCTATGGTAAAGCCGTCCGTTCCATAGCGGAAATTGTACTTGTCGGGAGCCGGAAAAGCGCTCTTGGTCATGGACAAATAGTAGATGGCATCCAGCAGATTGGTCTTCCCTTCCCCGTTGTTTCCGCTGATGCAGTTCACATTGGGAGAAAAGGCCAGTTCCTGAAACTCGATGTTGCGGAAATCACGGACCACTATTTTCTTAAGAATAGGCATGATAAGGCGAGTAATACAATTGCAAATATATAATATTTTTCGTAAATTTGCGGGCTCAAAAAGCTAATAAAAAACAATTACAATATGGCAAAAATTACTAAGACTGAAGAGGAAGTGCGTCAGCAGAATGTGGTTGAGGCAGTTTCCAAGACCGAACAGTTCTTCAAGGAGAACGGAAAAATCATTTACGGTGTTGTTATCGGCGTTCTCGTAATCGCCCTCATCGCCCTGGCTTACAACCGCTACATCCTGCAGCCCAAGAAGGTGGAAGCTTCGGAGCAGATGATCCGCGCCGAGCAGTGGTTCCAGGCCGGCGAATACGAGCTGGCTCTCAATGGAGACGACAACAACCTGGGTTTCGAAGATATCATCAAGCAGTACGGTGCCAAGGGCGGTGAAGCCGTTTACCTCTACGCCGGCATTGCCAAGCTTCAGACCGGTGAGCCCGAAGAGGCCATCAAGTACCTGAAGAAGTACGAAGGTGAAGACCCTATCCTGCTGGGTAAGGCCCAGGCTTGCATCGGAGACGCCTATGTAGATCTGGAGAACTACTCCGAGGCCATCAAGTGGTTT
Organism: Bacteroidales bacterium UBA3623; assembly: GCA_002373715.1. GTDB lineage: Bacteria > Bacteroidota > Bacteroidia > Bacteroidales > UBA932 > Cryptobacteroides. The sequence goes on from DFLI01000105.1 coordinate 33,718, forward strand.
GAGAAGGCCGCCAAGACTTCCGATAACGCCCTCGCCGCCAATTATCTCCTGAAGGCCGGTATCGCTGCCGAAGCCAATGGTCAGGACCAGAAGGCCCTCTCCTTCTACAAGGAAATCAAGGACCAGTACGCCAACGCCCCCGAGGCCCTCGAAATTGACAAGTACATCACCCGCATCGAAACCAAGTAATTATGGGAAGAGCATTTGAGTTCCGCAAAGAGCGTAAGATGAAGCGTTGGGGCCACATGGCCAAAACGTTCACCAAACTGGGTAAGGAAATCACCATCGCCGTCAAGCAGGGCGGTGCCGAAGTAACCGGCAACCCCCGCCTCCGCGCCCTCATCGCCGAGGCCAAGAGCGAGCAGATGCCCAAGGAAAACATCGAGCGTGCCATCAAGAAGGCCACCGAGGCCAAATCCGGAGACTTCAAGGAAATCATCTATGAAGGTTTCGGTCCCTTCGGCATTGCCTACCTGGTAGAGGCCGCTACGGATAACAACACCCGTACCGTTGCCAACGTTCGCAGCTACTTCACCAAGTGCGGCGGTTCCCTGCAAACCAGCGGTTCCGTGGCCTTCATGTTCGACCACAAGTGCGTTTTCCGCATCAAGGAAGACCCTGCTAAGCCCATCGACGTAGAAGAACTGGAGCTTGAGCTCATAGACTTCGGTGCCGAGGAAGTGTTCAAGCAGGAAGTGGAAGACGAAGACGAGAACGTGACGGTGGAAATCTCCATCTACGGAGACTACAGCGCCTACGGCCAAATCCAGAAGTATATTGAGGAAAAGGGTTACGAACTCATTTCCGGCGGCTTCGAGCAAATCCCCAACGTAGACCTCAAGGAGGTAACTCCCGAGCAGCGCGCTACCCTGGACAAGCTCACCGGCCTCCTGGAAGATGACGAAGACGTTACCAACGTCTACACCACCCTGGCCCCTGAAGCTGAATAAATAGTGCGGAAGATTCTCCCGCTCATACTTTGTGTTATCCTGAGCTCTTCGTGCGGTGTTCTCCGCATTAAGAGCTCAGAAAGGTATGTATCAGGGCCTGCCATCAGGGACGATTATAAGCCGCAAGGTATTGTAGAAGAGATAGTTCAGCCTTGCAGCATCCCCGGGCCCACAGAGCGCAGAATCATTGCCTACCTGCCGGCAGACTACTACCAAAGCAGCGAACGCTATCCTGTTCTATACCTCCTTCACGGAGCCCGCGGCTACGAGACCTCCTGGATTCGCTACGGAGAGGTTTATCATACAGCCGACAGCCTCTGGGCTGAGGGCAAGGCCGTGCCTTGCATTATCATCATGCCCAACGTCAATCAGTATAAGGACGACGAAGACTACGACGGCGGCCGCTTCAAAGATGCTTTTGAAAGCATCCTGGAAGTGGATGGCCTTGTAGAATCGGCCTTTATGCACGACGTTGTAGGCCTGGTGGACAGCCTGTACCGAACCAAGAGAGACGGCGCCAACCGCGCCATTGCCGGCCTCTCCATCGGCGCATATCAGAGCATCTATTTCGGGGCCAATTACCCCGAGTCCTTCGGCTATATCGGGGCCATGTCTCCCTATATGTGGAGTCTGGGCCATCCCAGTGTTACCCGCTGGAAGTTTTATAGCCGGCTTCACAAGAAAATGAAACGGCAGTTTGAGGAGTATCCGCCCAAGGGTTATTACCTGTATGCGGGCACCTGGGACATGATGCGTCCCCCTACCAATCATCTGCACATGTATATGGCCGAAAAAGGATACCCGCACACGTATATGTTATATCCGGAATCTCACGACTGGCCCCAGGGCTGGACGCAGGAGCTGAAAGAAATGATGCAGCGGATATTCAAAGAGCAATAGACTATGAAGATTCTTCTAGTAATCAATAATTATTATATGAAGGGAAACGGCATGGCAGCGAGTGCCCGCCGAACGGCCCAATACCTGAAAGAAGCCGGCCACGAGGTTCGTGTCCTGTCCGGTCCCAACAAGTACGAAGACCAGCCGCAGCCAGAGTTCTGCCTCAAGGAATTCATCTTTCCCTTGCTCCAGCCCATCATCGCAGCCCAAGGTTTCAGCTACGCTTCCAGCGACCCCAAGATCATCGAGGAAGCCGTCCGTTGGGCCGATGTGGTACACCTGGAAGAAGCCTTCGTGCTGGAAATCAGAACCATCAAGATTGCCAAGAAGTTAGGAAAGCCCATCACGGCCACCTATCACCTGCATCCGGAGAACATCACCAATTCCCTGGGTCCCCTGCGCCATTGGAAAGGATTAAACCGTGCTATCCTTCGTTGCATGCGCAATTGGGTATTTAACTACTGCAGCTATGTCCAGTGTCCCACGGAAAATGTCCTGGACCGCCTGCGCCGCTATCACTTCAAGTCTCAATTAGCCTTGATTTCCAATGGCGTCATTGCCGACGATTGCACACGGCCGCAAGAAATGCCCGAAGATTACGAAGATCCTAACCGTCCCCTCCGGGTGGTGTATATCGGCCGCCTGTCCAAGGAAAAAGATCAGTCCACGCTGCTGGATGCGATGCGTTTCAGCTCCTATGCCAAGAGAATCCAGCTCATTTTTGCCGGCAATGGTCCCGATGCCAAACGTATCAAACGGAAAGCCCACAAACTCTACGAAGAAGGAATTGTGGGATATGAGCCCCAGTTCGTATTCCTGGACCGTAACGGCCTGAGGAGACTGGTGGCCGATGCAGACCTTTGCGCCCACTGCGCCACCATTGAAGTGGAAGGCCTTTCCATCATGGAAGCCATGCAGCAGGCTGCCGTTCCCGTGATTGCCGTAGGTCCCTACTCCGGTACCGCCCAGTTTGCCCTGGACCGCCGCAGCCGCTTCCCGGAAAGGAACCCCGAGGCCCTGGCCAACCGCATAGACTACTGGCTGGCCAATCCCGAGGAGCGCTGGGAAATGGGACACATATACGCAAAAGAAATCCAGAAGTACGACATCCGGCGCTCCGTAGCCGCACTTCTGGATATGTTCCAGAAAGCTATAGATCTAAATAAAGCCTAAGCTAATCTAAACTCTCCACCTTGATGTTGGGGAGTTTTTTTATCATTTCCATTATCTTCCCGGGGTATTCCTGCTTTCTGACAAGGAGGGAAATATCGACCTTGTAGCCTTCATCCTTCCTGGACCAGGAGCAGGTGGAAAACTTCTTGCCAAACATCTTGTACAGATCTTCCAAGTATTCCAGAGAAGAGACGGAAACCGTCATATGCACCTGCTTATCCCCCAGTTTGAAGGTATAGAAGTGCATGGCTTCCATACACATAATGAGGACGATCAGGCAAAGGAAGGCCATGCGATACAGGCCGCTTCCGATAGCCAGGCCGATAGCACCCGTTACCCAGATACCCGCTGCCGTGGTAAGACCCACCACGTGACTGCCGGTCTTCATAATGATACCACCGCAGACGAAACCCAGGCCACCCACTACGCCGGCGGCGATACGGGCAGCATCAAACTTCACCGCATCCGGGAAACCATACTGGGAAATAATCATAAACAAACAGGCGCCCATAGCCACCAGCAGATGCGTGCGCACCCCGGCTCCCTTCCCGCGGAATTCACGCTCGTAACCAATGATTGCGCCAACGATTCCCGCCGATACCAGGCGGATACAAAGTTCTAATTCTAGTGTCATAATGCAAAAATAGCATTTTTTTACAAAGAAAGCACGTCCGGGATCCCGAACGTGCTTTCTTATGCGTATGAAGTCTTACTTAGCCTGAGGGGCCAGTACATTGTGAACCGGCCAGTTCTGGGCCTTCTTGAGGGCAAAGGGAGCGGTGGCGCGGATATCGTCCACGGAAGCGCCGAACTGCACCTTGTAGTTACCGGCAGCAGCTTCCCAGGCGCTGGCAGCCTCGTTGAAGGAGGCCAGTTCGTAGGCGCTCACCTTCATGGTGATGGTCTGGCTTTCACCAGGTTTCAGTTCCTTGGTCTTTCCAAAAGCCTTGAGTTCGCGGGCGGGCTTGTCCAGGCCGCCGGCAGGAGCGCTTACATAGAGTTCTACCACTTCCTTACCGGCCACGGCACCCGTATTGGTAACGGTGATGCTGGCGGTGAAACCATCCTTCTCTGCCTTTACAACGGGCTTGGAGTATGCGAAGCTGGTGTAGCTGAGGCCGAAGCCGAAAGGATAGGAGACGGCCACGTCACGGGTGACGAAGTGGCGGTAGCCCACCCAGATGCCTTCCTCATACTTGGTGTAGTCCACATCCTTCTGCGGCTGACGGGGACCCCAGGAGAAGCCGCGGGAAGCGGTGGCATTATAATTATAAGGGAAGTTGGCGCTGGACGGATGATCCATGAAGTTCACGGGGAAGGTCATGGGCAGCTTGCCGGAAGGGTTCACCTTGCCGGTGAGAACGTCCGCAACGGCATTGGCACCTTCCTGACCGGGGCTCCAAGGCAGCACGATGGCGTCTACCAGGTTCTTCCAGGAGTTGGTCTCAATGACACCGCCCACATTCAGGACAACAATCACTTTCTTGCCCTGAGCGTGGAAGGAAGTACTTACGTCGCGAAGGAGATCCCTCTCCACATTGGTGAGTTCGAAATCGTCAATCTGCTTGCGGTCTGCACCTTCACCGGCGTTGCGGCCCAGAACCACCACGGCCACATCATTGGCCTTGGCTTCATTCTCAATGGCGGCGGCGGGGATGGCAATCTCGGAGAGCTTGCGGCTGAAGAACCAGGAGAAACCGGTATTGGAGAGGCCCTTCTGGGCCTTGTCATAGGCAACGTAGGCGTTGTAGTAGTCCACCAGGGCTTTGTCCAGGGTGAAACCGGCATTCTGCATGCCTTCTACCATATTCACAACATAAGCCTTGTTCACGTCTCCGGAACCGGTACCACCGGCCACGAAGTCCAGGGCAGAGATACCGTAAAGAGCTACCTTTTCAGTTCCCTTGAGCGGGAGGGCGGCATTCTCGTTGCGGAGAAGGACAATGGCCTCACCGGCGGCCTTGCGGGCCACAGCGGCATGAGCCTTCAGGTCCGGCTTGTTGGAGAACTTATAACCCTTGAAGCGGGGGGTACGGACAATGTAGTTCAGCATATTGCGCACATTGCGGTCCAGTTCTTCCTGGGAGATAGTGCCATCCTGCACTCCGGCAATGATGCGGTCAATCTCGTTCTGGTTACCGGGTTCCATGAGGTCGTTACCGGCCTTGGTGCTCTTGACGGTACCGGCCTTGTTGCCCCAGTCCGTCATCACGATGCCCTGGAAGCCCCACTCGTCGCGAAGAACGGTGGTCAGGAGGCCTTCGCTCTGCTGGGTGTAGTCTCCGTTCAGCTTGTTGTAGGAGCTCATCACCGTCCAGGGCTGGGCTTCCTTCACGGCAATCTCAAAGTTCTTGAGATAGATTTCGCGGAGGGCGCGCTGGGAAATGATGGCGTCGTCCTCGTTGCGGTTGGTTTCCTGGTTGTTGGCGGCATAGTGCTTGATGGAAGTACCCACACCGTTGCTCTGGATACCCTTCACATAGGCAGCAGCCATCTTACCGGACAGGAGCGGGTCTTCGGAGAAATACTCGAAGTTACGGCCGCACAGGGGGTTACGATGAATATTCATACCGGGGGCCAGGAGCACGTCTACGCCATACTCCAGTACCTCGTTACCCATGGCCTTGGTTACATCCTCTACCAGAGAGAGATCCCAGGAGCTGGCCAGGAGGGTTCCCACAGGGAAACCGGTGCAATAGTACGTATTGGCATCACCGGGACGGGTGGGCTGAATACGCAGGCCGGCAGGGCCGTCGGCCAATACCGTCACGGGAATTCCCAGGCGGTCAATATTGCGGGTGTTACCGGCTGCACCGGGCACATTGGCCGACACACCGGAGGTGACGCCGTTCACCATAGCAGCACGGGCGCCGCCCACCAACAGGGTGGCTTTCTCCTGCAGGGTCATGGCCTTCAGGACTTCTTCAACATTGTCTGCACGCAGCTGAGGCTGGGCAAAGGCCACAAAGGTCATGCTCAGGGCTGCAAGAGTCAAAAGGATTTTTTTCATATAAGTGTTTTTAATATAAATGGTTTTTGACAACTACAAAGTTAGCCGTTCCCGTGTTCAAAAGTTTATCATTATTGTGCAAAATCATTCCTTTTTCTTCTTTTTCCGCAATTAACGGCTATCTTTGTATAGTTAAAGTGACTACAATAATATACACTAATAATCTTATGAAACGCGTTATCCTGATTTCTGCCGCCGTCCTGGCCCTTGCCGGTTGCCAGAGCGGTGAGCCCCAGCTGGCCAAGTCCTCCGTGGACAAAGTACTCAAGGCCATGACGCTGGAAGAAAAAGTTCACTTCGTAATTGGCATGGGCATGGCCGGCTCGGACGGTAGTACCGCCGTCGTGGGCGCAACTGAGGACATTGTTCCCGGTGCCGCCGGTACCACCTACCCCATCCCCCGCCTGGGTATTCCCAGCATCGTGCTGGCCGACGGCCCCGCCGGCCTTCGCATCAACCCCACCCGCGAGAACGACCCTAACACCTATTACTGCACCCACTTCCCCATCGGCACCCTGCTTTCCAGCACCTGGAACCAGGAACTGGTGGAGAACGTAGGTGAAGCCATGGGTGAAGAAGTGCATGAATACGGGGCCGATGTATACCTGGCTCCCGCCCTCAACATCCACCGCAACCCGCTGAACGGACGCAACTTCGAGTACTATTCCGAAGACCCTGTGGTAGCCGGTAAAACCGCTGCCGCCTATGTGCGTGGCGTCCAGAAGAACGACGTGGGCACCTCCGCCAAGCACTTCGCCTTCAACAACCAGGAAACCAACCGCACCGGCAACAACGCCATCATCAGCCCCCGCGCCCAGCGTGAGATTTACCTGAAGGGTTTTGAGATCACGGTGAAAGAGGCCGACCCTTGGACCATCATGAGCTCCTACAACAAGATTAACGGCACCTACACCGCCCAGAGCCGGGATCTGATTACCACCATCCTGCGTGACGAATGGGGCTTCAAAGGCCTGGTCATGACCGACTGGTTCGGTGGAGATAACGGCGCCGAGGCCATCGCCGCCGGTAACGACATGCTCCAGCCCGGCACCGCCCTTCAGTACCAGCAAATCATGGGTGCCCTCAAGGACAGCACTCTCACCGAGGCCGAACTGGACGTTTGCGTAAGGCGCTGCCTGGAACTGGTGAAGAAGAGCCCCAAGGTGAAAGGCTATGCCTACACCAACAAGCCGGACCTGAAGGCTCACGCCCAGGTAACCCGCCAGAGCGCCCTGGAAGGCATGGTACTGCTGGAGAACAACGGCGTACTGCCCCTCAAGGACGTTAAGAACGTGGCCGTATTCGGCTGCACCTCCTTCGATTTCATCGCCGGTGGTACCGGTTCCGGTAACGTGAACCGCGCCTACACGGTGTCCCTGCTGGACGGCCTCAAGAACGCCGGCTTCAACGTGGACGAAAGCAAGAAGGAAGCCACCCTCAAGCACATTGCCGATGAGGCTGCCGCTTTCAGGGCTTCTCAGGACGCCAACGACATGCTGGCTGCCTTCTACCCTGTTCCCCGCCCTACCGAACTGGTTCCGAGTGCCAAGGAAATGGCTGCATCGGCCCAGGCCAATGACATTGCCATCATCACCTTCGGTCGCAACTCCGGAGAATTCTTCGACCGCAGCGCAGCAGACTTCGAGCTCAGCGCCAGCGAGCGCAAGCTCCTGGAAACCGTCACCAAGGCCTTCCACAAAGTGGGCAAGAAAGTGGTGGTTGTGCTCAACGTGGGTGGCGTCATCGAGACCCACTCCTGGAGCTGGATGCCCGACGCCGTTCTCCTGGCCTGGCAGGCCGGTCAGGAAGGCGGCAACTCCGTGACCGATATCCTTACCGGTGTGGAGAGCCCCTCCGGCAAGCTGCCTATGACCTTCCCCATGAACCTCATGGATGCCGCTTCTTCCCTGAACTTCCCCATCGACGCCACCAACGACGTTTACTTCATGAACCGTCGCGAAGACGTGGGCCTCAAGGACGTAGACCAGACCGACTATGCCGAGGGCATTTATGTGGGTTACCGCTGGTTTGACAAGTACAACATCTCCGTGGCCTATCCTTTCGGTTACGGCCTCAGCTATACCTCCTTCGAGTACAGCGAGCCCACCGTCAAGAACGACGGCAAAACCATCACCGCCACCATCAACGTGAAGAACGTGGGTGAAGTGGCCGGCAAGGAAGCCGTTCAGCTTTACGTGAGCGCTCCCGAGAGCAACCTGGACAAGCCCGTGAAGGAACTCAAGGCCTATGCCAAGACCGACAAGCTGGCCCCCGGCAAGTCCCAGACCCTCACCCTCAGCTTCCCCACCTCCGAGCTTGCCTCCTTCGATGAAGATAAGAGCGCATGGGTAGTGGATGCAGGCACCTACACCTTCTCCTTCGGCGCCTCCTCCAGAGACATCCGCTGCACCGCTACGGCCGATGCCGCCGCCTCCGAGGTTCCCGCCCACCGAGTGCTCCTGAAAAAGTAAGCGAGAGCATCTTGATAAAAGAAATCCTGCCCGGCTGGGCAGGATTTCTTTTTAGTATTTATACTCAACGGTTTGTAGCTG
>DFLI01000083.1:0-656 GCA_002373715.1 Bacteroidales bacterium UBA3623
GGCGGTCTGATCATCCCCGGCATGTCCGATGGTCATTGCCACTGCTCCGTCGGCGGCACGGTGGAGCTCTTCGAGGCAAATCTGCTGAAGGTCTTCGATGTTGACGAATTTATAGGCCGGATCAAGACGCTCATTGAGAAGCATCCGGAATATGAGGTCTACCAGGGCTTCGGCTTCCTCCCTGTGAAGGAAGTATTCGGCCCCTTCGGCCCCACCGCGGATATGCTGGACGGTCTGTCGGACAAGCCCATTGTCCTCGCGGACATGGGCCTTCACTCCTACCTGGTGAACCATGCCGCCATGAAGCGCCTCGGCATCAGCAAGGATACGCCCGATGTCAGCGACGGCATCGTTGTCCGATATGAGGACGGCACCCCCACCGGCTGGTTCCGCGAGGGCGCCATGGCCTATATCAAGCCGCTCGTCGGCTTCACGGTGGAGCAGTACAAGGAAGGCTTCCTGCGTTATCAGGAGGAGTATCTCGCCCATGGCATGACTATTTTCATGGACGCGATCATCAACTGGGACTACACCGACAACGAGGTGCTGGCGTTGCACGAGCTCGACAAAGAGGGCAAGCTCAAGATGCACGCCTACGGCGCCTACCAGGTGTTCCAGGCGGAGGGTCACGACACCATCGCCGAGGTCGAGCACGC
>DFLI01000083.1:724-15854 GCA_002373715.1 Bacteroidales bacterium UBA3623
CTCAGAGAGCGCACGAAGGGCCCCATGTTCGATCTGATCAACACCAAGATCCAGCTGGACGGCACGATCTCGCCCACCCTCGGGACCGCCTATATGAAGCAGGCCTACTGCGATCCCGAGTCGCAGAAGATTAACAACCACGGACAGCTCCGTATGGACATGGACACTCTCACCGCGGTGTACAGAAGATCCCATGAGCTCGGCATGGCGGTGCACCTGCACGCCATCGGCGACGGGGCGCTGGCCATGGCACTGGACGCCATTGAAAAAGCCAATGCGCAGACCGGGCCCTGTGATCTCCGGGACGCAGTCGCGCACCTGGAGGTCGTGGACCATGCGGACATCCCCCGCATGGCAAAGCTGGGCGTTGTGGCTTCCACCGACCCGTTCTGGATCCCCCTGCCGCCTGAGCTCGAGCCCATCCAGAGCTACGGCCTGGGCAAGGAGCGCACGGCGGCCATGCATCCGATAAAGTCCTTCTTCGATGAGGGCGTTGTCGTGTCCTCCGCCAGTGATTACCCCATCACCTACCCAGCCTATGCGCTGGAAGGTATTCAAATGGGCGTGACCCGTTATCAGCCGGGCCGTCCGGACTCCCTGCATTGCCCCTCCGAGTGCGCTACGGTTGATCAGATGATCCAGGCCTGCACCCTGAACGCGGCTCGCCAGTTCCAGTCCGAGGACCGGTACGGCAGCATCAGCGTCGGCAAGGAGGCGGACATGGTTCTTCTGGAGCGGGATATCACCGCCTGTGATCCCGAGCAGATCCATGATACCCCCGTTCTGCGTACCATGGTGGGAGGAGAATGGGTATACACCCACTGATGTCCTTTATCTTTTGCAGAAGCTCTTGAATAAGCTGATACACCTGCGTAAAATAATCAGGGTGGTCAGGCAGGAAAGAACAGAAAGGAGAATCAAAATGAATGATCAGGAGCTTTTGAAAAACGTAAACCCAAGCTATATCACAGGAAAAGGGTGCCTTGTCATGCTTGCCGGTACCGGTGACCCTGATGCCATAGAGCTTAGCGGGATCATTGACCTTTCCGACCGTTCCCTGGAAATGTGGATTCGCAGGTCGTATTGATTTGCTGCATTCACCCTCTCGACCTTGCAGCAGGCCTTTTTAAGGACGAGCGCCGCTTCTTGATAATTGTCTTTTTTTGTTTTTTACTAAATTTGTAAAACACTAAAAACAATGACCATGAAAGCAGACAAAATCATCAAGAACGCCAAAATCTTTACGGCGGACAAGAGCCGGCCGCAGGCGACAGCACTGGCGGTAAAAGACGGCAAATTCGTCTATGTGGGAGACGAGGCCGGCCTTTCGGCCTGTGAGGGAGAAGTCACGGACCTGGGCGGAAAGTTCATCATGCCCGGCATCATCGACAGCCATGTGCATGTGACTACGGGCGTTGGATTCGAGTATCTGGATCTGGGCGTACCGGTGATGTGCTCCACCAAAAAGGAATGCCTGGCCTTTATGGCCGATTGGATCCAGAGGAATCCCGGCCTGAAGCGTTACAGGTTTATGATGGAGCGAACCTGTCTGGCGGGAGAAGAATTAAGCAAAGAAGATTTGGATGCCATCTGTCCGGACGCAGAGATGCTGGTTTTGGAGGGCGAAGTGCACAGCAACTGGGTAAATTCCAGGATCCTGGCGGCGCACGGCATTACCGATGCCACGCCGGACCCTGTACCGGGATTGGCCTATTTCGTCCGCAAGGACGGCCACGTGACCGGGAATTCGTTTGAGACCGCCAGCTGGCCCATGCTCTTTGACGGTATCAACGACCTTACGGACGAGCAGATCAGCCAGGCGGTCCTTCGCTGGCTGGACAGCTCCATCCAGTACGGCGTGACCGGGGTCTTTGACGCCGGTTTCCCGGAGCACAACGGGATGAATGAGCGGATTTACAAATATCTGCAGCAGTTGGACAGGCAGGGGAAACTGCCTGTCTATGTGGACGGATGCTACGTGCTTACACAGCCCGGAAAGATGCGCGAGGCCCTGGATGGCGTGAAGCGCCTGCATAAAGAGTTCAACACAGAGCATATGAAGGTGCATACGTTGAAGATCTTTATGGACGGAACCCTGAAGATCGAGACTGCGGCAATGGTGACGCCCTACGTGGATACCGGTGTGAAGGGAGCCACAGCCTTCAATGCCGGCCAGATGCTTGAGATCCTGAAAGAACTCAATGAAGCCGGGCTGGACCTTCACGTGCACACCGTGGGTGAGGCCGCATCCCGCGTAGTTCTGGACGGCGTGGAGATGGCCAGAAAAGAGCTGGGAGACAAATACCGTGTGAAGGTTACCTGCGCCCATTTGTGGGTACAGGACGATGCCGATCTGGAGCGCTTTGCAAAACTGGGCGTAATCGCCAATTTTACCCCGTGGTGGCACAGCGGCAACGTCGGCGGCAATCCTATCGAGTACTGGCCCACTTTTATCGGCGAGAAACGCGCCCATTCCATGTTCCGCTGCAAAACCATGTGGGACAGCGGCGCGCTGGTGACGTGGTCCAGCGACGAGGTTTTCTACGGTGACTTCAAGAATTGGAGCCCCTATCTTGCGATGGAAATCGGAATGACTCGCTGGATCAATGAGAAAACACGGTTCGACGAATACAGCAGAACCGTTGCTCCTTTCCCTCTCGAGAGCGAGAGGATGAACATAGAGGAAATGATCCTGGGTTATACCATCAACGGAGCCAGACAACTGGGCATCGAGAAAGCCAAAGGCTCCATCGAAGTGGGCAAGGATGCCGATTTCCTGGTGTTCGAAAAGGACCTTCTCACAGCAGAGCACGAGGGCTTCAGCTACAACAAACCTTCTGAAGTGTTTTTTAAAGGAAAAACAATAAACTGATATGTTTGGGTGGAAAAGAAGTAAACGGAAAGAGTATTATAAGAAAAAGTCCCAGCTGATTAACAGACTGAACAAGGATGTAATCAGAGACGGGCGGGCAGGATAGCCAGCATGAAAGTGGAATTTGTAGAAGCACAATAGGAAACGATGACAGAATCGACTTATCAACTCCCGAAACATTATTCCTTCAAGACCATCTGGAGGATTACCCTCCCCATCCTGGTAGCGCTGGTGATGGAGGAGTTGCTGGGAATGACCGACACGGCCTTCCTGGGCCGCGTGGGAGAGGTCGAACTGGGCGCCTCGGCCATTGCCGGCGTTTATTTCACCATCCTGTACATGCTGGGCTTTGGCTTCTCCATCGGCGTCCAGATTATCATTGGCCGGCGCAACGGGGAGGCTGGCGAGAGCGGAACAGGCTACGAGTCCATCGGACGTGTATTTTGGCAGGGTGTCTGGTTCCTGACGGCTCTGGCCGTTATTACAATGGCCCTTTCGTATCTCCTGTCCCCGCCGCTTCTGCGGGGGCTCATGAAGTCCCAAAACATCTATGAGGCTTCCGTAGTCTATGTGAACTGGAGAATTCCGGGGCTGCTGTTTGCCTTTATGACAGCGCTGTTCCGCGCTTTCTACGTAGGGGTATGTGAAACCAGGAGCCTCACCTGGAATTCCCTTGTGCTGGTGGTCAGTAATATCTTTTTGGACTGGGTGCTCATCTTCGGTCACCTGGGCGCGCCGGCCATGGGCATTAAGGGCGCTGCATTGGCGTCCACCATCGCGGAAGGCATCTCTCTTCTCTTCTTTGTAGTATGGGCCTTCTTTACGGCCGATAAGAAATACGGCCTGCAGAAGATGATGCGGCCCGTATGGGAGGAGCTCAAGCACATTTTCTCCACCGCATCCTGGGTGATGCTGGAGTATGTCCTGAATGTCTCCGTGTGGCTGCTTTTCTTCCTCTTCATCGAGCATCTGGGAGAGGAGCAGCTGGCCATTGCCAACATCGTGAGAAGCATTTCCGAGGTGCCGTTCGTGTTCTCGGCGGCCTTTGCCTCTACGGCGGCTACGCTGGTGAGCAATATCATCGGCGAAGGTCATCCAGAAGGGGTGGTCCCGATTATCCGGCGGGTGCTGATGCTGTGTGTAGTGACCATGGTGCCGCTGTTGGCTGTCTTCGCCATTTTCCCGCACCAGATTATCGGCCTGTTTACCGATATTCCTTCCCTTATCCAGGGTTCCGTTCCCACCCTGTGGGTGATGTGCGCGGCTGCCCTCCTTACTTTGCCTTGGAATGTGTATCTGCAATCCGTTGCCGGAACGGGGAATACGCGTATCTGCCTGCGCTTTGATGTGGTTGCCCTGTGCATCTATGCCGTGTACTGCACCATCATCATCGGTATCCTGAAATCAGACATTGCCCTGTGCTGGACGGCCGATGGCGTCTATGCGCTCTGCATCTGGATTCAGTGCGTGGTGTATATCCACAGGGAAAAGTGGAGAGATAAGACCATATAATTGACCGGCAAGAGCCTTATTCGAAAATTGTAGTATCTTTGTGCGCTTGAATAAAACTCAATGAAGAGATTCGTATTACTCCTCGCAGGCCTTTTGGTGGCCTTTTCCTTATCGGCCCAGGAAAACTCTGCTTATTTGAAGGCAGAGGAACTGCCGGATGCTGTGGTCTTTCTGCCGCCGCCCCCGGAGGACGGATCGGCCAAGTTCTCCTATGACGAGGCCCAGCACGAATGGGGCAAAACCCAGCGTGAAGGGGACAGGGGAGTACGGGCCCGTAAGGAAGGTACTACGAATGTGGACACCATGGCCGTAATGTTCAGCCCGGCCTTTGGCATCACGCTCTCGGAAGCAACCACGCCCAAAACTATGCGTCTTCTCAAGCGAAGCATCAAGACCTTCCGTCTGGCGGCCTCCAAGCCCAAGCTGGCTTATATGCGCCTGCGCCCTTATGTTTTCTACCGGGAAGGAACGCTCATTCCGGAATACGAAGAGGATTCGCGCCAAACGGGCTCATATCCCTCCGGTCACACCATCAGAGGCTGGGGAATGGCCCTGGTGCTGGCCCAGCTCAATCCCGCCCGGCAGGACGAAATTCTAGTGGCTGGATACGAATGGGGCCAAAGCCGCGTAATTGCCGGCTACCACTGGCAGAGTGACATAGACGCTTCACGCCTGCTGGCATCGGCCTGTTTTGCCAGGCTGCAGGCTTGTGATAAGTATCTGGAAGATGTGAAGGAGGCCCGCGAAGAGCTGAAAGAGCTCCTGGAGCACGCCGATTAATCCCCTATAAGCGCTTTTTGGCGTTATAGTAAGACTGCCGGCTGTTGAAGCCGGATACCAGGGCCAGTTCGTCAACATCGGCCTTGGGATTTTCTTGCCTGTAGGCATCTGCGTGCTGCAGGCGGCAGCGGTTGATGTAGTTGAAGAAACCGCCCAGATTTTCGTTGAGGACTACCGAAACATAGGTGCGGTTATAGCCGCAGTCCTGTGACAGCTTGCCCAGAGTGAGGTGGTTGTCCAGGTATGCCTGTTCGTCTTCTACCCGTTTACGGATGGCTTTCAGAACGGCTTCTTTGCCCTCTACCGACAGGGTTTCGTCTTTAGTGGGCGCTTCGTCCTTTGCGTTCAGCTCTGTCTCCAGGCGCTCCACTTCCAGGGCGCGGTGGGGAGAAAGGGCTCCGAGCAGGATAATTACGCTAAGGACGGACAGCATGAAGAGGCCGAAGGAAAGGGCCGGAATATTGCCGTTGAACGTAGTACTCCAGCTCATCACCAAATGTAGGAAAGGAATGTAGATGAGCGATTTGGCATACTCTTCGGGGAAGTCGTCGGGGTTGGAGAAGCTCTCTTCCGAGAAGCGGCTCAGGGGCTGGATAATCATGCGGAGGGCCAGGATGAGGCTGAGCAGATAGATAACAGCCAGTACGCCGCCTATAATGAAATACCACTTTAGGAAGGTTCCCTGCATCTGCGTACCCGGAAGTAGGGTGCATACCAGGGAGATAGTTCCCATAATGAGATAGGAAACGCTGAGCGCATAGATGGGCTTATGCCACCACGACACTTTGAGAACCTTTCCGAAATAGCTGAAAATGAGTACGGAACAGAGGAAGGGTGAGGCCAGGATGAGCGACATGCGAAGCTGCAGGATGGCATCGGGTTCTCCGGGCAGGAAGATAACCGGGGTGAGCATTATGTTGGAAAGGGCGCAAAGGGCCAAGGCCTTCCAGCCGGGGTAGTAGTAGTCCAGGTGTTTGGCGTAGGGTTCGCACTTGTGGCCCCAGCGCACGACGCCCACCACAACGCAGACGGCTACATAGACCGCCAGCGATGCGCTAAGCAACAGTTCCTGAAAGGAATACACCATAACGGACACAAATATCGGAAAATGTGTCCATAAATGCAAACGATTTTAATGCCGTGGGGCGCGGCACTCTTTGAGGAGGTCTTCCAGGGCTTTCTTATCGGCCGGATAGAATTTCACCACCGGGGCAATGGTCATACGGGCACTCTGGCCCAGCCTTTTCTCCAATTGCCGGTACTCTTCGTATTGGGAACGGATGAGCGCGGCCTGTTCCTCATCCAGAGGCATGGCCAGCCCGGCTTCGTGCAGCATGAAGCGGCTTTTGGCCGCCACCGACAGCTCAATGTTCAACTCTACGAAGCAAATGAGGTCAAAAAACACTTCCGGCGGGAAGGAATCTTTCACAGAAAGCAGGAAAACGCCGGTTTTGGTCTGGGCCAGTTCTCCCGCCTTGATGGATTGCAGGAGCTCCATCTGCTTGTCCAGTCCCCGGTCCAGCCAGCGGTGAATCATATCTCCGTCGTACTGGTAAGTCCATACCAGCAGCGCTGCCATGGATCCGAAGACGAAGAGGAATTGGAGGAGCGGGTTAAAGTGGAAGGCGTTGTGGAACACATGCAGGGCCGGAGCGGCTACCAGCAGGAAAGCGGCCATCCAAACGTCTTTCTTCTTGATTTCCAGGCGGGAACGGCGGCGCTCTGCCAGGCGCACGGCGAACATGAGGCCGGCGGCCACAAGGGCGCTGCAGCCCATATGGATGAGAGCCACCTCCAGGCCGCGGAACAGGATGGTGCCCATGCTCATGGGCCCTCCCAGCAGCAGGTAGAAAATGTTCTCCAGGATGGAGAAGCCGCCACCCACCGCCGCGCCGCAGATAACACTGTCAATGAAAAAGACAATCTTCTTGCGACGGGCCAGATACAGCAGCGGAATGCCTTTTACCATCTCTTCCACCACCGGATTCACGTAGTCGGACACCCTGTCTGGCAGGAAGGAGCCGGTAAGCTGGAATAGACCAAAGCATGCAAGGGCCGCTGCCATTCCGCACAGCACCAGCACAATCAGGCGCTTCACGCTGATGAGCGCGAAATTGTCCAGCACATACACTACAATAATGTAGATAGCGACGGGAAGAAGGGCGGCTACGAACGACATTACAGGAGTTTGAGGGAAATCATGAATTCATTGCCGTGACGTCCTCCGGGGAATCCCTCGGGGGCGAAGAAATGGCCATAACCCAGTGACAGCGTAGTTTTGAGGTAGTTCAGGAACACAATTTCAGTAGTAACTTGAATACCTGTGCTGTAGTACATCTGGTGCGCCTGTCCGGGATTCCAGGCCGATAAGCCCATGCCAAAAAGGGAGCATTGGATCCAGGTGGGGTAGCAGGCCAGGCCGCCGAAGTCGTTCAGACGGATGGGACGGAGGTTCAGTTCGGCCGTAGCCTTGGCGTAGGAGTGTGCCATGATGGCGTCGATGGCGGCACCGGGCATAGCCAGGGCAGTGCGGTACTGGAAGGCGTTGCGGTAGTCTACGCGGTTGTTGCGGAAACCGCCGAAATAGGTATTGCCAAACACCGTCTGGGCATCTCCGAAGTTATGTCCTCCGGCCGTGCGCAGCCACAGGGAGTTGTTGCGGTCTATGGGAAGCAGGAAGCCAAAGTCGGCCGTGGCATCTATGGAAGGGTAAAAGTGACCGCCGGCCAGGTAAGTGTAGGCCTGGGCTCCCAGGCTGTAGCCCTGTTCCGGCGTCACGCCGCCCAGGGAAGTGCGCACCTTGGAGATTTTTCCGTAAACGGTGGCCGTCTGCATGGACTTGATATCCACTTCAATTTCCTGGTACAGCGGAAGGGCGTCCATATCACCGTAAGCGGCTATGGAGGCGCCCCAGGCGCGGTTGTACGGAGACACCGTAGAGTTGGTGTAATCGTAGGCCAGGGAAACCATATAGCCCTTGCGGCTGGCACGCATCGGCCCTGCCAGGTCATAGAAACTGGTGGCGTTCCAGGCGGCCTTCAGTGTCCAGAAGTAGTACTTCCACTCCAGGTCTGCGTGGAACTTGTTCTTCCAATCGTTGTGGCTCCAGGGAGAGAGGCCCAGGCCCACCTTGATGCTGCTCAGGCCCACCGGGTCGCTGAAGAAGAAGCGGTATCCCAGCACGGGCGTCACGTGGTTCCAGCTCTTGGCATCGGTGAAACCGGTAATGGTGGGATATGCGCCGGCAAAGCGCATCTCTTTAATGACGTTGTAAGGAGTAATGTTGTTGTAAACGTCTCCGAACTCAATCTTGGGAAGGGGCTTTTTCAGGATGCCCACCTGCTCCATGGCTTCCTGGTTGTTCTCGTAGGCCAACTGGCCGTAAAGCATTACGGCATTGGCGTCGTTTACAACCTCACGGGCCAGGGTTACCGGGCGCAGACCGTCGCGTTCGAATTCCAGGGCCAGTAGCTCTCCCGGGGCAATCTCCAGAGGTGCGAACAGGCCCATCTCCGTATTGGAGAGCATCTCCATCTCGCTGGTTTCCAGATTGATTTGCCAAAGGTTGGAAACGCCGGTATAGTAGGAACTGCCAATCAGGTATTTGTCGTCCAGAGAGAATCGGAACTGTCCCAGGTTGGAGTCTTCCCAGGTAACCAATTCTACGGGCTTGAAGATGGCCTGGGCCAGTTCTTCGGTATTGAACAGCAGGAGCGTGTGCTCTCCGTTGTCTCCCTGACGGGTCATGGAAAGGTATTTTCCGTCGTGACTCACATCCACGTCAAAAACGCTCACGCCGAAGGGGAAGGCATAGATGGCTTCCGGGTTCTCCAGGTCTTTGTCCAGTTTTACGATGGTCTGGGTGCCGCCGTTGGAGAACAGGCCGTACAGGCAGTCGTGGGCGTTATCGTATACGATATTGTTTATGCGCTGGAAATTTTTCTTCTTCACCACCTTCTTTTTCTGAAGGTCGTACACCTGAAGGCCGCGCATCTTGGCATTGTTGGAGGTGTAAATAAGGCGGTTGCCATTGCGGTCCAGAGCCACAAAGGCCGGGTTATAAAGCTGAATGCCGTAAATGTCGCAAAGCCTGCTCTGCTTGCCGGTATTCAGGTCAATTTCTGTGAGGTGGGCAAAGCCGCCCGGGGCGTTCATGGCGGCGTAGGCCTTGCCCGTTGCCGGGTTGTACACAAAGGGAGAGACAGAACCCAGCGGCTCTTTGGTGAGCGGGGTGGTTTGCGTTACCGGGTATTCCCGGATGGCGGCCAGATTGGCTTCCTGGTGCTTTTTCTCGTCTTCTTTCCACTCGTTCCAGGTTTTCCGGAGCGACTTTCCGTATACTTTCTTGAACTGGTTTCCAAAGAACGTACGGCTGTCGGCCGTGCGATTGTAGAAACTGATCATCTTGTCGTATCCGTATTCCTTGGTGAGGTAGTTCACGAAGCGAGTGCCGTAGAGATAGGCATTGGCGCCCACCTGGAAGTCCATGGTAGAGCCTTCCGTTTCTAAACCCACCACCGAGAACAGCTTGTCTCCTCCGCCGATGATGCTGCGGAAGTACATCTCATCGTAACCGCCCAAAGCGCGGCCCACGCCTCCTCCCAGCCAGGTTTCCATAAAGCAGGCAATACCTTCGTGGTACCAGCGGGGAGAATACCAGCGGGGAACGCTGAAATAGCTCCAGAGGGCCGATATGGGATGGGCATTGTCTGTTCCCACCTTTGTGCCGAAGAACTTGCGCCAGCCCAGGTCCCGCTTGTTGTACTTGTCTGTCATCACAATGTGCGTGTACTCGTGCTTGAACAGCTGACGGTACCGCTCACTGGAGGGATTCACGTAGTACGACATGTTCAGCGGAGCCATGCCAATCTGAATAAGGGAACGCGGCAGCGGCGTTGCTCCGCCGTTGCCGTCGTCTTCCCAGTCTGTGAGTAATAACAGGGGAGCTTCAGGAACATACACCGAATCGGTGGTCCAAATCTGTTCGTGAAGCGCCTTGCCGTTTTGGTACATGCGTATCATATGCGGAATATACCGCGACAGGTTTTTGTCAAAAAATACCAGTCGGGCATCGTCCGTCTTATACTGGTAATAAGTCCGGTTCTGCCCCAGGGCTAATGCCGGGAGCAGAACCAGAATCAGTAAAGCTATGCGTCTACGCATGTTCTATATTCGGGTTTGTTTTAATTATTGAAGTACCAATACTCTGCCTGGTTACCCAATGTGGTAGTCTTGATACCGTCGCCAAGCTGGTTGACAAGCTGGCTGCTGATGACTTCTCCGTTCATGATAACTACCCGGGATTGGATGGTGGCTTCCTGGAAGGCGCTCATCAGGTTGTCAATGCTGCCCATTTCGTTGGCGTGCATGACGAAGGGCCTGTCACCCAGGTTACCGGTCTGCTGGGCCGAAAGAGCCTCCTGAGCGTGCATCACGAAAGGCCTGTCACCCAGGTTGCCGGTCTGCTGGGCCGAAATAATACCCGTGATGGTGGCACTCAGATTGTCTTTAATGCTGGCACTCAGATTATCCTTGACGCTGGCCCCCAGATTGTCCTTGACGGTGCTGCCGATGTTGTCCTTTACAGTGCTGCCCAGATTGTCTTTAACGGTGCTGGCAATGTTAGTAGTGAAAACAGCGCCAATCACGTCCGTGACAGTTGCGTTGAATACGTCCGTAGCCTGCTGGCTCTGAAGCTCAATATTGCTGCCTTCAATGGCTTGCAGGAAATTGTCAGTGACAGTGGAGCAAATGATCACGGCGCTCAGACCATCAACGGCCATCATATCGGAAAGGTTGTTGTTTACATTCAGGGTGCTGGAAAGGCCAACGCCGCCGGCAAGTTGCAGTTGGTCAGCGGGACCAAAGCTGTGCAGGGCAGCTACACTCTGTTCGGAGGAGAGGAGGTAACCCTTGCTTTCCAGCTCCTTGGCGGCCTTTTCGTCACCGTCCAGGGCGGCGGTCATCTGCTGGTAATCTACCCACTGGTCGCGCACGAACTTGAGCTCGTCGGTACCTTCAGAGGTCTTGAGGTACTTGTCAGTGGTATCAATGAACTGGGTGGCCAGTTTGTTCTGCTTCTGCAGGGCGGTATAGGCCAGGGAAGCGTTAATCACGTTCTGGGCCAGGTCCGGACGCTGCTCGTTGGCCAGCGTGCCGTTGAGGTCGCTTCCCGCCTGCGCGAGCGTCGCGCATACATTATTAATAAGAGGAGCAGCTTCGTTCATCTCCTTGAGCACCTTGGCGAACTCGGGGATTTCTCCGGCGGCCTGGTTGGACATGTTCACCAGAGCTTCGAACTGCTGGGCGCGGGTTTCCATCACCATGTAGGAGGCTACCATACCGTTCTTGTAGGAAGGATCATTCAGGATGAGCTCTTCCATATTAGAGATGTTAGATGCTTCGGCCTTCCGGGAGAAACGGGAAGTTTTGCCGATGTTGCCGCTGACGCTTTCGCTGTCAACGTTCCAATCCATGAGGGGAGAGATGACGAGGCCGAGGGCGCATACACCTACCACAGAGGAGAGAATGATAAGACCTTTCTTGTTTTTCATGATAATATGATTTAAAGTTTTTGATTTCTCTGGCTCAAAGGTAGCAGGTCTGTTCAGTTTCCGTGTAAAACCCCTACAATTGTTTGTCAAAATCCTTCAAATTCCATACTTCGCGGGCCACTTCCTGCACCAGGCGAAGTTTAGCCCACTGCTCTTCCTCGGTCAGTTTATTGCCAATTTCGCAGGAAGCAAAGCCGCACTGGGGGCTCAGGCACAGGCGCTCCAGGGGGATGTAACGGGCGGCCTGCTCAATGCGCTCCTTAACCAGGGACTTGAACTCCAGTTTGGGAGACTTGGTGGTAATGAGTCCCAGCACCACCATCTTATTTCCGCTCACGTGCGCGAGGGGTTCGAAGCCGCCGGAACGGCTGTCGTCAAACTCCAGGTAATAGGCATTCACATTCTCCTTCTCGAAGAGGACCTCTGCCACGCGGTCGTAGGCGCCGGCGTTGGCATAGGTGGAGTGATAGTTGCCCCGGCAAACATGGGTGTTGATGAACATATCGGCCGGCTTGCCTTCCAATACCATGTTATTAATACGGAGGTTCATCTCCTGTACTTCCTTCAGGCCCTTTTCGTCGGTGCCCCACATGTAAACGGCAGCAGGGTCCACCAGCATGCCCCAGGTGCAGTCGTCCAGCTGCAGGCGGCGGCAGCCGGCCACATAGGCGTCCTGGATAAACTCCCTATAGGCCTGAGCCATATCCTGAATGAGTTCTTCATTATCGGTATAGTACTTCCGGGTGTTCCCCAGGGCAAAAGGCATTACCATTTGGGCCAGGAACTGGGCCGGTGCGGGAATGGTAAGCTTGGCTTCCACGCCTTCGCGGGCCAGGTTCTGTACAAAGCGGAAGTGTTCCAGGAAAGGATGGCCTCCTTTGTAAGACAGTTTGCCGATGAGATAGGTGTCGTCCACCATGGCCTGCTCTCCGTGGAAGGGGAGGCCGGTTTTGGTGGGCTGGTGCCCCACGCCGTTAAAGCCCCACATAAAGTCCAGGTGCCAGGCCTGGCGACGGAACTCTCCGTCGGTAATAACCTTGAAGCCCAGGTCCATCTGCTTGTTTACAAGATCCCGGATGGCTTCATCTTCCACGGCCTTCAGCTGGGCCGATGTAATCTTGCCTGCAGCAGCTTCCAGGCGGGCTTTTTTAACGGATTCGGGGCGGAGAAAACTGCCGACAAAGTCGGCCCTCATGGCGGGAGTGTTCATCATATCTTCTTCTTTGTTTCGTTCGGAGCGTAAATATAATCATTTTTGCCTTTACCGGACAAAAAAAAATCCCGCGAAAATTCGCGGGACCTAAGTGATTAATATTCTTCCTCGTTCCAAAAATCGAGTACCGGGTTTACAACCACGTAGGATGCCGTTTTTGCCAAATTGTGTTCACCCATTGATTCGTTTGATCCCGTGCTATTTATTCCTCCTGTCCGTCAATTTCTGCTGCCTCATCCGTTCCCAATTCCAATTTCGGCTGCTGTGACGCAATGTACCGTTTCATACTCATGGAACTGACGACTTTCTTTCCTGTCTGCTTCTCGAATGCTTCCTTGGCCACCTTGGCGACAGATCCGCCGCGCTCAGCAACTCGGGCATGCTCAGACATAGTTTCCGGGTGCTCTTCCTTAGTGATGTTACTGGTGGTAAGTTCGGCCAGCATATTCATCACCAACTCCTCGTTGGTCATATTGTCTCGGAGGTTCTCCTGTTTGAGACCTTTGAGGTGCTTGTATTCGCGGGCGGTTAGTCCTGCCCAAGTGTAGTAGATGATATCGGTAAGGGTGGCGTAGCCTGTTCCTTCTTCAACTCCGTGGGCTTTCCACTGATCGGTCAGGTCTTTGCGAATCTCGATACTCTTGAGACGTTGGTTGATCCAGTTGTCAGAGTATCCCAGCCGCTTGTAGTCTTGAAGGGACTGCTGGATGCCCAGTTCCGGGTCCTGCATCTGGTGAATCCTTTCGGCACCCACCTGTGCAAGCCAGCGCTTGAATGGCTCGGCTTTCTTGGAGGGGATGGACTGGATAATGCGGAACATTCCTTCCAGATTGGCGAAATTCTCTTTCTGAGGGCCTCCAGGCGTTCGTACAACAAGGGGGTGGACAATTTGTCCCCACCCTTTGGCAAGTTCCGGTTCGCGGCGTCGCATCTTTGAAAGGTAATCTTTTGGATCCTTTGCTTCGGCGAGAATCAAGATTACATCTTTGATAGAGAAATACCATTTCTCGTCGCTCTCAACCCATATTGTCCGGACTTTCTGGTCCTCAAACAACTGTATTTTCTCTATATCAGACATATCATTCCTTTTTTACAGTCACAAAAATAGCCATTAATTTCGGCCCCTACAAGCCGTGAGGGGGTCAAATTGACCCCCTCACAAAATTGCGTCTGTTTTTGCGTCCGTTTTTGCGTTCACTTTTGTTTCCGCACCTGGCCCTCAGTGTCCTTAAAAGGCCATCGGGCGTGACTCAAAGAATCACACCCGATGCGCTTAAATTACTGTATTTCATAGAGTTAACCACCTAATATTCTTCCTCGTTCCACATGAAGTCTTCCTTGGTGGGGTAGTCCGGCCAGATGTCTTCAATGGATTCGTAAATTTCGGAGTTATCGTCGTCCAGTTCTTCCAGGTTTTCAATTACCTCGTCGGGAGCGCAGGTGCGGGTTGCGTAGTCGATGAGTTCCTCTTTGGTGGCAGGCCACGGAGCGTCGTCCAGGCTGCTGGCTAGTTCGAGTGTCCAAAACATAGTGAGTATCTTTTTTTTTGTTTATTTTTCAGTGCATTAATGGGTTACTTACCCAAATGGGGCTGCAAAGATAGATAAAAAAATGATATAATGAATTTTTTTGCGTATTTTTGCAATCCTTTTTTACGAAAATTGTTTGCTACAAAGAATAGACCATGGCATACCGGAAAATAGAAGAATACGATGAAAAGACCACGCAGGAGATTGCGGGGCACATCAAGGCCATCCTGGGCCTGCTGGGAGAAGACACCTCCCGGGAGGGACTGCTTAAAACCCCCGAGCGGGTGGCCAAAGCCATGCAGTTTCTCACCCAGGGCTATTTCCAGGACGGAGAGACCATCGTGAAGAGCGCCCTTTTCCAGGAGCCTTACAATCACATGGTCATTGTGAAGGACATTGAGCTCTTCTCTCTTTGTGAGCATCACATGCTGCCTTTCATTGGCAAGGCCCATGTGGCCTATATTCCTAAAGGAGAAATCACCGGCCTGAGCAAGGTGGCCCGCGTGGTGGAAACCTATGCCCGCCGCCTGCAGGTGCAGGAGCGTCTTACCGAGCAAATCCGTGACTGCCTGCAGGACTCCCTGAACCCGCTGGGCGTGGCGGTGGTTATAGAGGCCATGCACACTTGCATGTCCATGCGCGGCGTTCAGAAATCCAACGCCATCACCAC
>DFLI01000032.1:0-3828 GCA_002373715.1 Bacteroidales bacterium UBA3623
GTTTCCGGCCAGAACACCTTGGGCGGGGTCTGGAAGTTTTGCTCGTCCTGCACGCCGAAAGGCGCGTCCAGAATATCTGCCGGGGCCTGGATAGGAACCACCTGGGCATTCACAGCCGCCACCGTGAGCACTGCGGCAAGAAAAAGGAGGATTCGTTTCATGGCTATCAGTCTGTGTTCTCTACAAACATAATCATTTTTAGTCGTTTTTCCTCCAAGCCCGCTCCATTTTTCCTCCCGTCCGCACCGAGAACCTGCCGCATCCGGGATTATTGGCCCCAGCCCGGATGGACAGCGCTATCGGCCCGCCTCATCCGGAAAAAGTGCCATAAATCCGGACGAGACACTTTAGCGCTTCTTGTAATTCAGCCCTTCTGCATCCCAGAGGGGCATTTCTTTTTTCTTGATGATGCTGTAGAACTGGTTGAAATCCTTTTGGAAGGCAGTTTCGTCCTGTGGCTGACCAGGAATTCTCCAGGCGCGTTCCCAAACGCCCAGCGCCTTGGGTAGCATCTGGTAAGTGACATCGTCAAAGGAGCGGATGTTTTCCGACCAGAGCAAGGCCTCGGCGCCCACAATGTTATCCGGTCTATTGAGTCCGGGATAGTCATCAATCGGGAGTGCAAAGCTTTTACGCTCATCCACATAGCCGCCCCAGTTCAGGCCAATTTCATGGGGGTCGTCACTGTAGGCCAAGTCTACATAGGCGTGCTGTACGTTGGAAAGCAGAACGGGAATTCCTGCATTAGCCAGCCTGGCGGGAAGGTCTATATTCTCGCCCTGGGTGCTCCAGGCGTTTACAAACAGCAGATGCTTTTTCAGATGCTCCAGGGTTCCGGGCTCAATGTTCTCCACAATCTCCTGCCAGCCGGCCAGTTTCAGGTGGCGCTCATGGGCCAGGCGAAGTATGCCGCGGGTGAACTTGTCTTTCATATGCTTGCGATTCCTTCCGGTCCAGCAGCCTTCCGGAACCTCGTCTCCACCAATGTGAATGCCCAGCAGCGGTACGCCGGCTTCTTCATGCATGCGAATCACTTCGTCAAAAACCACAGAATAGAACCGGTATACACCCGGAAGATCCGGATCCAGTACATTGTCTGTGAAGTCCTGGGCACTCCAGTAGTGGGAGGTATCGGCCGGGTCCTGCAGACGGAAGGAATCGTCACCTGTACGGCGTTCATAAGCCTGCATGGCCTTGATGGAGGAACGGGAATGGCCCGGCGCATCGAACTCCGGAACCACGCGGATGCGGCGCTCCCAGGCATAGCGAAGGATTTCCTTGTATTCTTCTTCGGTGTAGAAAGTAGTATTGCCGATGCGGCCGTTGGCCGTGGGTTTGAGCGCATTGGGCTCCTGCAGGTCCCAATCCGGAAGTTCATGATGACCGCTATAAGCGGTAAGATCCGGAAGCTCGGGGATTTCCAGGCACCAGGCTTCGTCATCCCCCAGGTGGAAATGCAGCAGGTTCAGCTTGTAGGAAGCCATAATGTCCAGCACCTTCATTACTTCTTCCTTGGTGCGGAAGTCCCGCACTACATCCAGCATAAAACCGCGGTATTGCAAGTATGGCTGATCCCGAATAACACAGTCTTTAAGGCCTTTTGGCAGTTTGTTCAGGGTTACCTGTGCATAGAAAGCGCCATCTTCATCAACCGATTCAATGGAGGGCACACCTTCCGAGTCGAAGGCAATCCTGTACCACCCCGCGCAGGTAAAGCATTCAGTATCATCAAGGCCCCCGTCCGTTTGCATGATTCGCGGAATGATATCCGTGGGCTTGGGCTCATAGGTGGCCGCAAACAGGCTGGAATCGATGGGGCTTCCCTTGCGGTCCAAGAAGCTATACTTGACGGGAAGGGGTTCATCGGCCTTTCCCTTTACTTGCAGCACGAAGCCTTCCGGCGCCCAGGAATGCCGGGGCAGCGGACGTCCCAGGTAGGTGATGGTGAAGCTGCCGCCTTCCGGAATGTCGAAATAGCGGCTGGTTCCCTGGAAATGCTTGATTTCCTGCACGGGACCGCCCGTAATCTGATAATTATCGTATAGTTCCTGGTACCAGATGCGGCCGCCCGCGGGTACATTGTTCACTATTAGCGTGTGCTGTGCCTTGCCGTTTTCGCCCGCCGGGCCTTCAATCCATTCAACAGAAGGCTTGCCACAAGCCACGGCCAGGGCGGCCAGGAGTACAGAAATAACTGTCTTTTTCATAGGTGTTTGCGTTTATGCAAACTTACGCATATTTGCCGGGAAATCAAAGCCCGTCCGGTTTTAGCAATCTTTTTCTGGATACGGTGGGCCGATAGTGCCTCCCCTCCGGGCTAGGACCGTTTTTCCCGGATGCGGCGGGGGTAAAACAATTCCCGTCCGGGAATTCTGAAGAAAAGCCGGACGGGAAATGTATGGGGAAAGCGGCTTACTCCGCCTTCAGGTTGAGGGCTATCTGGAGTTCGTCCAGCTGTTCCTGGTCTATCTGGGACGGGGAATCTATCATGACGTCGCGGCCCTGGTTGTTCTTGGGGAAGGCGATGAAGTCACGAATGGTGTCCTGACCTCCCATGAGGGCGCACACGCGGTCGAAGCCGAAGGCCAGACCTCCGTGCGGCGGGGCGCCGAACTTGAAGGCGTTGATGATGAAGCCAAACTTGTATTCGGCTTCTTCCGGGCCGATGCCCAGCACCTCGAACATGCGCTTCTGCATATCTGCGTTGTGGATACGGATGGAACCGCCGCCCAGCTCGTTGCCGTTCAGGACGAAGTCGTAGGCGTTGGCGCATACGCGCTCCAGATCTTCCTTCTTATTGCTGTAGAACCACTTCTCGTGCTCCGGCTTGGGGGCGGTGAAGGGATGGTGCATGGCGTAGAAACGCTGGGTTTCGTCGTCCCACTCCAGAAGGGGGAAGTCCACAATCCACAGGGGCGCGAACACCTTGGGATCACGATAGCCCAGGCGGCCGCCCATCTCCAGACGGAGGACGCCCAGCATGGTTTGCACCTTACGCTTATTGGCGCCGCTCATGACCAGCATCAGGTCTCCGGGTTTGGCCTCGGCAGCAGCGGCCAGCTTGGCCAGATCATCGGCCCCGTAGAACTTGTCGATGGAGCTCTTGAAAGTGCCGTCGGCGTTTACACGGACATAGATGAGGCCCTTGGCTCCCACCTGCGGGCGTTTTACCCATTCGGTGAGCTCGTCAATCTGCTTGCGGGTGTACTCGGAAGCGCCGGGCACGCAGATGGCGCCGATGTAGGCGGCATCGTCCAGGACGCTGAAGCCCTTGCCCTTGGCTACGTCCGTAAGCTCGTGGATGGTCATTCCGAAACGCACATCCGGCTTGTCGGAACCGTAGTTGTCCATGGCGTCATACCAGCTCATGCGGGGCAGCGGGTTGGGAATATCTACGTTCAGTACATTCTTGAACAGGGTGCGCATCATGCCCTCGAAGGTGTTCAGGACGTCTTCCTGCTCTACGAAGGACATTTCGCAGTCTATCTGGGTGAATTCCGGCTGACGGTCTGCGCGGAGGTCTTCGTCACGGAAGCAGCGCACAATCTGGAAATAGCGGTCGTAACCGGCTACCATCAAGAGCTGCTTGAACGTCTGGGGGCTCTGCGGCAGAGCGTAGAACTGACCGGGATTCATGCGGGAAGGAACCACGAAGTCACGGGCGCCTTCCGGGGTGCTCTTGATAAGATAAGGGGTTTCGATTTCCATGAAGCCCAGGCTGTCCAGGTAGTTGCGGGTTTCGTGGGCAATCTTGTGACGGAGCTCCAGGGCCCTCTTCAGCGGGGCGCGGCGGAGGTCCAGGTAACGGTACTTGGCGCGGAGGTCTTC
>DFLI01000032.1:3889-10023 GCA_002373715.1 Bacteroidales bacterium UBA3623
CCGCCGTCGCTCTCTTCCTCAATGGTGAAGGGCGGGGTGACGCTCTTATTGAGGATATTGATGGCCGATACTTTAATCTCAATTTCTCCGGTGGGCATCTTGGCGTTCTTGGCGCTGCGCTCCACCACCTCTCCGGTGGCCTGGATGACGAATTCGCGGCCCAGGGACGTGGCGGTTTCCACCAGCTGTGCGGGGGCATCGGCCTCTACTACCAGCTGGGTGATGCCGTAGCGGTCACGGAGGTCTATGAACGTCATACCTCCCAGCTTACGGGCTTTCTGGACCCAACCGGCCAGGGTTACCTGCTGGCCCTTGTTCTCGAGGCGGAGCTGTCCGCATGTGTGTGTTCTGTACATATTGTGTGTTCTTTATTTTCCAGCCTACAAAATTAGAAAAAAATACTCGGTTTTGTGCCCGAAATTGTCAAAACTATTGTCCGGGCACCAGATACCGCTCTCCCGTGTCGCGGGCCACGGCGTCCCAGAAAGGCTGGTCGTAGGAGCCCGGCTGGTCGTTATACTTCACAATGAGCTCGCGGGCCAGGCGGCTCCAGCGGGTCATCATCTGCTCCGTATAGGCTTTGGTTTTGCCATTCAGGAAAGTCACCCGCTCTTCCGGCGTCATGGTTACGGCGGTCTCCTCCACAGCCTTCTGATCGGCCGCATAGAAGTCTTCCAGTTCCTGCCGGGCGGCTTTCAAATCCCCCACCAGGGCACTCCAGCGCGGGTAAACCATATTGGACACCCAGTTGCACAGCCAGTAGGCGCCTTCCTCGTTAAACTTTCCGTCCAGATTATGCTGGGCATCAAAGGCCGATGGAATCTCGGTGATGCCGCAGTAAACGGGCACATAGGCTATCATGGAAGGGTCGTCGCAGTTGAACCAGTACACCCCGCCCACGGCATCCGGCAGCCAGGAGCGCAGCTGCGCCACCACGGCAAAACCGGCCTGCTGGGTAGAGACGGGACGCTCGCGGAAGTACTGCTTTCCCTCGGAGGTAAAGCTCTTGGCGCGGGGCCGATAGGGAGAGCTCCAGGGACCGGCCATCACGTCGGCGGTCATATCCAGCGGGGTGCCCTCGTAGTGGTCGCGCATATCGGCCATTACATCCTGAAGCGTCAGCGGCTTCTCGGGTTTAATCCACAGCGGGAGGGCGTCGCACTCGTCAAAGCGGCCTTCCAGGTAGGGCATAAAGCTGTCCATATAGGCCGGGTCTGTATGATGGCGGAAGATGCTCCACACGCGGGGTTCGCAAAGGCGCATGTGCACAAAGTCGAAGGGACAGTAGGCGTCACGGAAACTGAAATCCGCATCCTTGCCGCTGAAATAACCCATCTCGCGGGCAAAGGACACCACGTCTTTGGAGTAAAGGCAGTTCTCTTTGTCCTGGAAAGGAATCTGGCGGATGCGGCTCTGGTTGGCGTGGGCGCAGATGGCGTCATCGGGGACGCGCAGAGCAGCCCACACAACGCCCTTCCGGCCGGGACCCTTGCCGATGATTTCCATAATCCAGGCTTCTTCAGGGTCGCAGACGGAGAAGGTCTCGCCGCTCTCATAATAGCCGTAGGTATTGAGCAAATCGGCCATCACCAGCACAGCCTCGCGGGCCGTCTTGCAGCGCTGCAGGGCCAGCTGCATCACATTGTCGTAACCCAGGATGCCTTCCGGGTTCACCAGCTCCTCGCGCCCGCCAAAAGTGGTTTCCAGAATGGTGAGCTGATGCTCGTTCATGTATCCTACCACATTGTAGGTATACTCCACCTGGTCCACGTAGCCGCGGATTTCCCCCGGGTGCCAGAAGTGGCGGATGGCAATCTTCTCGCCGGGAGCATGGCGGCCCGCCGGCGAGCTGGTGAGCCAGCCGCTGTAGCCGAAGGTATCACAGTTGTAGGAGCACATCACCGACCCGTCGGCCGATGCTTTCTTTCCCACCAGGATGTTGGTGCAGGCATCGGCCCGGCCCGCCCAGAAAAGCAGGCCCAGGAGCGCGGGAACAAGAAGCTTTTTCATAATTATTCTTTATACAATCCCTCGCGGGAGAGCAGGTGGCCCAGGTTGGCAATGCCGTATGCCGTAACGGCATTCACCACGGCCGAATGCTCCATATACACGGGAATCAGTTTGTCGTAAAGGTCGTCTTCCGTATGCCAGATGTCGCGGTAGTTGAAGTCGTAGCCGAAGACATCGCTTTCACGGAAAGAAATGGCCGGAATGCCGTTCATGGCGAAATAGGCATGGTCGGAACCGCCGGCACGGGTAGGACGGGCCTGGGCCTCCCCCTCCCGCTTGTTAACGGTGAAAGGAATGTCCGGATTGTAGTTCTCCAGGGGTTCGCACACCTTCTTAAAGTCTTCATACATGGCGGGCGGAACCGTGATGGACGTGCAGGCCAGAGGGCCGCCGTCGCGGTTGAAATAGTTGGAAATCTTGTTCCAGGGAATGGTCTTATGCTCCACAAAGTACTTGGAGCCCAGCAGGCCATACTCCTCGGCCGTCCAGATGCAGAACATGATGGAACGCTTGGGCTTGGCACCGGCGGCGGCCAGCAGACGGGCCGTCTCCATGGTTACGCAGACGCCCTGTCCGTCGTCCGTGGAGCCGGTAGCAATGTCGTAGGCATCCAGGTGACTGCCCAGCACCACATACTCATCCGGATACTGGGTTCCCTTGATGGTGGCCAGGATGTTGTGGTACTTCATGGGGCCGGGGAAGAAATGGTTGCGGATATCGAATTCCAGCTGGAAGTCCTGCCGGTCTTCCACTTTCTGCTTGATAAGGGCAAACTGGTGTTCGTCCAGGAGAATGTCGCAGGCCGTGGGGAGGGTATCCATGGTGAGGTCGAAGCACATGGCGCGGTTGTAAAGAACCTGCATGGGCATCTTGGCGGGACGGATGAAGCCCAGCACGCCGGCCTCTACCATTTGCCGATAGAAGGGTACGGCCACTTCTTTTCCTTCGGCCACGGCGGCGGCGCGGAGGGAATCGGCCTTGGCGCTGGCGTCAATGGCCAAACCGCTGGTGGCACCTGTTTCCAGGAGCACCCAGGAGCCCTTGAGGGCACCTTTCACACGGTCGAAGGCACGCTGGTTCTTGGGTTCCAGATATACCCGACCCTTCTGGGGACCACAGGTTCCCGCGGTGTAGGCGGGGGTGCCAAAATGCAGCATCATCCCGTCTTCGGAGAGCATACGGCCACTCCAGGGACCGCGGTCAAAGCCCACGCCAATGACCACCGCTTCCTGCACCTGCACGTCCAGGCCCCAGGAGCGGAACTGCTCCACCACCCAGTCTTCGGCGTGGTTCAGCATGTGGGTGCCCACCAGCCGGCCGCCAATGTTGCGCGCAATGTACTGGGCATGCTCCATGGTGCGGTTGTCGGTTTTACCCAGTTCCAGCACTTTCTTGGTCACTTTGTCCTGTGCCTGCAGGCTCACCACCGTGAGCAGCACGGCAAGAAGGGAGAGGTAAATCTTTTTCATGACTCTATGTGTTAAGTTGTTTATATTCCGCCGCCTTCAATGCCACCCTGGATGGGAGCAAAGTTGGGTTGTAAGAGATATCGGCCGGTGTTGCCCTCTTCGCGGGCCTTTGCAGCCAGCTGGCCGATTTTGGAAGAAGGGCTGCGGCCCACGTCTATGATAAGGCCGTGCTGCATCCCGGCAAAGCCGGTGAGCATGGGCACGTCTCCGTTGGAGTCTCCACCCACCAGGATAGGGTCCTTGTCGCCATGCTGCGGCGCCATATAGGTTTGGATGCAGCTAATCTTGCCGTCCCGGATGGTCTGGACGTAGGAAGGGTCGTACTGGGCCTGAAGCTTCTCACCGGGCACGAAACGAAGGCCGAAAACCTGATCGGCCGGAATTCCCAGCCCCAGCTGAGGGTCGCAGGCCAGCACCTCCACTATCAGTTCCAGGGAAGCGGAGCACACATAGGGCGTGATGCCGCTGGTCTGGAGGCATTTGTAAAGGTCCTTCATTTCCGGAGAGAGGTAGATGCCCCGCTCCACGGCTTCATCCCACCGGCCATCGGGAGAAGTCCACTGCTCTACGGCCAGTTTGTCTTTGCCCAGTTGGTCCTTAAGGGCTTCCCGCACCACTTCGTGGGCCTCTTCCTCAGTGAAACCCGCCAAAAGGCCCGGCATCCAGAGGTAAGAGACCTCATGGCCGAAGACGTCGTCCATTCTGCTTAGGAGGGTGGCCATACGGGCACGGAAATCCAGATATTCGTCTGAGGCGTAAACTTCTTCCCAGGTCATGCCTGCGCCCAGCATATGCACCATACGCTCGTATTCGGCTTCCAGCATGCTGCCCATATCGGCAAAGGTAACCCCGGGAACTACCTCCCGGGAGGTGTCCGGAATGCCGTCCAGGAAAGCGTTCTCAGTGGCATCGGCATAGCGGAGATGCTCCACCTGGTACACCCAGAGGGCCTGCGACACGTCGTGGACGATGGTAGTTTTGTCAAAGTCAAACACGGCATAGGCACCGGAAACCGTATCGGCCGCCATGAGGCTGTTAAGGGCACTGCGAACCTGCGGGTCCCAACAGCCGGGGGCCAGTTCCGCCGGGCGGTGACCAGGCTGGCAAGCCTGGGTGAAAACGGCCAACAGGGCCGATAGGAAAAGTTTACGCATCTCTAGTCTAATAAATTGGTGAGAGCCACAAAGTCTTCCACGGAGAGTTGCTCCGGGCGCTGGGAGAAGATATCCTGCGACAGAACATCGGCCTTTCCACGCGCCAGGGCCAGAGGCTTGAGAGGGTTGCGCATCATCTTGCGGCGCTGGCCGAAGGCGGTTTTCACCACCGTCTTGAAGAGGGCCTCGTCGCAGCCCAAATCTGTGCGGGAATTGCGAGTAAGGCGAATGACGGCGCTTTCCACCTTGGGCGGCGGAGCAAAGCAGCCGGAACCCACGGTAAAGAGGTATTCAATGTCGTACCAGGCCTGCAGGAGCACGCTTAGGATACCATAGGTTTTGCTGCCGGGCTTTTCCGCAATGCGCTCTGCTACTTCCTTCTGCACCATGCCCACAACCTCCGGAATGCTGTCCTTATAGTCCAGCACCTTGAAGAAGATTTGGGAGGAAATATTGTAAGGGAAGTTGCCAATGATGGCAAACTTCTCCGGGAACAATTTCTCCAACTTGAGCCGCAGGAAGTCTCCCTCCATAAGGCGCCCCTGCATACCCTGGAAATGCGTGAGCAGATACTCCACGCTTTCCGAGTCAATCTCTATGAGCCTCAGGTCAATGTCTTCCCGCTCCAGCAAGTACTGGGTTAAAACACCCATTCCGGGCCCAACCTCCAGGGTGGGCAAACCACCGTGCAGGGCATCCACAATGGCCTTGGCCACCTTCTGATCCGTGAGGAAATGCTGCCCCAGGGCTTTTTTTGCACGTACTTCTGTCATAGGCTAGAACTGGAAATAGATGAAACTCTGTAAATCGGCCGTGATGAACTGGTAGATGAGGAGCACCAGAAGCACCACCACCACGCCCATCCAGCCCAGGGGCAGACGGGCGAAGGCTATGCGGTAACGGCGTTTGAAGCGCTCCGGCAGCCAGTGGATAATCATTCCTATCGTAAAGATAATGAGCACCGCACGGTGCTCCCAGGCCATGGCCGGCACCTTGGACAAATCCCAGGCGCTGCCAATCTGGTTCACCATGTTCTTGGCGGTGTTCCAGGCCTGCTCGTTGGCCAGGGCAGGGTCCAGGTTGGAGCCGCTGCGGAAGAACAGGCGGGTGAAGGTAATGAACACGAAGGTCTGGAAGATGTCCCAGGCCTGGGAAGTCCAATCAATGGCC
Source organism: Bacteroidales bacterium UBA3623 (assembly GCA_002373715.1). Taxonomy (GTDB): domain Bacteria; phylum Bacteroidota; class Bacteroidia; order Bacteroidales; family UBA932; genus Cryptobacteroides. Next base: position 9,693 of record DFLI01000032.1, read on the forward strand.
CGGATGACGAAAGGATCCCGGGCCCTCACCAGATTGAGGCCGGCATCCAGGGTGTACACCGGTTCCGGTGGCTTCACCAGCAGGCGGAAAAGCCATTTGATGGCCGTTCCCACCCAAATGATGAGCAACCAAACCAGGAACAGATTCCACACCGGCGCGGGCGTTACGCGGGAGAGCAGCAGCACCAGCAGCGTGAAGAAAGTGGCAATTCCCACCTTCTGCGCCATGCTGCGCTTGGTCCATACTTTATAAATGACCATGCCTATGCCGTTCAGGCCGCCCCAAATCATGAAATTCCAGCTGGCACCGTGCCACAGGCCACCCAGCAGCA
>DFLI01000040.1 GCA_002373715.1 Bacteroidales bacterium UBA3623
GACGCCCTGGTTGCCGTCTATGGCGGCCCGGAGGATGCCGGCTTCAAATGGGAGCTGACCGGCAAAGGCGATATAGTGCTCAGCGATCCCGCCACCGGCGAGAGCACGGTGCTCACTCGCGCCGACGGAGGCAGCAGCTATGGCAACGATATGACCAATGTCAATGGAACGAACATGACGTACACAAATGGCAGCGTGACGGTGACCAACGGCAACTATTCCGGCACACTCACCAAGGCCGACACCGGGAAAGAGGGAGAAATCAATGAGCAGTTCTCCGCGCTGTTCTCTGCCATTGCCACTAACCTCTCTTCTGAAGATAACATTCGTATCAAAGACACCCCCGGCAACACCTGGGGAAGATAACCTAAAAATGCCCAATAGCCATGAAAGCAGACAAAGTCATCTTTGGTAACATTTACACCGTTGATAGGAAACAGCCCAAGGCCGGAGCGGCAGCCATTGACGGCGGCAAATTCATCTATGTGGGCGATGAAGCCGGCGTAAAGGAATATATCGGCCCGGGCACGGAAGTGCTTCGACAGGAGGACGGTATCATCCTGCCGGGCTTTGGAGAAGGACACGGCCACATTGCTCCAGGAGCCACAGAGACGCTGTTTACGGTGCACCTGAACCTTTATGGAAGCCTGGAAGAGCATCTGAAAACCATAAGGGAGTTTGCCGACAGGCATCCGGAACTGGAGGTGATCCAGGGCGCAGGTTTCATGCCTTCAGATGAATTGACCGCCGATATGCTGGAGGGCCTCACGGAAAGGCCCATCGTCCTGGCCGATATCGGCCACCACTCCTACTGGGTGAACCATGCCGCCATGGACCGTCTGGGGATCGACAAGAACACGCCGGACGTGAGCGATGGCATCATCGTCCGGGATGCGGAAGGCAATCCAACGGGCTGTTTCCGCGAAGGCGCCATGGACCTTCTGAAACCGCTCACCGTTTTTTCCGTAGAGCAGTACAAGGAAGCTGTCCTGTATTTCCAGGAAGAATACCTGGCCCACGGAGAGACCATGATTCTGGATCCCATTATCAACTGGGACTCTACGGACAATGCGGCAGAGGCCTGCCACCAACTGGACGTAGAGGGGAAGCTGCGTATGCATATCTTTGCTGCTTATCAGGTTTTCCAGGCACAGGGGCACGATACCATGGCCGAGATTGAACATGCGGCGCAGCTTCGGGAGCGCACAATGGGACCCATGTTCCAGCTTACCAATATCAAAGTTCAGGTGGATGGGACCATCGGTATGCCGCCCGCAACCGCCTATGCGAAGGAGCCTTACAGCGACCCCTGGTCCCAGGAACATCAGCACCGCGGCCAGCTTCGTTTCGATCTGGAAACTCTCACGGCCGTTTACAGAAGATCCCACGAGCTGGGCTTCACGGTGCACGCCCATACTATGGCCGACGGAGCGCTGGCCTTCACCCTGGATGCTATGGAGAAAGCGCTGAAGCAAACCGGACCGCACCGTTACAGGGATGCCGTCACCCATCTGCAACTGGTGGATCCTGTCGACATTCCCCGTATGGCCAAGCTGGGAGTAATTGCCGTCACCGATCCGCACTGGTTTGGTATGGATAAAGGCTACTTGGATATGATGGTGGAGGTTCTGGGAAAGGAACGTACCGAAGCCCAGCTTCCCATGAAATCCTTCTTCGACACCGGCGTCGTGGTCACATCGGCCAGCGACTATCCCGTGGAGAATCCGGCCTATCCGCTCACGGGCATCCAGAAAGGCGTTACCCGCCATGTGCCCGGCCAGCCGGATACCCTGCACTGGCCTGCCGAACGGGTTACGGTGGAGCAGATGATTGAAGCCACCACCCTGAACGAGGCCTATCAGCTGCTGTGTGATGACCGTCTGGGCAGCATCACCGTAGGGAAGGAAGCCGATTTGGTGGTGTTGGCAGAGGATATCACCGCCTGCGATCCCGAGCAAATTGCCGATACCAAGCTATTACGTACCATGGTCTGCGGCGAATGGGTCTATATTAATTAGTTGAGATGGAAAATCAAGAGCGGCATATTAAAATAAAACCGGCATCTACAGCCGACACCCAAGCTCTTGCCGACCTGTTCATCGGCCATATTACCGCCCATCCTGAGTACATCTCCCACGGGGAACTCCAGATGGGTGTGGGTGAAGGATTCGTCCGGGACGGCTGTTTCATTACCCGCCCAGCCCCGGACGCCCGGGAAAAATGGATAAGGTCATTGTTGTCCCAGATGAACGATGATTCTGTCTCGCACGTTTGGAAGGCCGTCGATGATAATGGGACGCTTATGGGATTCTGTGCTGCCTATATCGAGGGGGACGCGGACGCCCGCTTCGGCATGGTAGGCGACATCCTGGTGAATCCCCAGTGCCGGGGCGGCGGTGTAGGCAACACCCTGTTGCAGACCGCCATTGACTGGTTGCACTCAAAAGGAATCCGGGACATTTTTCTGGAGTCCGGAAAGGACAACCACGCCGCCCACTGTTACTTTGAGAAACGAGGCTTTGTCCATGTCAGCGAGATTTATAAACTCATGGAAATATGACAGAGATAACCATCAGCGTGGGCTTGAACGATGCTGTTACTAAGCAGCAGGAACACCCGACGAAGGTGTACGTTGATATAATGAAGAACGTATGCCAGAGTTACCATGTTCCTTTCTCGTTTATCGTTTCAGACGGTGGGTATTTCCACGAAAATGGTGATTATACACAGGAAAAGACCCTTGTCCTGTGTTTGCTTGATCCCCAGAAAGGTGTTGTGGATGGCATCGCCAGAGATCTCTGCGCCTTTTTCCATCAGGAATCTGTCCTGATAACAGAGAGCAAGGTCAGGGCCTATTATATAAAAGAAGAACTAAAGTGATATGAAAGGAGAATAGAACAATGAGTGACATGAAAAGGGAATTCAAGGATTTAATCAGGTTCGAGCAGTACGAGTGCCTGAACGGCGAAATTACGGGAGACTACGACAAGGCCCATGCCGTGAAGTGCGTAAACGGCACCTTCGTTGGAATCGAGGAGTATGGAGTGGCGTCGTGGCTGGGCATCCCCTACGCGAAGCCGCCCGTGGGCGAACGCCGCTTCAAGGCGCCGGAATACGTGGATGCGGGCGACGGGGTCTTCGAGGCCAAGTACTACGGGAAAAATTCTTTCGGCGGGACCGGCTATCCGGATTGTGTGCAGAAACTGTGCTCAGAGGACTGCCTCTACCTGAACATCTGGGTCAACACCGATGACGATACCAAGAAGAAGCCGGTGATGGTTTGGATTCACGGCGGGGCATACGTCGTCGGCTCGGGCTCGCAGGCATCCTACAGCGGAGCCAACCTGGTCCAGGCGCACAGTGACATCATCATGGTGACTATCAACTACCGCCTGAACATGTACGGCTTCATGGACTTCTCGTCGGTGCCCGGCGGCGAAGACTTCAAGACGGCGCCCTGCAACGGCCTGCTGGACCAGGCCATGGCGCTCCGGTGGGTGCACGAGAATATCGCCGCTTTCGGCGGCGACCCGGGCAACGTGACCATCTTCGGGCAAAGCGCCGGCGGCGGCTCCGTCTCCATCCTGCCGGTCATGAAGGAGGCGAACCGGTATTTCCAGAAGGTCATCGCCCAGAGCGGTTCCACCACCCTAGCCTTCCCGGTCGGCTGTGAAGCCGCGCAGGGCAAGACCAAGGCGTTGCTTGCGTACACCGGCTGCAAGACCATGGAAGAGATTATGGCGCTGAGCGAAGAGGAGCTCCAGAAAGCGTATGTCGAGGCGGTGGGCAAGTTCACGTCCTGCCCCTATTACGGAACCGAGGTGCTCCCCGAGGCGCCCATCGAACTTTATCGGAAAGGCTACGCAAAGCACATCTCCATTATGGCGGGCAGCACGGCCGACGAGATGAGGTTGTTCATGGGTGAAGGCCCGATACTGAGCATGGAAGAGCAAAAGCTATACGCCCAGCGCGCCGCAGGCGATGCCGTCCCCTACCTGAAGGAAGAGGACAAGAAGTATTACGAGGAATTTAAGCGGGTATGCCGGTTCCAGGAGCCGGGACTTATCGAGACGGAGTTTATCAATGAGCTTATGTTCAGGGTCCCCATGCTCCAGCAGCTCGACGTGCAGAGCGCGTTCAATAAGACGTTCTCCTACTACTGGTCCTATCCAAGCAGCAATGCGGACCTGGGAGCCGCCCATTCCGTGGAGCTCATGTTTGTGTTCGACATGCGCGGCTTCGGGACAAGCAGCACCTTCAACGGCACCAACAACTCGGACGAGATCTTCACGGCCGTTATGCAGATGTGGACCAATTTCGCCCGCTGCGGCAACCCTTCCACTGACAAGGTGGAGTGGAAGGCGTATTCGGCCGACGACCAGAACGTCCTTGACATCGCCGGACCGGGCGACATACGTATCAAAAAGGGCCTGCTGGCCGAACAGTACAAGGCCGTGCTTCCCTTGCTGGGCTACTACCAGTTCATAGACAAGTTCTTCACGCCCGGCTACCTTTTGGATATCATGGCCGCGCGCAAATAGCATCAGACATAAAAGATAATAACCATGAAAGCAGACAAAATCATCAAGAACGCCAAAATCTTTACGGCGGACAAAAACCAGCCCAAGGCCACGGCTTTGGTAGTGAAAGACGGAAAATTCGTCTATGTGGGCGACGAGGCCGGCCTGGCGGCCTATGAAGGTGAGGTCACAGACTTGGGTGGCAAATTCATCATGCCGGGCATCTTTGACAGCCATGTACACGTGACCCTGCCCGTGGGATTCGCCTATGCGGCAGAGAGCGAACGCTTTGCCTGCAACGGCAAGCAGGAGGCCCTGGACTTTATAGCCGACTTTATCGGCAAGCATCCCGGCCAGAAGTGCTACCGGTTCATCCTGGAGAAAAAGTGCCTGAATGACGAGATGCTCACCACGGAAGACCTTGACGCCGTCTGCCCGGATGCCGAGCTCCAGATTCAGGAGGCGGAATTCCATAGCGTGTGGGTGAACTCCCGCGTGCTCCGGCGCCATGGCATTACCGACGAAACGCCGGATCCCGTACCCGGACTCAGCGTTTATGAGCGCAAGGACGGCAAGTTGACCGGCTATATCATTGAAGGCTCTGCGGAGGTTCGCATCGTCCTGGACGGTTCCATGGACCTCAGTGACGAGCAGATTGACACCGCGCTCCAGGCGTGGATCGATTTCTCCGTGACTCACGGTGTATCGGCGGTCTTTGACGCAGGTATTCCGGGCTTCCCCGAGTTCCACGAGCGGGTGTATCAGCGTCTGAAGGAGATGGACAAGCAAGGGAAACTCCCCGTCTATGTGGACGGCTGCTATGTGATTGCCGCCAACTGGCAGGCGGAGGAAGGCCTGAAGGAACTCAAGCGCTTCCGGAAGGAATACAATACGGAGCACCTCAAAATCCACACCATGAAGATTTTCATGGACGGCACGCAGAAAATCCACACCGCCGCGATGCTCACGCCCTATGTGGATGTTCCCGAGAAGGGTGCCACCGCTTTCAACAAGGAGGACCTGGCCGCCCTGATGGTCAAACTGAACGCGGAAGGCCTGGACCTTCACATGCACACCGTAGGCTCCGCCGCTTCCCGCGTGGCGCTGGACGCTGCGGAACTGGCCAGAAAGGAAGTCGGTGACAAGTTTACCATGAAGGTCACCTGCGCCCACCTGGAAGTGCAGGACGACGCCGACCTGGACCGTTTTGCCAAGCTGGGCGTGATTGCCAACTATACGCCCTGGTGGCATGCCGGAGACTACAGGGTTTGGGGCACCTGGCTGGGCGAAGAACGGGCCCGCAAGCTGTTCCGCTGCAAGTCGCTGTGGGACAGCGGCGCCCTGGTAACCTGGTCCAGCGACAACGTGGTATTCAGTTTCGAGGTCTGGAACCCCTATCTGGGCATGGAAGTGGGCATGACGCGCCATATCACGGAAAAGACCAATGCTCCCGCATTTACCAGAGGGGAAGTGCTCCCTCCTGAGGACCAGAAAATGACCGTTGAGCAAATGCTTTTGGGCTATACCATCAACGGTGCCAAGCAGCTGGGTGTGGAGGCCGCCAAGGGCTCCATTACCGCCGGCAAGGACGCAGACTTCCTGGTGTTTGACAACGATCTGCTCACGGCGGAGCATGAGGGTTTCAGCTACAACACGCCGAAAGAGGTCTATTTCGGCGGAAAGAAAGTGAAATAACGTATATTGTCTGACAAGTAGTTCAATCTGATTATTTAACAGGAGGAATCATTTATGAATAATATTTCCGAGAAGCTGAACCAGGCCGGTTTCCAGTTTGATGTGAAGGACCAGTCCGCCGAGAGGGTCATATACGGTAATTTTTACACGGTGGACAAGGAGCAGCCCAGAGCCGAGGCTGTGGCGATCTTCGGCGGGCACTTCGTCTATGTAGGAGACGCGGAGGGCGTCAAGGAGTACATCGGTGAGAATACTAAGGTAGAGCACTATGAAGGCGGTCTGATCATCCCCGGCATGT
>DFLI01000144.1 GCA_002373715.1 Bacteroidales bacterium UBA3623
TAATAATTATTCGATGTGTTACCAAAGGCGCAAAGTTAACTATTTTTTGCGGATTTCCGAAAGGTAGGCGGCAATAGTTTTCTCCAATCCCATATACAGGGCGTCGGAAATAAGGGCGTGTCCGATGGAAACCTCGTCCGTCCAGGGAATGGTGTGCACAAAATAGGCCAGGTTTTCCAGGGAGAGGTCGTGCCCGGCGTTGAGGCCCAGGCCGCAGGCCTTTGCCTCCTGGGCCGTGGCCAGATAGCGGGCGATGGCCTTTTCCGGATTCTCCGGATACTGGGCGGCATAATCTGCCGTATACAGTTCCACGCGGTTGGCTCCGCAGGCGGCGGCGCCGCGGGCCATGGCGGGATCCGGGTCTATAAATATAGAGGTACGGATGCCCTTGGCCTGGAAGGTGCGGCACAGCTCTGTGAGCAGTTCCTTATTTTCCACGGTGTTCCAGCCGGCGTTGGAGGTGAGGGCGTTGTGACCGTCCGGCACCAGGGTTACCTGGTCCGGCACCACTTCCAGCACCAAGTCTACAAAACTGGGTACGGTGGGATTGCCTTCAATATTGAATTCCGTCTTCAGGAGGGGACGGATGGCCCTTACGTCGGAATAGCGGATGTGGCGCTCGTCGGGCCTGGGATGTACGGTTATGCCCTCGGCCCCGAAGGCCTCGCAATTGAGGGCAGCCTGGGTTACATCCGGCACGTTTCCACCCCGGGAATTGCGGATGGTAGCTACCTTATTTATATTGACGCTGAGTCTAGTCATTTTCTGTTTTGCTTTTATGTGCCACAAAAATAAGGAAAATTCTAAGAAATGTGTTAATTTTGGCGTTTGATTTAATTGACCGCTATGAAAATAGGATACTTTATCCTGCGGGATGGCCTCAGGAACGACGAGCGCATGCTCTCTCTCCTGAAAGACCTGGAGCAGGCAACCTTTGAGGTGTACGAAATCCGCACCAAGAGCGACGTCCAGCCGGAAACGGACCTGGTCCTGTCCATGGGTGGGGACGGCACCTTCCTTTCCGCTGCGCACGTAGTGGCCGATATCGGCCTGCCCATCCTGGGTGTTAACTTTGGCCGCATCGGCTTCCTTTGCGAAAACAGGCCCGAAGATGTGCGCCGGGCTCTGGTGGAAGGAGACTTCCGCATAGAGTACCGCACCGTGCTCAACGCCACGCTCAAGGGTCCCGATGCCCGCAAGTCCATCGGCATGCTGCCTTATTCCGTGAATGAGGTGGCCCTTCACCGCAGCGGTTCTTCCGTGCTGGGTATCCATGTAAGCATTGACGGAGAGCCTCTTCCCACCTATTGGGCAGACGGCCTTATTGTGGCAACCTCTTCCGGCTCAACGGCTTACTCCCTTTCCGTAGGCGGTCCCATCTGTATGCCGGACACCAAGGTGCTGGTGGTGGCTCCTATTGCCCCGCACAACCTGAACGTACGTCCTATCGTACTGCCAGAAACGGCCAAGGTAGATATCTCCTTCGAGTCCCGTGACGGCCGCGCCACCATGTCCACAGACAACCGCGTGGTAGAAATCCAGCCGGATTGGACCATCCACGTAGAGATGGCACAATTTTCGCTTAAACGTATCCGGCTTGCCCAGTCCGGCTTTGTGAAGGCCCTTACTTCGCGTCTGTTCTGGGGAGAAGACATGAGAAACAATGGATAGCAACAAGAGAATTCCCAAACACGTTTCCATCATTATGGATGGAAATGGCCGATGGGCTACGGCCCGGGGCTTGAGCCGTTCCCAGGGACATGTAGAAGGGGTAGAAAGCATCCGTGCCTGCCTGAGCGCAGCCATAGAAAGCGGAGTGGAGTACCTTTCCCTGTATGCCTTCTCGGAAGAGAACTGGAACCGTTCGGAAGAGGAGGTAATGGGCCTGATGGAACTTCTGTTCACGGAAATGAAGGCAGAGCTCCAGCTCTTCCTGCAGAACAGAGCCCGTTTCCTGGTGCTAGGCAACCGTCCCCGCCTGAGCGAGAAAATCAACAAGGCCATAGACGAGATGCAGGAGGCCACCTCCCAAAATTACCAAATTACCTTTATCCTCTTCTTCAGTTACAGTGGCCGATGGGACATTCTCCAGGCCATGAAAAAGGCGGCCCAGCAGCTCCCTCCGGAGCAGTTCCAGGCCATGGAGCAGAAAGACTTTGACCAATACCTGGTCACCGCAGGCATCCCGGACCCGGATCTAATTATCCGCACTTCCGGAGAACTTCGCATCTCCAATTATCTGCTGTGGCAAAGCGCATATACGGAATTCTACTTCACGGATATCCTGTGGCCGGAGTTCCGCCAGGCGCAGTTCAAGGAGGCCCTGGAGGCCTTTGCCCAGCGGGAACGCCGTTATGGAAAGTAAAAAATAATCCTTACCTTTGCAAGATAATCAATTAGCTGGAATGACTGTTAGAAGGATACTTTGCATTGCCGCCCTGCTCCTGAGCACCGCATCGCTTTGGGCCCAGAGCGGGCGTAACAGCATAGAAGTGGACTACGGTCGCCCCAAGACGTATATAGTAGGCGGCGTAGGCGTAGAAGGAAACCAGTATTTCAACGAGCACCAGATTCTGCAGCTCACAGGCCTTCAGGCCGGCCAGGAAATCGTGGTCCCGGGTGAAGATATCACCGGTATCGTGAAGCGTCTGGTGGCCCAGCGCTACTTCGAAGACGTGGCCGTGGTCATAGATTCCCTGAACGCATCGGCAGATACCGCCTGGTTCAAAGTGTGCATCAAGGAGCGTCCCCGCGTGTCCCGCTGGACCTATACCGGCGTCAAGTCCGGAGAGAAGAAAGACCTCCAGGAGCGTCTGAACCTCCGTCCCGGCCGTGAATATTCGGACTATGTGAAGAACACTTCCGTAGACATTATCAAGCGCTATTATAAAGAAAAAGGCTATCTGAAGGTGAACGTGGATGTGGAAGCCATCCGGGACACCATGATCCGCAGCGCTATCCGCGTTAACTTCAACGTGGACAAAGGCCCCAAGGTTCGCATCAAGAACATCAACTTCATGGGCAACGAGCACGTGAAGGAGATGAAGCTGGCCAAAAACATGAAGGAAACCCACTCCAACAAGTGGTATAACTTCTTCAAATCTAAGAAATTCAAGGAGAAAGAGTACGAAACAGACCGCAAAACGGTACTGGATGCCTTCAACGAGGCCGGTTACCGGGATGCCCGTCTGGTCCGTGACTCCGTTTATTATTTGCCGGACGGCAAGCACCTGGCCATTGACATGGTGTTTGAAGAAGGTCCCAAGTACTATTTCCGCAACATCTCCTGGACGGGTAACTCCGTATATTCCACGGAAGCCCTCAACCAGATTCTGCAGGTAAAGGACGGAGACGTCTATGACAAGGTTACTCTCATGAAGCGCCTGCACGGCGGCGGTAAGGAAAACGAGTACGACGTTTCCAAGCTGTACCGAGACAACGGTTACCTCTTCTTCAACGTAACCCCCGTGGAGGTTAACATCCAGAACGATTCCGTAGACCTGGAGCTCCGCATTTCCGAAGGTAAGCCTGCCACCATCAACGACGTAATCATCAACGGTAACGACCTCACCAACGAACGCGTGGTGCGCCGTCAGGTGATGACGCGTCCCGGCTACCTGTTCAGCCAATCAGACTTTGAACGTTCCATTCGTGAAATTGCCTCCATGGGCCAGTTTGACCCGGAAGCCATCATGAAGCAGGGAGAAGGTTACAACATCCTTCCCAACCAGCTGAACAACACGGTGGACGTCGTATATAACGTAACGGAGAAGCCCTCTTCCCAGCTGGAACTTTCCGGCGGTTGGGGCGGTAATACCTTCGTGCTCACGGCCGGTGTTAGCTTTAACAACTTCTCTACCCGCCGTATGCTGGAGAAGGGTGCCTGGCGCCCGGTGCCTCTGGGAGACGCCCAAACGCTTTCCTTCCGTTTCCAGACCAACGGCCGCTACTACACTTCCCTCAGCGCCAGCTTCATGGAGCCCTGGCTCTTCGGCAAGAAACCTACGTCCCTCAGCGTTTCGGGATACTATTCCCGTATGACGGACTCCTATCTGGCCATCGGCATTCTGTCCACGGACAAGATGTTTGAAGTGCTTGGTTTCAATGCCGGTATCGGTACGCGCCTCAAGTGGCCGGACAACTGGTTCACCTTCTACGGAGGCGTGAGCTGGCAAACCTACAAGCTCACCAACTGGACCAACAGTTATTTTGCTTTCAACGACGGTATTTCGCACAACCTGAGCCTCACGTTCAACCTGTCGCGTAATTCCTCCGACCAGCAGATTTATCCCCGTACGGGTTCCGAGTTCACGGCGTCCCTGCAAATCACGCCTCCTTACTCTCTGCTGCGTAAGTTCACCTATGATGAGGATGGCAACAAGGTGAAGGTGAACAGCTGGAAAGACGTCAACTACGACGAATGGACGGCCGCCCAGCGTTACAAGTGGATTGAATACCACAAGTGGAAGGTTAGCGGTACTGTATACACCAAACTGGTGGGAGACCTGGTACTCATGACCCGTGCCCAGTTCGGTTACCTGGGTTACTACAACCGCAACTGGGGTTACTCTCCGTTTGAGAACTTCCAGGTGGGTGGTGACGGTATGTCGGGTTACATGACCTACGGAGCAGAAATCATTTCCCTCCGTGGTTACGAAGACTATTCCCTCACGCCGCAGAAGATTACTCCTTACAGCCAGAACGGCGTAAGTTATGCCGGTAACGTATACGATAAGTTCACGGTAGAACTCCGTTATCCGGTTATCCTGCAGCCTCAGAGCACTATTTACGCCCTGGCCTTCCTGGAAGGCGGTAACTGCTGGAGCGATATCCGTGAGTTTAACCCGTTCCAGATCAAACGAAGCGCCGGTGTAGGTGTGCGTGTATTCCTCCCGATGATTGGTCTGCTGGGTGTAGACTGGGGTTATGGTTTCGACGATTCGGTTAACGGTGGAAGCCAGTTCCA
>DFLI01000077.1 GCA_002373715.1 Bacteroidales bacterium UBA3623
CGGTTAACGGTGGAAGCCAGTTCCACTTCGTTCTGGGTCAGCAATTCTAATCTGGTATGATAATTGCCGGGGTAGTCCCGGCGTGTAAAATAGAAAACAAATAAATTAAAAGAATATGAAAAAACTATTTGTCGTTGCCCTTGCGGCACTTGCAACTCTCACCGCTTCCGCCCAGACTTTCGGTCGCGTGAACTTCAATGAACTGGTGGCCCTGGCTCCCGAAATGGACGCCGCCCGTGAGGCCATCTCCGCTTCCCAGAAGGAAGCTGAAGAAACCTACGCCGCCATGGTGGAAGAATACCAGGGTAAGCTTAACCAGTATCAGCAGAAGCAGTCCACCTGGACCGCTGCTATCCGTGAATCCAAGGAGCGTGAGCTCATGGAAATCCAAAACCGCATTCAGGAGTTCCAGCAGTCCATCTCCAACGAACTTCAGCAGCAGCAGAACCAGCTCACCGCTCCCATCCAGGAAAAGGTGAACGAGGTGGTTGCCAAGCTGGCCAAGGCCAAGGGCCTCACCGCTCTGTTTGATGTGAGCCAGGCCATCTACTTCGACGAAACCAAGGTAGTAGACCTCACCGCCGAAGCCCGCAAGGCCCTGAACATCCCCGACAGCCGCACCCTCGAGAGCCTCCAGGCAGAACTCCAGGCCCAGGCCGAAGCTGCTCAAGCTAAATAAATTAGTTGTATCACACAAAAAAACTCCGACCGCAAGGCCGGAGTTTTTTGTTGGAATCCTTCTTTGTCCTTCCCACGAAGCTCCTTTGGAGCGAAGCGACCCAGGGGGTTTGGGGGATTAGTCCCCCAATGGTTGAATAAAAAAGGATGGAAGAGGCTTCCATCCTTTTTTCTATGGGACGATTTAGGTGCAACCTAAATCGTGCCCTGCTCGAGCATGGCGGTTGCTACCTTCATGAAGCCGGCGATGTTGGCGCCCTTCACGTAGTCGATGGTGCCGTCCGGCTGAGTGCCGTACTTCACGCACTGCTCGTGGATACTCTTCATGATGAAGTGGAGTTTCTCGTCTACTTCCTCACCGCTCCAGGAGATATGTTCGGCGTTCTGGGTCATTTCCAGACCGGAGGTGGCTACACCACCGGCGTTCACAGCCTTACCGGGGGCGAAGAGCACGCCGTTGTGCTGGAAGAAGTGGATGGCTTCCGGCTGGCAGCCCATGTTGGAGACCTCGCAGCAGCACCAGCATCCGTTGGCCTTCAGTTCCTTGGCGTCTTCTTCGGAAAGCTCGTTCTGGAAGGCGCAGGGGAGAGCGATGTCTACAGGAATGCTCCAGGCCTTCTTGCCGGCGGTGAACACGGCCTTGCCCGGGAACTTGGTGGCCATATCCTCTACCTTGTTGCGGTTGGAGGCACGCATGACCAGCATGTAGTCTATCATTTCCTTGGTGATGCCATCGGGAATGTGGCACACGCCGTCGGGACCGGAGATGGCCACAACCTTGGCGCCCAGTTCGGTGGCCTTGGTACAGGCGCCCCAGGCTACGTTACCGAAACCGGAAACGGCAATGCGGCAACCCTTGATGTCCTTACCGGCCTTGTGCAGCAGGTGCTGGGTGAAGTACAGGGCACCGAAACCGGTGGCTTCCGGACGGAGGATGGAACCGCCCCAGGTGCCGCCCTTACCGGTGAGAACGCCGGTGTTGTACTGGCGGGCCAGCTTCTTGTACATACCATAGAGGTAACCGATTTCGCGGCCGCCTACACCTACGTCACCGGCAGGGATATCCTGATCCGGGCCGATGCAGTTCCAAAGCTCCAGCATGAAAGCCTGGCAGAAACGCATGATTTCGTCGTTGGACTTGCCCACCGGGTCGAAGTCACTGCCGCCCTTGGCACCGCCCATCGGGAGGGTGGTAAGGGCATTCTTGAAGGTTTGTTCAAAGCCCAGGAATTTGAGCATGGAGGGGGTAACCGCCTTGTGGAAGCGGAGACCGCCCTTATAGGGACCAATGGCACTGTTGAACTGGATGCGGTAGCCCAGGTTGGTCTGGACCTCACCCTTGTCGTCAATCCAGGTTACGCGGAAGGTGAAGATACGGTCCGGCTCCACCATACGTTCTACAATCTTGGCTTTTTCGAATTCGGGATGCTGGTTGTAAACATCCTCGATAGACTCCAGAACTTCCTGTACAGCCTGCAGGTACTCTTTCTCCAGCGGGTACTTGGCCTGAAGGCGTGCCATGATGTCAGCAGTTTTCATGATAAATGGTTTGAATTTTATTTGTTAAAAGTTAAAGTGTTTATTGCGCTAAATGTCTTACAAATTTAAAGAGAAAAACGGGAATAACCAAAGATTTTCAAAGAAAGATTCTTTGCCCAAAAACGCTGAAATTCTATATAAAATAGTTATCTTTGCGGACTAAATCCGATTCAAAGTAACTGTGATGAAAAAGCTGAAAATTGCACTGGTTCTCATGGTGGCCGCCGCAGGGCTCTGGTCCTGCCAGGAAGGCCGCACCAAGGCAGAGCGCCTGCTGGAGAACTATGCACAGGTGACCATTCCCGCTCCGGACCTTTCGGGAATCACCGACAACGGTAAGGAGGTTCTGAATTTGTATCGTTTTGCCGCCGATGAGGCCGATGCCATCTACTGGCAGCAGGTTTTCGGAGAGAAGGCCTTCTTTAGCGCCCTTCCCGAGGCAGAACGTGAGTTCGCTTATGTGAACTACGGCCCTTGGAACCGTATAGACGACCAGCCGTTCCTGGATGGCTTCGGCCCCAGGCCCGCCGGCGCCCGTTTCTATCCGGAAGACATGACGGACCAGGAGTTCATGGCCCTGGAGGACCCTGCCAAAA
>DFLI01000125.1:0-2056 GCA_002373715.1 Bacteroidales bacterium UBA3623
GCCGGCCGTCGTGAAGGCGGTCGCGGTGAGCGCGGTGGCCGTGGCGGCCGTGGTGGCCGTCGCGAGGGTGGTCGCGAAGGCGGCCGCGGAGAGCGTCGATAAGCTCAAGCGATACACTATAAAAGCAGGCGACCGGTTTCCCGGCCGCCTGTTTTGCTTTTATTATGTACTAAGGCTTACTTGCCAAGGGCGGCGGCAACAGCCGGGTCCAGAGCCTGGCCACGGAGGGCGTCGCCACGGGCGATGATGGTGCCATCGGCCCCGAAGAGGACCATGTGAGGAATGCCCTGGATGCCATAGAGGGTAGCGGGCTCCTGGTGACCGTTGTTAATCTGGTTCCACTGGATGCCGTACACGGCGGCGGTGTCAATGGTGTTGCGCCAGTTCATGCCGCGGCTCTCTTCCCAAACGGCTACGCTCAGAACGTCGAAGTCTTCACCATGGTACTTCTCCCAAACGGACTTGATGTTGGGGAGTTCTGCCTTGCAGGGAGGGCACCAGGGAGACCAGAAGTCTACCAGGAAGATTTTGCCTTTACCCACGTAGTCGGACAGGCTGCGGTTTTCGTAAACCGGGTTGCCTTCCTTGTCGGTGCCAATCACGTGCTCCACGGTGAAATCCGTGAAGGGCTGGCCCACGGCAGTGGCCAGGCTGGCGGCGACGTTCTCCTTCAGATGGGCCACGAAGGCAGAGTCACGGCCGGTAACGGGAGCAGAAAGCTTGTCCAGTACCTTGGCCAGCTCTTCGGGCTCCAGGTCGGAATATACCTGCTTGAGGGCTTCTACACCCACCACGTTGTCCAGGTTCTTGTTCAGAGCCTCCTTGTTGTACTCGATGTATGCGTTGTAGGCGCTGTCGGCAAATGCCTCGGCGGCCTCAGGGTCGTCTTTCAGCTCGGTAAGGCGAGTGCGGTAGTTCTCAACGAAGGTCTCGTTCCACTCGTTGAACTCGGCCAGTTTCTCTTCGGGGGTCTTGGTCTTGCAGGCCATCACCATGGCTGCAGCTGCGGCCAAAAGGATTAAATTTCTAGTTTTCATTTTGTTCGTTTGTTTTTATCAAGGGGCAAAGGTAAAGATTCTCGGGAGAAAATACAAGAAATGTGTATCTTTGTGAACAGAATGACCATCCGCGAAAAGATAGCGCTGTTTCCTCATTCCCCGGGCGTATACAGGTATTATGACGCCGAGGGGAAGGTGATTTATGTGGGGAAGGCGAAGGATTTGCACAAGCGGGTGGCGCAGTACTTTGTGCCGCCGGAGAGGCTCAATACCAAAACGCGCATTCTGGTGAGCAAGATAGCCGATGCGCAGTTCTCGGTGGTGGACAGCGAGGCCGATGCGCTCCTGCTGGAAAACAACCTCATCAAGCAGTACAAGCCCAAGTACAACATCCTCCTGAAGGACTCCAAAACCTATCCCTGGATTTGCGTTACAGGGGAGGAGTTCCCCCGCGTGTTCATCACCCGCCGCATAGAGAAGGGAAAGGGCAACCGTTACTTCGGCCCGTACAGCAGCGTGATGCATGCGCGCAATCTGGTGGACTTTTTTGACGAGGTCTATCAGCTTCGCACCTGTACGCTCAAAATCACCTCCGACGCCATCCTGCGCGGCAAGTTCCGGCCCTGCCTGAAGTTTCACATCGGCAAATGTGGCGGCCCATGTGTGGGCAAAGTGGCCCGGGAAACCTACGACGGCTACATAGACGAGATTATGCACATCCTCAGCGGCCGCGGCGGGGAGGTAATCAAGCATTACAAGGCCCTCATGGCCGATGCGGCGGAGCGCCTGGCCTTCGAGGAGGCCCAAACGTATAAGGAGAAGCTCCGCACCCTGGAGCGCCATTATGCCAAGAGTATCATCACCCAGGCGGCCGATACGGACGCCGATGTGTTCTCCATGGTCTTCGACGGCACGGAGGCCTTCGGCAATTTCCTCCGCATCCGCGGCGGCGCCATTGTGCAGAGCCTGAATCTGGGCTTCCGCAGCCAGATTGAGGAAGAGCAGGCCGCCATGCTTTCCACCTTCATCGGCGAAATTGAAGATAAGTTTGGAACGCT
>DFLI01000125.1:2170-3045 GCA_002373715.1 Bacteroidales bacterium UBA3623
TCAAGATTCCCCAGCGCGGAGACAAGCTGGCCCTGCTGGAACTGAGCGCCAAGAACGCCAAGGAGTTCCACTTCAATTCCATCAAGCAGCGCGAGCACACAGACCCCGATGCCTTCCGCATGAGCGTAATGCAGGAACTGCAGAAAGCCCTGGGCATGCCCGTGCTCCCGCGCCACATGGAGTGCTTCGATAATTCCAACATCCAGGGCACCAACCCGGTGGCCAGCTGCGTGGTTTTCCGCAATGCAGAGCCGTCCAAGGCCGATTATCGCCGCTTCAAGATTAAGACGGTAATAGGTGCCAACGACTATGCCTCCATGAAGGAGGTGGTGAACCGCCGCTATTCCCGTATGCTGGAGGAGAACCCGGAAGACCTGCCGCAGCTCATTGTGATAGACGGCGGCAAGGGGCAGCTGGAGTTTGCCCACCAGGCCCTGGCCGAACTGGGCATCCTGGAGAAAGTGACGGTGGTGGGCTTGGCCAAGCGACTGGAAGAGGTGATAAGGGTGGGAGATCCCTACCCGCTGTTTATAGACCGCAATTCGCAGGCTCTGAAGGTGCTCCAGCGCATCCGTGACGAAGCCCACCGCTTCGGCATCACCTTCCACCGCAACCTGCGCTCCAAAGCGGCCATCCAGAGCGCCCTGCGGGAGATTAAGGGCGTGGGAGAAAAGACCGAGCAGCGGCTCCTCATGCACTATGGCTCCGTGGCCCGCATAGCCGCCGCCCCCCTGGAAGAACTCTCCGCCCTTGTTGGCGCAGATTTAGCAGTAAAGATTCACGATTATCTGAATAATGACTGAAAAGCAATTCAATAAAATCTTCAACGCTTTCATTCTTATCGGAATGGCGGTGATTACGGTGCTGGTAACTGG
>DFLI01000128.1:0-19948 GCA_002373715.1 Bacteroidales bacterium UBA3623
AGAAATCCAACGCCATCACCACCACTTCTGCTTTCTCGGGAATATTCCTGAAGAGCGACAAAACAAGGAACGAATTCCTTCAACTGATTGGAAGATAAACGGAGCCTATCGGCCCCGTTTTTCTTTATTGATAAAGATGTCGTTTGATGGTGCCCTTGGCGGTTCGCTCGAAGGGAATGTCTACCAGTTCTACCCGGAAAACCTGACTGAAGGGGGGCAGATGCTTGTTGGCGAAATCCCGGATTTGGTTGCACAGGGTTACCAGGTCTTCTTCCTTTTTGATATGGGGAACCACGCCCGACTTGGGATATACCAGGGCAATGATTTTTCCGCCACGGTCCAACACCAGGGATTCTTCTACCAGGTCGTTGTGAGCAAGCTCATTTTCTATTTCTTCGGGGTAGATGTTCTGGCCGGAGGCACTCAGGATGAGCGCTTTGATGCGGCCTCGGATGAACAGATTGCCTTCACTGTCCATTACACCCAGGTCTCCGGTGCGGAACCAGCCGTCCTCCGTGAAGGCGGCGGCATCGGCCTTGGGGTTTTTGTAATAGCCGTCGAAGAGGTTGAGGCCCCGGGCTTGAATTTCTCCGGGGACGCGCTCCGGGTCTGAAGAGTCTATCCTAATCTCATGGATGGGCTTGCCGCAGGAGCCCGGGGCATAGCCCTTGGGCGTTTCTATGGAAAGCAGAGGACAGCCTTCGGTGAGGCCATATCCAACCACATAAGGAAGGCCGATTTTCTTAAGATCGCTCTCTACCTTCCAGCTAAGGGGAGCCCCGCCGATGATGAGGGTATTCACCCGGCCGCCGAAGAGGTCCATCACCTTTTGTCCCAGCGTTTTATAGTAGGCCAGGCGAATGTAGGGCATGGTGCTGATGGCCTTGGCCGGGCGGGAAGAAAGGTGAGGCTTAATCCAGTTGGCGTGGATTTTTTCCATAATGAGCGGCACCGTGATAACCAGGTAAGGCCTGATTTCCTGCATAGACTTCATCAGGAGGGAAGGCGAGGGCGTCTTTCCCAGGAAGTAGATGGTGAAACCGGTGCAGCAGGGATATACGAATTCCATGGCCAGGCCGTAGATGTGGGCCAGCGGCAGCATGGAAACAATGGTTTCGGGACGGTTGTAGATATGTTTCTGACAATACTCCACAATGTCCGACATGGCGCGGTAGGTGAGCATTACACCCTTAGGGTCTCCGGAAGTGCCGGAGGTGTAGTTGATGATGGCCAGGGCTTCCATCTCGTCGGGGTAAGAGACCTCCTTGGGGTTGAAGCTGCCCGTTTCCCTTTGCTGCCAGGCTTCCTCCAGGGATTCATCGGCCTTCCAGAGGAGCTTTTCTCCCTTTACGTCAATCACTCCCCGAAGCTGAGGAAGAGACTCCTGGCTCAGTTGGGCCCAGAGTTCCGGATCTGTAAACAGGAAGATGCTGTCTGAATGATGGACCAGATGGGCAATGCCCTGAGGCGTATAGTTGGGAAGGATGGGAACAATGACGGCCCCGTAAGTATTCACCGCCAGAAAAGCGATGGCCCAGCGGGCGCAATTGCGGGCGCACAGGGCAATCTTGTCCCCTTTCTGCACGCCGGCAGCCTTGAAAAACCTATGATATTGTTCTATTTGGGTGGCCAGTTCTCCGTAGGTGTAAGTGGCGCCTTGATAATCACATAGGGCGGGTTTGTCTGTGCGGAGGCGAATCTGGTCTTCCAGTTTTTTCAGATAATGCTTCATTCTCTCGTCTATCGCGGATGCAAAGATACAAAAAACTGTGGTTTCTCTGTTTTTTAATGCTTATCTTTGCAAGTGCTATGCCATTCTGCTTAACCATACTTGCCACTTTTACCGTTCTGGGAATACTTCAGGTATTGCTGGGCGGCAACACGGCCAGCATCAAGCTTTTCTGGGTTTTATTCATCCTTCTGTTTCCGGTGGTAGGCCTTATTATCTATTGTCTGGCCGGCATAGATTACCGGAATCCCAGGGCCTTCAATCATCTGCATGGAAAGGCCGTGGAACAACTTAAGAAGGAGATTACCCCGGAGCAGGCCCGGGCCTGGTTCACAGACAAGGACCTGGACAAGGTCCCGGAAGCCTATCAGCCCTTGGCCAAGCTTCTTTTGAGCTGCGGAGAAGGCAATAAGGTATATGCCGATAATTCCTTTGAAATCATAACCTCAGGTCTTCGCAAGCGGGAACTGCTGCTGGAAGACATCCGGAACGCCAAGCACTTTATCCACCTGGAGTATTTCCGCTTTGGAAACGACAAGGCGGGCAAGGAAGTGAGGGACCTGCTGTATCAGAAGGTGGCCGAGGGCGTGGAGGTTTGCTACCTGAACGACAATATCATGGGCCGGGTTATTCCCCGTTCCTATTACCGGGACATGCGGCACCACGGAATGAACGTTGTGCCCTATACCCATATCAGGATGGGCTTCCGCCAGTGGCTCATGCGCATCAACTGCCAGAACCACCGCAAGATTCTGGTCATTGACGGCAAGGTGGCCTATGCGGGGGGAATGAACCTGAACGACAACTACTTCTACAAGTGGAGAGATACCCATCTGAGGATTACCGGTCCCATCATTGCCCGTCTGCATGCCTCGTTCATGGACAGTTGGATTGGCTCCGGCGGCACCTTCCGCTACCCTCTGAATGAGTATATCCCCCAGGCCTATCCGCAGCAGGAGGCTCCGTTTAAGAACAAGCTGATGCAGGTGGCGGTATCGGCCCCCGAATTCCCTTTCCCTACGGCGCAGCTGGCCTACGAATGGGTGCTTAACAACGCCCGCCGCTACGCTTATATCCAAACGCCCTACCTGGTTCCTCCGGATTCTCTGCTGGATGCCCTCAAAAGTGCCGCCATGCGGGGTGTAGATGTGCAGCTGATGCTGCCCAAGGAGGTGGATACACCCTTTATGGGCCCCACCAACCGTGCCTATTACGCAGAGTGCATGCAGGCTGGGGTGCGTCTGTTCGAGCGGGGAGGGGAGTTCATTCACGCCAAAACTCTGGTGGCCGATGACGGCCTCTCCATCATTGGCGGCTCCAACCTGGACTGCCGCAGTTTGGATATCAACAGCGAGAACGATACCTTCATCTACGATGAGGAAACCGCCCAGGCGAACAAGGAAATTTTCCTGAAGGAAATGGCTCTCTGTGAAGAGTTGTCCCTGCCCGCCTGGCAAGCTTCCCGCACGGTGCTCCAGCGCTTGTCATCGGCCTTCCTGCGCCTTTTCAGCAGTCTACTTTAGCACGTAGTCGTTGGTGTTCTTGAGGCCGCGGGTGTTGAAGTAGCCCGCTACCACGTCTCCCTTTACATATACGCGCCGGCCAATCAGGTCCGGGTGGTCCACCAGGTTCAGGGCATCGCGTACCTTGCCCTTGGGCAGCTCCACAGCCAAGCATGAGGCTTTGCTGGTGATGGAAGAGCGATCGGCCAGGGCCAGGTGGGTGGCTTTGGTGATGTCGGAAGTCTTCACGCTTTTTCCGTTGGAAGTAAGGTCTCCTCCCACTATGTAGCCATAGAACCAGACGCCTTTCTGGTCTATGTGCTGCGAAGCGTCTCCCACAGATACGGCATTGGGCTCCCGGTCGTCCCCGGGCGTGGAGTTGTCTCCGCCTATTATGTAGCTGTCGCTGGTCCAGGTCTTGCTGGTGTCCACGGCCACCTGCAGCTTGCCCTGGCCCCCTTCATTGGCTACGCTGATGCCCAGACTCAGGATTTCCCGGGCGTCCAGCTTGCGGGTAAGAAGGGTCTGGTCCTTGCCCTCGTTGTACAGGATGATGGAAGCGTTGCCGGCTTTCAGGTAGGCAATGCGCGTTTCGCGGTACAGGTACTTGAGCCGGGTATTATCCTGCTTGATGTACAATACGCCGTCCGGGAAGGCGGTGGGGAAAGTAGGGGAGATGTTCAGGCGGATGCCGGCGTTCAGGAGGGTGCAGCGCAGAACTACGCTCACCTGTTCGCCTTCGCCGATGAGGACCACCTGCTCATCTCCGTACTGCGGGCGCCCGAAGGCGGGCGCGGTGAAAGGAATGGATTTCACGCTCACCGTGTAGCTGCCGGGGTCCACCGTGAGGTATTCGGGGGAGTCTCCGTAGGTGCCGTCATAAAGGACCTTGCCGTCGGAGTCGTGAATGGTGAGAAGGAAGTCGTTGGTGTCGGGAATCTCTGCGCCATCGGCCTTGGTGAGGGTGCCCCGGTCCAGAATCCAGCGCAGTTCCCCGGGCTCCTTGTTGGGGTGGGTTGCCAGCCCGAAGTCTTGGCAGGCGGTAGCTCCGGCAAGGAGAAACGGGAGCAGCGCCATCCATTTGAACTTTTTCATGCTGCCAAGGTAAGCAGCTTTTCCCGAACCGATGGGTGGCAAACAGAAAAATTTTCGCCCTTTTTTCTTACGAACAATGTAATACAACATCAAGAATCAACCGATTCGATAATCAAAGCTTTGAATTTCAATTCACCCTTTTCTTTTTTTTCTTTTTCTTTTTTCCCCCACGTTACCCTCTCCCTAAATCCTCGATAAGTTGCGCTATCGCACAATGCAACCCTTCGCAACTTATTCCACATTACCCCACCCCAACCCCTCCCTTGGGGAGGGGCTTCGGGGGGAGGGACTTACTATCGCCCTACGGGCTCCAATCATTTCTTTCACCTTTTTTTACTATATTTGTAGGATTAAATAATTGAGTATGTTTGAGAATCTGAGTGAGAGACTGGAAAGGTCTTTTAAGATACTGAAAGGTGAGGGAAAAATCACCGAAATCAATGTGGCGGAAACCGTCAAGGACATCCGCAAAGCCCTCCTGGATGCAGACGTAAGCTACAAAGTGGCCAAGGACTTCTGCAACCAGGTGAAGGACAAGGCCATTGGCACCGGTGTTCTCACCGCCGTGAAGCCGCAGCAGATGATGGTGAAAATCATGCACGACGAGCTCACGGACTTCATGGGCTCCGAGGCGCAGGACATTAACCTCAAGGGCAATCCTGCCATCATTCTGGTGGCCGGTCTGAACGGTTCCGGTAAAACCACCTTCTCCGGCAAGCTGGCCCTCCACATCAAGAGCAAGAGGGGCATGAAGGTGCTCCTGGCCGCCTGCGATACTTTCCGTCCGGCCGCTATCGAACAGCTCAAGGTGCTGGGAGAAAGCATAGACGTCCCCGTGTACACGGAAGAAGGGGAGAAGGATCCCATCAAGATAGCCCAGAACGCAGTGAAGAAGGCAAAGGCCGAGGGCTACAGCGTGGTTATCATAGATACCGCCGGCCGCCTGGCCGTGGACGAGGAGCTGATGAATGAGATATCGGCCCTTCATCAGGCTGTCCACCCCACCGAGACGCTGTTTGTGGTAGATGCCATGACGGGTCAGGATGCCGTGGAAACCGCCAAGGCCTTCAACGACCGCCTGGACTTTGACGGCGTAGTGCTCACCAAGATGGACGGTGACACCCGTGGCGGTGCCGCCCTTTCCATCAAGGCCGTGGTGGGCAAGCCCATCAAGTTTGTGAGCTCCGGAGAAAAGCTGGAAGCCCTGGATGTATTCCACCCGGAACGCATTGCAGACCGTATCCTGGGCATGGGAGACGTGGTTTCCCTGGTAGAGAAGGCCCAGGAACAGTTTGACGAAAAGCAGGCCCGCGAACTCAAGAAGAAACTGGCCAAGGACCAGTTCACCCTCTGGGACTTCTACCAGCAAATCCAGCAGGTGAAAAAGATGGGTAACATCAAAGACCTGGCCGGTATGCTGCCCGGTGTGGGCAAGGCCATCAAGGATGTAGACATTCCCGACGATGCCTTCAAGAGCACCGAGGCCATTATCCTGTCCATGACCGCCTATGAGCGTGAGCATCCGGAGGTAATCAACGGCTCCCGCCGCAAGCGCATTGCCGACGGTTCCGGCACCTCCCTTCCGGAAGTGAACAAACTCCTCAAGCAGTTTGAGGGAACCCGCAAGCTCATGAAGGGCGCCGTTACCGGCAGCCTGATGCAGCAGATGCGGGGCATGAGAAGATAAGTTTAAAACCACATAATATGAAAACAGGCCATATCCTGCTTATCGGCGCAGCCCTCCTTTCCTTTGCCTGCACCCGCAGCCTCAAAGACGGGGAGTACACGCTTACCGTGTTGTCCACCAACGATGTGCACGGCACCTGGTTTGATTCCACTTACATTGGAACGGGAGCTAAGAAATCCCTGATGGCTGTCAATACCTATGTAGACAGCGTCCGCACGGCCGATGGCGCCGGGAACGTAATCCTGGTAGACGTGGGAGACTGCCTGCAGGGAGACAATGCCCCCTACTATTATAATTATGTAGACACCCTGTCTCCGCATCTTTTCCCCCGCCTGCTCCATTACATGGGCTACGACGCAGTAGTATGGGGAAACCATGATGTGGAAACCGGCCACAAGGTATACGACCGCGTACAGAAGGAACTTACCCAGTACGGCATTCCCTTCCTGGCTGGTAACGCCATCAGGAATGATAACGGGAAATCCTATTTCCCTCCTTATAAGATTGTTAAGAAGGCCGGTCTGAAGGTGGCCATCCTGGGCTATGAAAACGCCAATATTAAGGCATGGCTGGCCGAAGAGGTATGGAGCGGAATGCACTTTGAACGGATTGCTTCCCGTGTTCAGCAGGACGTGGACGCCGTTCGCGCCAAGGAGCATCCCGACGTGGTTATTGTAGGCGTTCATTCCGGCACCGGCGAGGGAGACGGCAACAATGCAGAGTCGGAAGGAATGGATATCTTCAAGATGGTGCAGGGCGTAGACTTTGTGCTTTGCAGCCACGACCATCGGCCCCTGGTGCTGGTGGAGGAAGAAAAGGCCCTCATGAATTCCGGCAGCCACAGCCGCTACCTGGCCCATGGCAAGCTGCACCTGAAGGTAGAAGGCGGAAAAGTGGTTTCCAAAGCCTTGGAGGCAGATTTAATCCCGGTGAGAGTGGAAAAGACAGACCCTGTCATGCGCGAGGCTTTCCGCCAGGAGTATGAGACCGTGAAGGCCTTCACCCTCCGGGAAGTAGGGCAGCTGAACGTGGCACTCCGCACCCGCGATGCCTACAAGGGTATGTCGGACTACGTTAACCTCATTCACACCATCTGCCTCCAGCAGGAGCCGGCCCAGCTTTCCATTGCTGCGCCCCTCACCTTTGACGGAAACGTGGAAACGGGCACCCTGGTGTTCAACGACCTCTTTACCCTCTATCCCTTCGAGAACCAGCTGTATGTGATTACCATGTCGGGTGACGAGGTGCGCCGTTATCTGGAGGCCTCCTACGATCGCTGGATTAATACCGTTTCCCAGAAAGGGGACCACGTGCTCAGGATTATTCCCAAAGATAACACCCGCACCCAGCAGAAGGGATGGTCTTTCCACGGCCTGGCCTATAACTTCGACTCCGTGGCCGGCCTGAACTATACCGTGGACGTAACCAAACCCCGCGGGGAGCGCGTATTAATCACTACATTGGCCGATGGTACGCCCTTCAGCCCCGAGCAAACCTACAACGTGGCCCTCACTTCCTACCGTGCCAGCGGCGGCGGAAGCCTCCTGGACGAGATTGGAATTGACACAGACCTTATAGACCAGCGCGTGGTGGCCCGCTACCCGGAAATCCGTAACCTCATTTACCAGCGTCTGGAGAAGGACCCCAGCTTAGACCTGGAAGAGATTTCCAACCCGGCCCTTCTGGGTACATGGAAATTCGTCCCCGAAGCCCTTGCGAAGAAGGGGATCGAGGACGACATGAAACTGATGTTCGGAGAGTAAAAGTCCTTCCTACTTAGCGTAAGCAACAGAACGAGTTTCTCGGATAACGGTGATTTTCACCTGTCCGGGATAGGTCATTTCGTCCTGGATCTTCTGGGCAATCTGACCGGAGAGAACCTCGGCGTCGTGGTCGCTCACTTCTTCTGCTCCTACAATCACGCGCAGTTCGCGGCCAGCCTGGATGGCATAGGCCTTGGTAACGCCGGGATAGGAACCGGCCAGGTTCTCCATACCGCGCAGGCGCTTGATATAGCTTTCAATCACCTCACGGCGGGCACCGGGACGGGCGCCGGAAATGGCATCACCCACCAGCACCAGCGGAGCATAGAGGGACGTCATTTCGGTTTCTTCGTGGTGGGCGCCGATGGCGTTGCAAATCTCGGGTTTTTCCTTGTACTGCTCGGCCAGCTTCATACCCAGGAGGGCGTGCGGCAGATCAGGGTCGTCTTCGGAGACCTTACCAATATCGTGCAGGAGACCGGCGCGCTTGGCAATCTTGGGGTTCAGGCCCAGCTCGGAAGCCAGGATGGCGCAGATGTTGGCCACTTCGCGGGAGTGCTGCAGCAGATTCTGTCCATAGGAAGAACGGTATTTCATGCGGCCGATGAGGCGTACAAGCTCTATGCTCAAGCCGTGGATGCCCAAATCAATGCAGGTGCGCTTGCCGGTTTCCAGAATCTCTTCTTCCAGCTGCTTCTGCACCTTGGTAACCACCTCTTCAATGCGGGCGGGGTGAATGCGGCCGTCCACCACCAGCTGGTGCAGGGCCAGACGGGCTACCTCACGGCGCACAGGGTCGAAGGCGCTCAGCAGGATGGCATCCGGAGTATCGTCCACCACAATTTCAACGCCGGTAGCGGCCTCCAGGGCACGGATATTTCTACCTTCACGGCCAATGATGCGGCCCTTGATTTCGTCGTTCTCGATGGGGAAGGTGGTAACAGCGTTTTCAATGGCGGTTTCCGTGGCGGTGCGCTGGATGGTGTTAATCACAATGCGCTTGGCTTCCTTGGCGGCGTTCAGACGGGCTTCGTCAATGCAGTCGTTAATGTAGGCCTGGGCCTCGGTGCGGGCTTCTGCCTTCATGGATTCCACCAGTTGGGTTTTGGCCTCGGCGGCGCTCATGCCGGCAATGGCCTCAATCTGACGGATAACCTGGCCGCGGAGCTGCTCATATTCCTCCTCCTTCTGACGGAGCACTTCCTGCTGGGCGGTGAGGGTGGCCTTCTGGCTTTCCACTTCCTTGTTTTTCCTGTCGGCCTCTCCCAACTTCTGGTTCAGGGTGTTCTCCTTCTGATGGATGCGGTTTTCGGCGTCACGGAGCTGGGCGTTTTTCTCATTCACCATTTTTTCGTGCTCACTCTTGAGGGAGAGGTACTTTTCTTTGGCCTGGAGAATGCGCTCGTTCTTGATTTTTTCGCCTTCTACTTCTGCTTTCTCAAGAATCTCGTCTCTCTTTCCCTTCAGGATGTAGCGACGGATTATTATGCTTGCTGCCAGCGCAAGGACTGCGCCGACAATGAATCCAATAAGAATGCTTACAATATCCATATAATATATAGTGTTACAAAAAATGTCTGCTTTCTGCGTGAGAAAACAGACATCTAAGAAAAAAGCCGTCAGCATCTAGTCAGAAAATCTTATGGGTATAAGATTTGGGTGCCGCCCGTTTGCTGGTATCCCCCGCCTGCCAGGGCAGGACTCCTCGAGGGAGTGGGGCCCGCCATCCACGGAACGAGTCATCCCGGCGCGTTGAAACGTGTTGATTTCAGCTTTCGATGGGTGACGGCTATTCTGTATGGGTTTTCAGATAGGTTTCCAAGTCGCTTTCCAATTGCTTTTCGGCGTTTTTGTACAGGTCGATGTCTTTTTGCATGCCCAGGCGGATCACCGTCTCGTTCAGAGCTACCAGCGACAGAAGGTCTGACACGTTTCTGCCGGGGTGGCTGCGGGTGAAGGAGGTGAAGCGCTTGTTAATGGCATCGGCCGCCTGACGATACAGCTCCTCCATCTCCGGCGAGCTGGCCGTGAGGTTAAAGGTGCGTCCTGCAATCTTGATGCTGATTTTCTGATCCATCAGGCTTCCTCCAAATAGGAGATGCACTTATCTATCTCCTTGATTAGTTTATCGACCTTCACTCTTACATCGTCGGTAGCGGCACCGCCGGAAAAAGCTTCGGTTAACTTCCGGGTTTCTATCTCGGACTCCAGTTCTTTTATCTGTCTTCTCAGGGCTGCTCCGGTTTCCTCGCAGGCTTGTAGCTCCTGGCGGAGACGCGTGTTCTCTGCCTTCTCAGCCTCATAGCGTGCAATCAGCTGTTCTATTTGTGTTCTTACATTATCCAGCATAGCCGGTTAAAGCCATTTGCGCAAATTTACAAAAAAACTTCCAAAGATTTGAAAGTTTTTTGTAAATATCTGTCTGAGGGGGCTCTGCCCCCTATTATCCCCCGCCGCCTCCGGCGGGTCGCTTCGCTCCGATGTTGGGTTTTTGAAAACGACAGGGAAGTGGGAGAAGAAGTGATTTACGGCAAACGTAAGATCATTTCTTTGAAGAGGATTATCATCTTATCGGCAGCTGCGTTGGCGGCCTGTACAATGGCCTCTCCGTCGGTGACGTATTCTTCATCGTCCGTGTCGTGGGCTACGTCCGTAATCACGGAAACGCCAAAGACGGGGATGCTGCTGTGGCGGGCCACAATGACTTCCGGTACGGTGCTCATACCCACGGCGTCTCCGCCAATGGCGCGGAAGTAGCGGTATTCGGCCGGCGTTTCGTAGCAAGGGCCGGAGCAGGCAATGTACACGCCCTTCTGCAGGGTAAGGCCCTGCTGGGCGGCAATCTCTTCTGCCATTTGGATAAGCTTAGGGTCGTACGGGCGGGTCATGTCCGGGAAACGGGGACCGAATTCATCCAGGTTGGGGCCGATGAGCGGATTGGGCATAAGGTTGATGTGGTCTCGGATAATCATGAGATCTCCCACGTGGTAGCCCAGGTTGGTGCCGCCGGCGGCATTGGACACAAAGAGGTACTGGATGCCCATCAGCTTCATAATGCGGATGGGGAGGGTGACCAGGTTCATGCCGTAGCCCTCGTAATAGTGGATGCGGCCCTGCATGGCCACTACCATTTTGCCGGCCAGTTTGCCCACAATGAATTGTCCTTTGTGGCCGATGGCGGTAGAAATGGGGAAGCCGGGGATTCTTCCGTAGGGAATTACCAGAGGGTCTTCAATTTCGTCGGCCAGGCGGCCCAGGCCGCTGCCCAGGACTATGCCCACAACGGGTTTGCGCCCTTCCAGGATTTGCTGGATGTATTCGTTGGCCAGTTTAATGGTTCCTATAATGCTCATATTCTTTCTATCATTTTGGTAATCAGTAAGGTCATTCTGTCGGCGGCGGCATTGGCGGCTACTACCACATCCTGCCCGTCGTTCACATAGTCTTCCGCGTAGTCGTCGTGGGCCTCGTTGGTAATGACGGAAATGCCGAAGACGGGAATGTTGGCATGCCGGGCCACAATGACCTCGGGAATGGTGCTCATACCCACGGCGTCTCCGCCTATTTTGCGGAAGAACTTATACTCTGCCGGCGTTTCGTAAGAAGGACCGGTGCCTCCCACGTATACGCCTTCTTTGAGCTCTATGCCCAGCTCCTGGCCAATTTCCTTGGCCATTTTGATGAGTTTATGGTCGTACGGACGGGTCATATCCGGGAAACGGGGGCCGAACTGGTCAATGTTGGGGCCGATGAGCGGATTGGGCAGCAGGTTGATGTGATCTTTGATAATCATGAGGTCTCCCAGGTGCAGGTGGAAACCCACGCCGCCGGCGGCATTGGAGACGATGAGGGTCTTGATGCCCAGCTTGATCATGACGCGGATGGGGAGCACCACCTTGTCCATGCCGTATCCCTCATAGTAATGGATGCGGCCCTGCATGGCTATGACGGTTTTGCCTCCCAACTTGCCCACGATGATGTTTCCCTTGTGCCCCACGGCCGTGGAGACGGGGAAACCGGGCAGGGTGCGGTAGGGGATTACGATGGGGTCTTCTATGGAATCGGCCAGGCGGCCCAGGCCGCTTCCCAGCACTATGCCCAGCTCAGGCTTGCGGCCTTGAAGGTCTTCCTGGAGGCGGGTAGATATAGCTTTGATGATTTCCAGTCTTGGATCCATGGTTAATTGGGTTTACTTGATTTGGGAAAGCACCTTCCGGGCGCCTTCCAGCACTTCCTGCTCTCCGGGAACCACGCGGTTCCGCATCACCCATCGGCCCCGCGCCATCACGTCGGAGATCACATCCGAATGGGCGGCATACACCAGGTTGGCCAGCACCGTGCCGGGGGAGAGGAAGTAGGAGTTGTCCAGGTCTATCAGGGACAAATCGGCCCTGGCTCCTTCCCGGATGACTCCGGTATCCACGCCCAGCGCACGGGCACCGTGGACGGTGGCGCAGTCCAGCAGTTCCTGCAGGGGCAGGGAACGGGGGTCTTCCCTCCAGGCCTTCTGGAGGATGGCGCTGTTTTTCATGTGCTCCAGAATGTCCAAGTTGTTGGAGGAGGAAGCACCATCCGTGCCTATGCATACATTGGCTCCGGCATCCCTGAGCTCGTTGTAGCAGAAGCGGTAACCGGAAGAGAGCTTGAGGTTGGAATTGACGCAGTGGACGCAGTTCACCTTCCGTTTGCCCAGGATTTCTATGTCTTCCGGGGCCAGGAAGAGGCTGTGGGCGGCAATCACGTCCGGCCCCAGCACGCCCAGGGAATCGAAATATGCCGTAGGGGTGAGCCCGCCGTGGTTTTTCTTGCAGTCTTCGTATTCCTGCCGGGTTTCGGCCAGGTGGATGTGGATGCGAAGTCCCCGCTTCCGGGCAAACTCCGTAGCCCACACGATGTTTTCTTTGGAAACGGTGTAGAGGGAGTGGATGGAAATGGCGAACTGGGAATCCTCCTTCCATTCCAGCGTGCGCTGGTACAGCCTTTCGCACCCGTCCCTCTGGCGCAGGACCATCTCCTTGTCCATCTTGTCCAGGAACACGAAGGAGTACACGGGGTAAATCCCCATTTCTATGGCGGCCCGGCGGGTATGGGGGGCAAACCAGTACTGGTCGTTGTACATGGTGGTGCCTCCCTTGATCATTTCCAGGCAGGCCAGTTTGGTGCCCCAGTACAGGAAATCCCCGTCCATCCTGGCCTCCAGCTTCCAGATGTTGCTGAGCCAGTCGTACAGGTTCAGGTCTTCGTGGATGCCCCGCAGCATCACCATGGCGGCGTGCGTGTGCGCATTGACGAAGCCGGGGATGACCGCCTTCCCGCTGCAGTCCACCTTCTCCGCTCCTGGAACGTCCAGGGGCAGGGCCGATATTTTAGCGATGCGGTCTCCGTCCACCAGGATGTGTACGGCGGTTCCTTTGTGTTGTACGTTTTGCAGCAGAATCATGTGGTCAGGGTTAAAAAAACCGGCGCAAACTGTGCCGGTTGTATTGCATTAAAATTCCTCGGGATTGTCTTGGTCTTCCCGGGGGGTGTATTGGCGGATGGGCTGGTCTTTGAGCAAGTCGTGTGTAATATACTTGACTGCTTCCTGAAGCCCCTCCTGGAATTTCTCAAAGTCTTCCTTGTAAAGGAATATCTTGTGCTTGTCGTAGGTGAAGGAGCCGTCCCTCTCCTGACGACGCTTGCTCTCCGTGATGGTGAGGTAATAGTCGTTGTTACCTTTTGTAGTTTTTACGTCGAAGAAATACGTTCTTTTGCCGGCGCGTACCGGCTTGGAATACACGTCTTCCGCATTGCGCTCCTGGCCGTGGGGCCTTTCAAAATCTTCACTGTACATCGTAGTCCGTTTTTGTTTTATAGATACAAATATAGAGAAATAATTGAAAAAATCACTAACTTTGCATGAAATAATGAAAGTTCTTTATGTTAAATAGACGCATACTCCGTGTCAAGGCATTCAAGGTCCTGTACGCATACGCGGAAAATCCGGACCTTTCGCTCAAAGAGGCGCTCTCCAGCCTGGATGCTTCTTGCGAAGCCACGCGGGACCTGTATCTTTATATGATGGCGGTCATCCCCGCCCTTACCGCAGAGGCCGCCCGCCGTATAGAGGCTGCCCGTGGCAAGTTCAATCCCACGGAAGAAGATCTTCATCCCCGCATGAAGTTTGTGCAGAATGGCGTATCGGCCCTCCTGGAACAGGACCCGGACTTTGCCCGTCTGCTGGAAAAGAAAAAGATAAGCTGGGCCAACAACGACGCCCTGGTGAATTCCCTCTACGAAACCCTCAAAACCCGCGAATACTTTCAGGAGTACCTGAAGGCCGACGAGCAGAGCCTCCAGGAAGACGTCCGCCTTTGGCAGCGCATCTTCCAGGAAGAGTTTGAAGACAACGAGGCTCTCGCCGCCATCCTGGAAGACAGTTCCATCTTCTGGGCCGATGAACTGCCCTACGTGCTGGGCACCTGCATCCGCTCGCTGGAAGAGATGGGCCGCACGGGCCGATGGAACTACCCTCCGCTGTACCAGAGCGACATTCTCTCTGCCCAGGGCAAGGCCGTAGACAGCGACCGGGACTTCGTGCACAAACTGGTAACGGCCTCTTACGGCCGCTATGCAGAGTACAGCAATCTGGTGGCCGGCTCCGTTTCCAAGTGGGACCAGGACCGTCTGTACACCACGGATACCGTGCTCATCGTGATGGGCCTCACCGAGGCCGAAACCTTCCCGGAAATCCCCGTGAAAGTGAGCATCAACGAGTACGTGGAAATTTCCAAGTACTATTCCACGCCCAAGAGCCGTGGTTTCGTGAATGGTTTGCTGGACCGCCTCATCAAAGAAAAAGGATTATTGTAAAACATTGATTAAGATATGAATATGCTTTTTGTTCTCCCCCTTCAGGCCGCTGCAGCCCCTCAGGGCAGCGCCCTCCCCACCATCATTATGTTCGGTGCCATCATCCTGGTGATGTGGCTGTTCATGATTCGTCCCCAGCGCAAGCAGCAGAAAGAACTTGCCGAATTCCGCAACGCCCTCAAGAAGGGTGACAAGGTGGTTACCGTTGGGGGTATCTACGGCGAAATTGTGGAAGTGAACGAGAAAACCGCTCTCATCCGTGTAGACGGTGACGTGAAGCTTCGCGTAGACAAGCAGGGTCTGGTAAAGGATTATTCCGAAACCGCCCAGAAGTAAAGCATGTCCTTCAGAAACTTCATCAGCTTCCAACCTGGAAAAATGAGCCGGGAATGGATAGTGTTACTGCTGTCCATTCTCCTGGCCACGCTGGTGTGGCTTCTGGTAAACCTTTCGGAAGAGTATTCCGGCACCATCAGCGTGCCGGTGGTGGCCCAGTGTAACATAGACGGTTACGGGGCAGAATCTTCCAACACAGTTCTGGTGAGTGCCCGCTGCCGTACGGAGGGTTTCCGCCTGGTGCGGGAGTTCAGCCGTCGGGAGCGCAAGGTGGTAAAGGTGAAGTTCAAGAAGTCAGACCTTCGGCGCACCGCTCCCGGTGAGTACTGCGTCATAGGCGGCGTCAAGAACTCCTATGTGGACCAGTTCTTCGGAGAAGATGCCAAGGTGGAAGCCTTCATCACGGACACCCTCCGTTTCATCTTCCCGGTGGAAAATCACAAGAAAGTGCCCGTAGACGTGCCCCTGAGCGTGAGCTGCCGTTCCCAGTACATGCAGAGCGGCCCGTTCCGCGTGTCTCCGGATTCCATCACGATATACGGCCCTCAGGAACGGCTGGACGGTATAGAGAAGGTAACCACTTCGCGTCTGCTACTCTCAGACCTGAACAGCTCCCAGCATGGCCTGCTCAAACTGAACCCCATCAAGAATCTCCGTATGTCGGCCGACGAAGTAAGCTACGAGCTTCCCGTCTCCCGCTATGTGGAACTGTCGGCCACCATTCCCGTGGAAGTGCTGAACGCCCCGGCCGGCCATTCCCTGCAGGTGTATCCTCCCACAGCCCAGGTTTATCTGCGCTGTGCCTTTCCCATCGGCAAAGATCCTCTGGCCTCTTTCAAGCTGTACGTAGATTGGAGAGACTTCAGTTCTTCCCTTTCGGGCCGATGCGCCCCGCGCGTGCTGAGCAAGCCCGCCGGCGTGCTGGAGTACCGCGTAGAGCCGGAGGTATTTGACTGTATAGAGGTGCGCTGATGCTCACCGTCATTGTCACAGGCGGCATTGGAAGCGGCAAATCGGCCGTATGCGCCCTGCTCCGGGAGCGGGGCATTCCTGTATATGACTGCGACTCCCGCGTAAAGGAATTGTACTCCTGCCGCCGCAGCCTTGTTCCCAAGCTGGAAAAGGCTCTCGGCAGCCCTTTGAGGCGGGCCGATGGCACCCTGGACAAGACCCGCCTGGCCGCCATCATCTTTTCGGACCCGGCGGCCCGCGAAACCCTCGAAGGCATCGTTTACCCCATCCTCCTGCTGGATTTCAAGCGCTGGCGCTCCCACCAGAAGGCTCCCTTCGTGGCGCTGGAATCGGCCATTATCCTTTCCAAACCCCTGTTTGACGGCCTGGCCGATGTCGTGGTGCTGGTGGAGGCCCCTCAGGAGCTCCGCATCAGCCGGGTGATGGCCCGTGACGGCTCCACCCGCGAGGAGGTACTCCGGCGTATGAAAGCTCAGTGTAATCCGGAAGGAAAGACGGAGTACATCCGGTTGGATAATAGTGGAGACGCAGAAGAATTATCAGACAAGGTAGATCAACTGTTTTTCGACAAAAATGGCTATATTTGCAAGTTAGTCACTTTTGCGCATTCTGAGCCCGAAGGGTGAAAGGAAGTCCCTTCCCCGAGGGAAGGGATTTAGGGATGGGGCAACGTGGGCGAACGCAGGGAGGGCTTGTGTGAAAAGTGTCTGGCATATTGATTTGATTCATATTTAATTAAACTTTTCTTATTTGATAAGATTGCTATGAGCAAAACCGATCTCGCAAAAACCCTGTCTATCCGTGGTCAGCACGGACTTTTCAACTATATCGCCCAGTCCCGCACCGGCGCCATCGTAGAAAGCTTCGAAGACAAGAAGCGCTCCAACTTTAGCGCCAACGCCGGCATCACCACCCTGGAAGACATTTCCATCTACACCTCCGAGGGTGAGATGAAGCTCAAGGAAGTCTTCGCCAAGATGCACGACGTGCTCAAGGAGGCCGATGCCCCCGGCGCCAAGGCTGCCCCTGCAGAGTTCACCGCCCTTTTTGCCAAGGCCGTTCCCAACTACGACGGCGAACGCTTCTATACCTCCCACATGAAGAAAGTGTGCGAGTGGTACAACCAGCTCAAGAACTACGCCTCCCTGGATTTTGTGACGGACGAGGAGCGTGAGGCCGAGGCCCAGAAGGAGGCCTAAGATGCCCAAACTCCAGGTCATAACCCTGGGGTGCTCGAAGAACACCGTAGACACCGAGCACCTGCTGTTCCAGGTACAGGATTCCTATGAAATTGTACCGGAAGGGGAACAGTGCCCGGTAGACGTTCTCCTCATCAATACCTGCGGCTTCATCGGAGATGCCAAGGAGCAGTCCATCAACACCATTCTGGCCGCCGCGCAGCGGAAGGCAGCAGGTGAGGTGGGCCGCTTGCTTGTTTTTGGCTGCCTGTCCCAGCGGTATGCCAGCGAGATGCCCGGCCTCATTCCCGAGGTGGACGGCTGGTTCGGCGCAAGGGATTTGGACCCTCTCATCCGGGCTCTGGGTTGCAAACCCAATCCGGCCCTTCGGCACGGCCGCCTGATGGAAGGGGAGTACAAGCCCTATGCATACCTGAAAATTTCCGAGGGCTGCGACCGTCGCTGCTCTTACTGCGCCATTCCCTTCATCCGCGGCAAGCACATCTCCGTGCCCATGGAAACCCTGGTGGCCGAGGCCCGTTCTCTGGCCGAAAAGGGCGTTAAGGAGCTCATTATCATAGCCCAGGACACCACCTACTACGGTCTGGACCTGTATGGCAAGCGCTGCCTGGCGGAGTTACTCCGTAAGCTCTCTGAGGTAGAAGGCATCGAATGGATGCGCATCCACTACTCTTACCCGGCCGATTTCCCGGAGGATGTGTTGGAAGAAATGGCTTCCAACCCCAAGGTGTGCCGGTATATGGATATTCCGCTGCAGCATGTGGCAGACGCCGTGCTGGACAAAATGCACCGCCACGTAGACGGCGCCTGGACGCGAGAACTCATCCGCCGCATGCGGGAGAAGGTGCCGGGCGTTGCCCTCCGCACCACCCTCATCGTGGGCCATCCCGGAGAAACCGAGGCCTGCTTCAAGGAACTGGTAGAGTTTGTGAAGGAAGCCCGCTTCCAGCGAATGGGTGCATTTACCTATTCCGAAGAGGAGGGAACCTTCGGCGCAGAGCACTTCAAAGACAGCATTCGACCTTCTGTCAAACAAAAGCGTCTGAATGAGCTGATGGAAGTGCAGCGTGGCATTTCTCTTGCATACAATCAGTCCCGGATTGGCACCGAAACCCGCGTGCTGGTAGACGGCTTCTCAGACGGCATTCTGGTATGCCGGAGCGAATTCGAAAGCCCCGAGGTAGACGGTGAAATCCTGGTAAAATATTCGGCCGATGCCTTTGGCGGCGCCCAGCCTCAATCCCTGGTGGGAAGGTTCCTCAGCGTTCGCATAACGGCGGCCGACGATTACGACTTAAGTGCAGAAGTAATATGTTAAAGCATTCCTGGATCCTGGCAGCCGCCCTTGCGCTGGCGGCCTGCTCCCCGCAGGTTTATCCGTTGTTCCTGGAGGTGCGTCAGCCCTCCGATGCCGGCCTCTCCCTGGTGGGAAAAACTGCTTCCATCGTGTACATGGACGGCTCCAATGCCGTAGACTCCCTTTTTGACCGGCAGGCCGCATCGGCCCTGGCCCGCGCTCTGGAGGAAGATTATTTTGGCGGAGAGGAGGTTATCGGCCTAAGCCGTATCCCCACGCCGGACAGCATTGGAGTAGATTTGATGCACACGCTGGTGATGGAAACCGGCGGAGACGTCGTCTTCCTCATCTCCAGCAAGGTGGCTCCGCTGCCGGAAAGCGGAAAGGCCGATGTACCCATGGAATCCCACATCTACCTTTACGACAGCATGGGTGCAGATGCGGTGAAGCGGTATCACGGTGCCGCCGTGCTTAAGGACTGCTCGCCCGAAGAGCTGGGCGGTCAGGCCGAAGAAGTGGGCACCCGCATAGCCCGCCGCTTCCGGTCCAACTGGGTAACCGAAACTTTCAGCTTCTACTATTTTGACGATTTCTCCTCCGAAAGCTGGTTCACCCCGCTGCAGGATGTGGCCGACGGCAACTTCGCCAAGGCCGTGCAGGGCTGGGAACCGCTGGTGAAAAATGGCAGCAACCTCAAGAGGGCCTGCGCCTGCTTCAACATGGCCCAGGTATTCTACCTGATGGGAGACTACGAAATCTCTTCCCGTTGGCTGGAAGAGGCCGAAAAACTGGAGAGTCTCACCCAGGCCGATGCCCTCCGAAAAAGGCTGGCCGTTCATTTGGAAAAGTAAGGGAATATCAGTAACTTTGTAGGATAGAAAATTTATAACTAACACAAATATTTATATGGCAAACATCGATCTCAGAAAGTACGGCATCAAGGGTGTGAAGGAAATCCTTTACAACCCCACGTACGAGGTTCTTTACAACGAAGAGACCAAGCCCGGTCTCGAGGGTTTTGACAAGGGTCAGGTTACCGAACTCGGCGCCATCAACGTGATGACGGGTGTTTACACCGGCCGTTCCCCTAAAGACAAGTACATTGTCTATGACAACACCACCAAGGAAGGCAAGAAGGGTGAAATCTGGTGGACCACCGATGAGTATCCCAACGACAACCACAAAATGTCCGTTTCCACTTGGAAGGCTGTCAAGAAACTTGCCCAGCAGCAGCTCAGCGGCAAGCGTCTGTTCGTTGTGGACGGTTTCTGCGGCACCCACGCAGACACCCGTATGAAGGTTCGCTTCATTATGGAGGTGGCCTGGCAGGCTCACTTCGTGACCAATATGTTCATCCGTCCCAAGAACCAGAAGGAATTCGACCAGGAGCCCGATTTCGTGGTTTACTGCGCCGCCAAGGCCAAGGTGGAGAACTACAAGGAACTGGGTCTCCGCTCCGAAACCTGCGTTGCCTTCAACGTTACCTCCAAGGAGCAGGTTATCCTGAACACCTGGT
>DFLI01000128.1:20042-20207 GCA_002373715.1 Bacteroidales bacterium UBA3623
TCTCCATGATGAACTACTACCTCCCTCTGAAGGGCATCGCCGCCATGCACTGCTCCGCCAACACGGATATGAACGGTGAAAACACCGCCATCTTCTTCGGCCTGTCCGGTACCGGCAAGACCACCCTCTCCACCGATCCTAAGCGTCTCCTCATCGGTGACGACG
>DFLI01000128.1:20316-20633 GCA_002373715.1 Bacteroidales bacterium UBA3623
GGCTGCTACGCCAAGGTTATCAAGCTGGACAAGGAGTCCGAGCCCGATATCTACAATGCCATCCGTCGCGACGCTCTCCTGGAGAACGTAACCGTGGACAAGAACGGCAAGATTGACTTCAACGACAAGTCCGTCACCGAGAACACCCGCGTCAGCTATCCTATCTACCACATCGAGAAGATCGTGCGTCCGGACAGCCACGGCCCCGCAGCCAAGCAGGTGATCTTCCTCAGCGCAGATGCCTTCGGCGTACTGCCTCCGGTTTCCATCCTCACCCCTGAGCAGACCAAGTACTACTTCCTCTCCGGCTTCACTGC
>DFLI01000008.1:0-7835 GCA_002373715.1 Bacteroidales bacterium UBA3623
GCATCAACGCCTGGGGCCCGGACTTTGACCACGTGCACTACGGCCTTACAACGGCCAAGTACCGCAGCGCCAATGTGCCGGTATACACCAAGCAACTGGACAATGTACAGTTCAGCCTGGTAGCTGCCATTCACAATATCTTTGAACTGGGCGTTGAGAAGGCCATGGAGGAAAACCGCAATGCCGCCACGCAGATGGCCAGCCTTTCCGATGCCCAGGACAGTGTTCCCACAGAGGAAGAAGCGCCCGCCACCGACGGCTTAACCGCCCTGGTGGAAGAGGTCTCGGACACCGTTACCTCCCGCCGCGAAGCCCTTAAACAGGAGGTCATCCGCCTCCAGAAAGAAGCCGCCCATGAACAGTGAAGAATACATTGAAGTAAGCGTCAAACTGGAACCTTTCAGCGAAGAGATGGCCGAGATTTTGGAGGCCGAGCTTTCCGACCTCCCCTTCGATTCCTTTGTGGTGGAAGAGCCTTTTTTGAAGTGCTATATCCAGAAGGAGGCTTATCGGCCCTCTGATGTGAGGGTTGTTTTGAGCGGTTACCCTGTGGCCACCGGCTTTACCGCCGTGCTGGTACAGGGGCAGAACTGGAACAGAACCTGGGAGGCGGGGTTCCAACCCATCGTGGTGGACGGCACCGTTACGGTAAAAGCCAAGTTCAACGAGAACGTGCCCCGCACACGCTTCAATATCTGGATAGACCCCCGCATGGCCTTTGGCACCGGCTACCATCACACCACCTTCATGATGATGCAGCGCATGCTGGGCCTGGAAGAGTATATCCGCGGCCGCTCGGTAGTAGACATGGGCTGCGGCACGGCCATCCTGGCCATTCTGGCCGCCAAGATGCGCGCCCGCAAGGTGTTTGCCGTGGACATTGATGCCGTGGCGGCGCGTTCCGCCTGGGGCAACTGCCGCTGGAACAAGGTGGGCACGCGGGTGGAAACCGCCTGCGGAGATGCTTCGCTGCTCCAAATGGCCACCTACGATGTGCTGCTGGCCAACATCCATCGTAACATCATCCTGCAGGATTTACCCACATATTACCGCTCCCTGCGCCGGGGTGGGCACATGCTCCTGAGCGGCTTCTACACGGCCGATGTCCCCGCCATCCGTTTGGCCACCGAGGCCCTGGGCCTCACCTGGGTAGGCTCTTCCGAACGGGAAGACTGGGCTTGCGTGGAACTGATGAAGCCTTGACGAACCTTCCGTCATTCCCGGCTTGACCGGGAATCTTTTTTTTTCTATCTTTGCATCCCCATGCGGGTGTGTTGGAATTGGTAGACAACCCAGACTTAGGATCTGGTGCCTTACGGCGTATGGGTTCGAGTCCCTTCACCCGCACGAAAGCTTGCCTGGCTATTGCCAGGCGCTTTTCGTTTTCGGGCGAAGGGACAAGTCCACCTTCCGTTACCCCCACCCCAAACCCCTCCCCTCGGGGGAGGGACTCGGCGTCAGAAGACGCCGTTCGCCTGCAGGCTCAATCGCTTTGCTCCGAAGTCCTCCGATTCAGCTTTGGCCGGGCTTTCGCGATAGTGGTGAAGAGACGTCGCAGGTCCGGGCACGGAGCGTCCCCGGTCCGCAAATTGTCGGGGTGGCGCAGGTGAAATCCCGGATGGCGCAGGTCGGATTTTTTGTGAAGGACCTGCGCCGCAAATCTGCGTTCTGTGGCCTACAGTGGCGCAGGTACTCACACTTTTTTCGGACCTGCGCCAAAAGGCCGGGAGACCTGCGCCAGAAACACAGCCCCGTACACGGACCGGCGACGGCATATGCACTGAGAGGCCGATTCGCGTCGCGGGTCATCGGCCTTTTCGCTGACCTGAGACAATGCCCGGCATCACCTGCGACGGCATCCGATTCCACCGGCGACGGTGCTCGGCACCACCTGCGACGACAGAAGGTATTATCGGCCACCGTTTTCCGGCCGTGCCATGGATTAACCGACCATTTTCACTATCTTCGCAGTATGGCAGACTATTACAGACATTTCAAAGGCGGAAAGTATAAGCTCTTGGGTATTGCAAAGGATAGTGAGACCCTGGAGAAGATGGTCGTATATCAGGCTCTATATGGTGAAGGTGAGATGTGGGTAAGGCCTTATGAGATGTTTTTCGGGACAGTCGAGAGGGATGGTAAAGTTATGCAGCGTTTCACCAAGATAACGGAGGAAGAAGCACTATGACTTTTCTAATCGAATCCATCATTGCTTGCGCTCTGTTTACACTCTTTGTATTCCTATTGTCCAGGAATCCCGTAAAGAGCATATTCAATTACCCGCCAGCTATAATCGAACGCTGCAAAACCCTCGGACTGGTTGATGATAGTAATAAGCCGGGAGGTATTGTTTTCTATATTAAAAAGATAACGGCGCTGCTTGTGTTTGGTGTGCTTTTGGGCTTGCTGGTTCGTTATATCAATCATTGCGAAACATTCTGGTGTGGCGTGTTAACTTCCTATGCACTTTGGAACGTTGTGAATTGGTTCGATGCCATTGTCCTGGATTGCATCTGGTTCTGTCATGACTCTCACTTCATCATCCCTGGAACTGAAGACATGACCGCGGAATACCACGACTACTGGTTCCATATTAAAGGTTCTCTCATCGGTATGGTACTGGCAATTCCCTCTGTCCTCATTGCCGGAGTAATTGTAATCCTATGAATAACGTAAGAATCACAGCCATAAGAAAAGCCTCTTATCCCGACTTAATGGCAAAATATGAAAACCCCATCGAGCATGCCTGTGATGTAGTGGAAGGTCAGCAGTGGATTTCGGTAGATGGTAAGTGTCCGGAGGGTATGTGTCCTTCTGCCTGGGGCTCTATGAGGGAATTCGTGGAGGCGCTGGCACGTGGAGAGGGTAATTTCTTCGATGGCTGGATGAAGAACCCCATGAGCGCCATGATCAGCTGCAATGACGGATTCAGGCCAGTGAGCTTCTATCTGGAGGTGATGGAGTAAAATGTGTTAAATAAATCGAGATTCTTTATGTTGAATCCAAGGCATCAACATACTAAAAAGAAGTAATATGGAATATAAGGTTTTGAATAATGGACTGAAAATGCCGATGGTCGGGCTGGGTGTCTATAATATCTCCGAGAGGGAAACCCAGAGAGTGGTCGAAGATGCCGTATCGGTAGGCTATAGGAGTATCGACACTGCTGCTATGTACTACAACGAGAAGGGCGTTGGTGATGCAGTTCGGGCATGCGGTGTTCTCCGTGAAGAACTGTTCATCACGACCAAGATATGCGATTCCTGCTATACGAGGGAGGAAACACTGCGCACAGTTGACCATTCCATGAAGCAGTTGGGACTTGACTATGTGGATTTGATGCTGATTCACTGGCCTGTCGGAAATCCAACCGTCATGTGGCATACGCTCGAAGAACTCTATGAGCAAGGTCTGTTCAAGGCTATCGGTGTATCTAACTTCTATCCCAATACGTTCCCCAAGATTGTAAATGATGCAAAGGTGATGCCTGTTGTGAACCAATGCGAGACCCATGTGCTCTATCAGCAAAGGAAGATGCTGGAATACCTGAAGCCGTACAACACGGCATTGGAAGCATGGAGTCCGCTGGCAGAGGGGAAGCACGGCATCTTCAGGAACAATTCCCTGCTAAGTATTGGCGAGAAATACGGCAAGACATCCGCGCAGGTGGCCCTGAAGTTTCTGATTCAGAACGGCATTGTTATTATTCCCAAGACAACCCACAAGGAAAGGATGATTGAGAATATCAATCTCTTTGACTTCACCCTATCAGATGATGACCTCCAAGAGATTCGCCTGCTTGATACAGGCAGGAATGTGACGGGATGGCCGTCGGATGCGCTGAGGTACGAAGTTTAGGCAGAATAAACTTTACACATATGTTTGTGTATAGCAAGAGAGTGTTCTGACGATTTATACCAGCATCTGAATTCCAAGCAGATTAACCGCCTCAAAGTCTTCAAAAATGGTTCGATAATTGTCCCATTGCCCGCACTTTTGAGCGACATTTTTGAGCGACATGGCTTGGAAGTGTCGCTCAAAGTTTGTAGTTTTGCAGGAAAACATTCAGGATTATGGACGATTATCAGTATATCAACCAGCAGGAACCGGATAAAAACAGGAGGTACGCCAACTGGCAAGCCGCAAAGGGGCTACAGGACGTCGATGGACTGAAAACCTCAGATTATCTGGACAAGGTTGCCTCAGATAACATTGAGGGTAAGATATCGGCCTACGAGGCGAAAGATCTGATTGACACATACTACGATGTCAAGGAGGACAAGGAGAAGGACTCGCTCTCGGAGGAGGCTGACAAGGTTGCTTCCAGAATAAACATCCTTATCGGCGAAATCGGGTTCTCTCTATCATCGGAAGAACTGAAATCCATCCACAAACGCTTGTTTGAAGGGGTGTTCGAGCATGCCGGGACATACAGAAAGAACAATATCCTCAAGCACGAATGGGTACTTGACGGTGACACTGTCACCTACGGCAACGCTTACAATCTGGAAGAAAGCGTAGAGAACCTTCTCCGCGCAGAAAAACTCACGCCGTTCAGGAGCCTTGATGAGGAGGAAACAGTCTGGCATTTCACCAAATTTGTATCTAATCTCTGGAGAATCCACCCGTTTGCGGAAGGCAACACCAGAACCACGGCGGTGTTTACCATCAAATACTTACGCATGCTTGGCTTTGATGTGGACAACTCCATCTTTGAATCACACTCCCGCTTTTTCAGGGACGCCCTTGTGAGAGCCAACTACTCAAATATCAGAAAAGGCATATACGAAGACAGGGATCCGCTGGATGACTTCTTTTCAGACCTTATGATTGGAACGAAGCATGAGTTCCATAGCCGATATCTGCACATATATGCCGATAAAGCCAAACTGGAGACCAAAGATATTGACACCAGCATAATGGAAATGGTCAAAATGGATCGGCATGTAACCCGACAGAAGATAGCCGATACCCTGGGCGTCAGCGTCAAAACGGTTGAACGACACCTTAAGAATCTGCCGATTCATTTCTCCGGCCCGGCAAAGACCGGAGAGTGGGTGGTTGAACAGTAGCGTTTTTGTTAAGCAGCTAATATTCAGTATGTTATGCTTTTTACTCCCAGCAAAACCTCCCGGAGTAAAATGCGCAAGTGATTTATTATCAGGGATTACGATTTACGGGGTCACTTGAGGGAAATTCAAACTTTTATTTGTAGATTTGTACTATCCTTCACGGAAGGGGTGATGAAAAAAGCCATCATACTGTGCATTTTTGCCGCGCTTGCATTCGGGTGCAGGCCGATGGATGCCCCCGCCCCGCCGCAGGAGAAGCCACAGGACAAACAGGACGAGTCCGGTAGGCCCGATGAACCAGGCAAGCCTGACACACCGGACGCCACGGACCCCTTTGAAAGCGCCGCGGAAGCAGTCCTCAACATGGGCGCCGGCTGGAATCTTGGCAATACCCTTGACACAAACAGCGGAGACACCAACAATATGTGGATAGAGGCCTGGACCTCCCGCACACCAAAGGATTACGAAACCTCCTGGGGGCAGCCGGAAACCACCCGTGAACTCATCCATATGTTCAAGGAAGCCGGTTTTGGGGTAATCCGCGTGCCCGTAACCTGGTACCCCCATATGGGCACGATCACGCTCCACAACCAGAACAAATGGAATCCCGCCACGTGGACGGGTACAACTGTGGACCCCGTGTGGATGGCCCGCGTGAAGGAAGTTGTGGACTATGTGATAGACGAAGGGATGTACTGCATCCTCAACGTCCACCACGACACAGGAACCGCTTCCACGGCGTGGCTGAGGGCCTCAGAAGCAGGTTTCAACGCCGCAAAGGACCGCTACGAGGTCCTGTGGCAGCAGATTGCCATCACATTCAAGGACTATGGGGAGAAACTCCTCTTTGAGTCCTACAACGAGATGCTGGACCAGTACGACTCCTGGTGTTTTGCCTCATTCGCGGCCCCCGGAAACTATGACGCCGCCGTGGCCCAGGGTGCCTACAAGGCCATATACAACTACGCAGCACTGTTCACACAGACAGTGCGTGCAACCGGCGGCAACAACCTCTACAGGAACCTTGTGGTGAACACTTACGGCGCCTGCAGCGGCGACGGCACCTGGAACTCCCACCTCAAGGACCCCATATCCAGCATCCAGATTCCGGAAGAACCCGGCCACATAGCCATAGAGGTGCACAGTTACTGGGATGCCGGGAAATTTGCGGCGCAGAAGGCCGATATCGACCGCCTGTTCACAAACCTTGACACATATATTGTAAAACGTCTTGGGGTACCCGTAATCATTGGCGAATGGGGCGGCGGGACCA
This sequence comes from Bacteroidales bacterium UBA3623, assembly GCA_002373715.1. GTDB lineage: Bacteria > Bacteroidota > Bacteroidia > Bacteroidales > UBA932 > Cryptobacteroides. The sequence goes on from DFLI01000008.1 coordinate 6,346, forward strand.
ATGACGACAATGACGCCAACGTCACCTTTGCCGGATATTTCTCCGGAAAAGCTAGGAAGGCCGGAATTGCCGCCTGCTGGTGGATGGGCCTTTCCGACGGAAGTGACCGCATCGTCCCCGCCTGGACAATGCCAAGGACCAAGGACGCCATCCTTCAAAAATAAGGTTACTAAGTCCTCAAAAATGGTTCGATAATTGTCCCATTGCCCGCACGAAAGCTTGCCTGGCTATTGCCAGGCGCTTTTCGTTTTCGGGCGAAGGGACAAGTCCACCTTCCGTTACCCCCACCCCAAACCCCTCCCCTCGGGGGAGGGGCTCCGCCTCAGAAGAGGCGGTGCGGGCCTGCAGGCCCTGTCGCTTTGCTCCAAAATCGGCCCAACGGTCCAATGGATGGGACGTTGGGCTCGAAAATCGGCCCAAAACATACCTAACGGTCCAGCAGATGGGACGTTGGGCAGGTAGAACGGACAAAGCCCCGGCATTTCACTAGGATGTCGGGGCCTATTCTTTTCTATAAACAAGGAATTTACTGAAATCTTATATCGACGCCCTATATTCTTTTGGAGACAGCGCCGTCATCCGCTTGAAGAAGCGGCAGAACTGGGAGGAGGTGGCAAAGCTCAGATAGTCCGATATTTCCGTGACCGTCTTCTTGGTTGACCGCAGTTGAATCTTGGCTTCCTGTAGCAAAGCATCATTCACCCAGTCCCTGAAACTGCGGCCGCTGAGGCGTGGAATCAGGGCGCACAGGTAGCCGCTGCTCACACAGAGTTTATCGGCATAGAAGGAGAGCGTCCGCTGCTCAAGGAAATGCCGGTTCAACAGGTGGCGGAACTCTTCCAGCAGATTCCTTGAGGACGACTTGGAGGCAGCGACGTCTGCCTTTGCCATACGTATGAGACTGAATCCTTCTTGAAGAAGAGCGGCACTGAGGTATTTAACCGTTTCCGCCCCGGCTCCTTCCGAAAGGGAATCCCAGATTAGACTTATCATTCCCTCAAGCCTGGAGAATTCGGCACCTGTCAGAGGGATTGCCGCTTCTCCGCACTCCGGTACAGCTGCTGTCAAGTCGCCAAAAGGCAATTCATTCACCAGGACGCCTTCTACATCAAAGTCCTCCGATATCTCCACGGGGTTTATAACCGAGCCTGGGGCAATATACAGCATCATGCCTTTGGCTATGCGGCAATCCGTAAGGTTCACCCCGTACAGAGCTTCTCCGGAGGTGGCAATCACCAGGCGCGTGCCGTCTATCCGGTAGGGACGGTCAATCTCTTCGGCCGAATAAGTGCTGCTGCCCCGGCTGCGGATAACGGAGACAAGTTCGCTGAAGATGACGTTCCCCTTCTTGGATACGTCCAGCCTTCGGTCGATTTCGGACAACGAAATATGGCTGATTTCTTCTTTCATAACGCAAAGATATTAATTTCGGAACGTAAATACATAATTCCGGGTCATTTTATTTGGAAATAAAGCCGGACCTTTGTATC
>DFLI01000008.1:7905-10521 GCA_002373715.1 Bacteroidales bacterium UBA3623
GACGAAGTGAAACAATCATAATAAAATCCGATAGCCATGAAATCGAATAGTTCTATCCGCATCATGAACAGGCCCGAGGACTTCAAGGCCCTGGGCATCAATCCCGAAGTAGTAGAGCCCTGGGAGGACGGCCGCCGCAACGACGACGCTCCCGGCTGCGTCGAATGGTGGTATTTCGACGCCGAGACTCCCGACGGCATTACCGTGAACGTGAACTTCGCCACCAACCCGCCTACCATGCGTTCGGCCCAGCGGGGGTACAAGCCCTTTGTGTTTTACAACGTGCAGTTTGCCGACGGCACCTGCGAGACCGATGTGATCCAAGTGGATGCGGCCGAATGCGCCCTTGGCGAAGGCCAGTGTGACGTGAAGATGGGCAAGAACTACTTCCGCGGCGACCTGCAGGACTATGTGCTGCACATCGAAACCCCCGAGAGCAACGTGACCATCGACCTCAAACTCTCCAGCACGGCCCGCTCCTTCCGTCCAGGTACGGCCTTCTTCCAGCGGGGGAACGGAGACATTTTCACCTGGCTCTGCGCCGTGCCGCGCGGCAAAGTGGAAGGCACGGTGGTATGCGGCGGGCGCACGCTCCAGATTCAGGGCAGCGGCTACCACGACCATCAGTGGGGTACAGCCGAGAACCAGGAGTTCTGGAACCGCTGGATCTGGGGGCGTCAGCAGGTGGCGGGCCACACCGTGCTGCTCTTCGATTTTGTGAGCACACGTGAGACCGGAGCCATCCAGTATCCCGTCTTCGCTGTGATCGGCCCGGACGGAAACGTAGTTATCCGCAATGAGGAGCGCACTCCGGACGTAGATATCACCATCGAAGGCACCCGCCCCGAACAGGGATGCGGAAAGCCTTTCCCCGACAAGTCACGTTACTGGTTCCGCTCCGGCGACGTAGAGGCCGTCTATGAGCTGCAGAGCGAGCAGGAGTACACCTGCAACAACCATTACGAGATGTTGGACGCCGATGGCAAGGCACTCTATGACCAGCGCGGCATCTATCCCACCATCAGCCGCTACTATGCCAACGGCCACTTGAAACTCACTCGCTCAGGCGAGGTTCTCGTCAATGCCGGCGGCCGCATGCACTACGAAGTGGAAAGCCTCTATGCCAACTACATCCTGGACGCCTCCGACCGCGAAGCAGCGTTGGGTACCGACCCGGCAGAAGCATCCAGGCAGATGCGCTCACGGATGGCAGCAAATGCCGCATCAGAGGAGAAGGGACTTGACGCTACCGGTGCTCCTGACCCGGAACTCGCTGGCACCTATGATGCGCTCATCAATACTCCCATGGGAAAGCAGCGCGGAAAGATTGTATTCGCGGTGGATGGCACCACCCTTACCGGCACGATGGACTTCATGGGCCGCACCTACAAGGTTGAAAGCGGCATCGCCACCGCCGAAGGCTATTCCTACGAAATCAACGCCAAGGTGATGCTCCGCCGCCTGAACGCCAAGGTTCGCGGCACACGAAGCGGAGATGCCATAGAAGGCACTCTCACCGCCCCGATGGGCTCTATTACTTTCAACGGAAATAAGTCGAGATAAGTGTATGGCAAAAGCAAGACTGATGAGTCGTCCGGAGGATTTCAAGAAACTGGGAATCCGTCCAGACAAGGTGGAGATGTGGGAAAGGGGAATTTAACCACCCCTATTCATCCGGCTGCTGGCCGTCGTGGGCCTTCCAGGCGCACTCGGTAATCTTAATATCCGTGAAAACGGCCGTAAAGGAGGATTCTTCCGGCGAGCACGCGTAGATGCCGAAACAAATCTCGTCGGTGGCAGCATACATATGGCAAACGCGCATCTGACTGAAGTTGATTCCATCGGTGGAGCACTCGATGCAGAAATCGTCCTCCCGGCGGGAGAAGCGGTACCACATGGTTTTGACATCGGCCGATATGGCCGTGGTGGCCCAGTCGGAATAGCCATTGTTGGTGGCCACGCTGCCCAGATGCTGGAACTCCTCGTTCTCGAATTCTACCGAACCCTTGAGCCAGTTCTCGCTATCCAGGTACATCACGATGCCGCACTGGTCAAAGCGCTGGTGGCTCTGGGTGAAATCCGTCTTGACCACGAAGCTGAAGAACTTCTCCCTGGTTTGCATCTGCAGCACCGGAGCATTGTCGTTCCGGAAATGGTAGTATGTCCGCTGCCAAAGGTCTGTGTGAGGAGCCGTAGTAATGGAGATGACACCGTCCTTGATTTCACAGGCAGCAGGCTCTCTGGTCCACCGCATCTGCTCAAGGTCAATTCGTCCGCCGTTAGCGAGTGCATCGGCCACGCTGTCGGTGAATTCAGTTTCAGACTCTTTCTGTGACGGGTTTCCACAAGCAACTGCGAGCAGGCAGAAACCAAGGCAAATGGATTTAGTGATTTTGGTCATATGGTTGATTGTTACTGTTATTCGACTTATAGAAACAAATATACTCATTTTAGGACACATTATCAACCCTGCACGAAACAAAGCCCCGGCATACCATTAGGATGTCGGGGCTTAATCATTTCGATAGGGATTTGGTTATTGTTTAAGTTGACTGATGATGTCGTCCAGCATATCGAAGAGGCCCGGGACGGTTTCCGGCGTTACACTCTCGCAGA